>CAZHPS010000016.1:0-31168 GCA_964534335.1 uncultured Desulfobacterales bacterium
GAGTTCAGTATTGAAACGCACCGGAACCTTGTGTTTTTCCAGTTCCCTTGCCAGAAATTTAAGCACATCGCCCACTTCCCCGCGTCCCGGAGCTTTGGCAGCAAGGCGCAGCACACCGCCAAATTTATCCTGTTTTTCGCAGATGGTCACCTGATGCCCGCGCATGGCAAGAATTCTTGCCGCTGCCATTCCGGACGGCCCGGCTCCCACGACCAGCACTTTTCTGATACGTTCCGGTTTTTTCTCATTTTTCAACTGATATTCCCGGCCCACTTCCGGATTCACCACACACGATCCCGGCTCCAAAGCCAGAACCGCATGAATACAGCCCAGACAGCAGCCCATGCAGGGACGAATATCTGCAAACGCGCCGGATTTTGCTTTGTTGGGATAATCCGGATCAGCAATCACGGAACGCCCCAATGCAACAACATCCGCCTTGCCATCCGCAATGATCTGATCTGCCATGCGCGGATCTTTGATACGTCCCACTGTGACAACCGGAATGGAAACCTTTTTTTTCACAGCCTCCGCGAGATGGACAAAACAGCCGTGTTCCACATACATGGAAGGAATGGTCAACTGTGTGGAGCCGTAAACCCCTGCGGATACATGCAGATAAGCCGCGCCCTCTTTTTCCAGAATCGGAGCAAGATGCAGCGCGTCATCCAATGTCAGACCGTCTTTGATATAATCCTGTCCGTTCATACGGATGCCAACGGGAAAATCCGCACCGCATTTTTTCCGGATGTCCCGGAACAGTTCCATGAGAAAGCGGCTCCGGTTTTCAAAAGAAGCGCACCCGTATTCATCTGTACGCTTATTGGAATTAAGGGAAAGAAACTGGTTGATAAGATAACCATGCGCGCCGTGAATTTCAATGAATTCAAACCCGGCTTCCCTGCATCGCCGTGCCGAATCCCCAAATGCCTGTACAAGTTCCTGAATTTCCGGAATTGTGAGTTCTTTGGGAATGCCTTTGACCACTGCGGGCGCGGGAATCGGCGAAGGTGCAACCTTGCTGTCGTGATAGGACTGCCTGCCCCCGTGCATCAGTTGCACTCCGAATCTGGTGTCATAGGGTTTCACTGCCGCGACCATTTTTTTCAAAGAGGGAATGCAGTTGTCATTCCAAAGTTTTGGCAGGTTGGGAAGCTCCAATCCAGTGGGATGAACCGCGCCCCCGCCCACGAGCATCATACCCACACCGCCTTTTGCTCTGGCAACAAAATATTCTGTCAACTGCTCATTTACAAACCCATCCTCATCCACGCCGAAATTGATGCTCATGGCTGACATCAGCAGCCGGTTGGGGGATGTCATATTGCCGATCTGAATTGGTGAAAAAAGATGATTGAGACTGCTCATTGTTTATTTTCTCCTTGTGTCCAAAAAACCTGGGGGGTTTCAAAACCCTCAGGGTTTAAGAGTGAAAATTTTTTGGGGATGGATCAAACCGGCAGCAAACTGTTTTTAACCGCAGAGTGACACAGAGTTTCCCCAGAGTCACGCAGAGTTTCAGGTTTGAAAAAAATAAACAGTTTTGACCCATTGCCGATTTTTTCTGGTTCTTCAGGGATTTTTGCACAAATGCACTTTTCAGCCACGAATCTGCACGAATAAACACGAATGATGAAAATTCGTGTTTATTTGTGGCTCAAATAATATTTGCTCCGCAAAAAAAATTGAAGAACTTTTTTTAAAAACCGTTACTTCTGGAGCCTGCATTGCTGATAATCTGCTGTAGCACTTTCATGGCGTTGCCAAGATCATCAGAGGATATGTCTCTGAAAATTTCTCCCATAACCTCATCCACCACATCCAGAACCGCTTTTTTTACATTCCGGCCCTCATCTGTGAGATAAATCAGTTGGGATCTCCGGTCATTGGGATCTGCGGAACGGAAAGCCAGACCATCGCGTTCCATGCGATCCAGCAGGCCGGTCATGGACGAAGGTTCCAGCCCGGATCTGCGTCCCAGTTCAATAACCTTGAGGCCGTCTTCCTGCCATAAGGCAATCAGAACCCCCAGATATGCAGGTTTGACATGGGTGATTCCGGCAGAAGTCAGGCCCTTCCGGAATGCGGACGTGATAATGAGTGTGGTTCTTGACAAAAGATAATAGGGATGATCTGATGGGACAATATCTGTCATAAGCTCTCCTGTGCGTAATTCAAAGCTATACATATATTACGCATACGGAATATATTGTCAAGTATTTTTTTTCGGAAAAAATTGCAGACTGACAGGAGATTTGAAATTTTAAGGTTTTTTCAATATGTTTTGGGATAGTTTGTTCCGGAAGTGCTGCCAGATACGGTGTTCAGGATTTTTTCTGTCAGATGATTGCTCATCTGCACTGCCCTTTCTTCATCCTTCATTGCCATGTCAATAACGCTGCTGGCATCTTCTTCATCCATCATTTCAAACTGCGCCGGGCTGGGACACAGGCTTTCGTTGAGATCATTGGGTTCAAATTTATCCAGTTCATCCCCGTAACGCCGTTTGCTGTTTTTCATTATGTTCTGCCCGAAGTCGCTGATAAAATAGACAAACAGCCTGTTTATAAGCTGTTCACCAGACAGATTGGGATAAAAACAGTGAAAGCATGTAAAGTTTACCGCTGTTGTGAAATTCCGTATCACTTTTAAACGTCCTCTGCTGAACACACCGAACAGAATCGGGGCAGGTTTTCTGCATTCCATTCTGTACCAGGGATTTCTCATTTTTGTCAGATACCGTTCATGAAATCCCTGTTTTTCGCCGTATTTGAGATAATTCTGTATTTCCGGGCTGCTGTGATCTTTCACATCCAGACAGAAAACAGGCTTATCCGCATGGCAAAGCCTGTCAAAATCAGCTTCGGTAAAAACAGATTTCCGTATCTGCGCACTTTTTGTGATACATTTGCAGCAATTGTTCTGATCCAGTCCGTATGTTTTGATTTTTGATTTTGTCAATGCAAAAAATTCATTTGCACCTGTGGCGATGCCTCTTGTGAATGCGCCGTATGCAGACAGTTTGCAGAAACCATCAGGTTGTTTGTGTTCAGAAAAAAGAGATAACAGTATGGGTGTCCATTTTTTGCTGTATGGCAAATCCGAATGTCTGATTTCCCTATGATAAAAATGACTGACATCAGATATATCATCAATTTCTCTGCTGGCACTGATGTGCGTAATTTTTATGGCTTCCTCTTTTCCGTCATTTCTGCACAGAAGCACACACACCGTTGTTGTGGCATCCGGGAATATTTCTTTTTCATTGGAAAAAATGATAATCTGTTTTAACAGATTATTTTCAAGCAGACTTTTTTTGACATCTTTTCCATAGCCGGTATTGAAAAACTCAAAGGGCATAATAAAGGCCAAATTTCCGTTACGGTTAAGCTCGGTCAGGGATTTTACAAGAAAAACAGAAGCTGTGTTTGCATATCCAGTCAGTTTTTTCCCTGTTTTTTCTTCCAGTTTTGCCAGCACATGATGGCGGTTGAGAAATTTCTGAAAACGCATATACGGGGGATTGCAGATGATACCGTCAAAATATCCGGGTTCAGAACAAAGATAGTCTTCCTGTATCAGCCGAAGATTTTTATGTTTTCCGGTATGAGAAAGATACGTTATGATATGGCTGTCAATCTCGTATCCTGTAAATGACAGGGGTGTTCCAGAATTTGTTTTTATGATTTCATCATAAAAAACGCCCAGACCGAATGCAGGATCCAATATTGTTTTGGGATTGCCTTTCAGAATCCACTGAATCATAAGCCGTGCAGCCGGGGCTGGAGTGAAAAACTGGCCATATTCTTTTCTGTGATGCAGCGGGGTGTTATCTCTGTATTCTGATTCACGCATTGAAGATATTTGAATAATTCATTATCGGAAATATACCATTACTCAGAAGATTTGATGGTACAGCCACGAATTGCACGAATGCCACGAATTGCACGAATGACACGAATTGCATGAATTATGGTTTGTGCATTCGTGCAGATTCGTGTTATTCGTGGCTTTTTTAACTGTAAACTCTGCTGAGGCAAACCTTTAGAATGCGGTATTTTACAACCGAAATGTTTCAGGTAATGGTATAAGTCGGCTTTTTTTGTGCAAAAGGTGCGATACACCCATTTTTTTCACTGATCCCCGTGTTCCTTAAATTTATAGGTGCGCCGGACATTGCTGATGATTCCTTCGGGCCGGAAGATCATCATCAACACCAGAACCATGCCAAAGACAAGCATACGGTATTGGGAAAAGGCACGGAGATATTCAGGAAGCAGGATCAGAACCAGCGCACCGAAAATCACGCCGATAATGGAACCCATGCCTCCGAGAACAACCACGCAGAGAATAATGATGGATTCCCAAATGGTGAAACTTGCGGGATTGACAAAAGTGGTTTTTGCTGCAAACACTGCGCCTGCAAATCCTGCCCATGTTGCGCCTAATGCAAAGGCTGTGAGTTTGGTTCTGGTTTTGTCAATGCCCATTGCCTGACACGCGATTTCATCTTCTCTTAATGCAATCCATGCCCTGCCAATACGGGAGTTCTGCAGACGGTTTACAATAAAAATTGTCGCAAGGGTCATCAGGATCATCATGAAATAGATGAAAACCGTATTGGTTTCCAAAGACATTTTCACACCGAAAAATCCGGGTCTGGGAATATTGGCTATACCGCTGGGGCCAAAGGAAAAATCATTCCAGTTTTCCAGAATCAGGCGGATGATTTCCCCGAATCCGAGTGTTACAATGGCCAGATAATCTCCCCGCAGCCGCAGCACGGGAAAACCCAGAATAATGCCGAACATGGCGGCAAGTAAGCCTGCAACAGGAAGCACTGTCCAGAAACCAAGTCCGAAATGGTGATTAAGGAGAGCGTAAGTATATGCTCCGACTGCATAAAAGGCCACATATCCCAGATCCAGCAGCCCGGCAAGGCCGACTACGATGTTCAGTCCAAGTCCGAGCATGACATACATCAGCGCGTTGATCATGATATTGGTCTGGTACAGGGAAAAAACAAAGGGAAAGATCAGAACAAATATGCCCACCAGAATCAGACCGGGAAGATACAGGCGTTTTTCTTGCGTAATCCGCTGACTTAATGGAATCTTCCGGGATTCCCCATTCTCGTTTTTTTTGATTCCCATTTCCTTGCGCCGGATCAGATAACGCCACACAAAGGAAATGAAAAATGAGCCGATTCCGGCAAAAGCCATGTTTTTCCACCGCCACTGGATGATATTTTCCACTGTATTCACCCGGATGACCAGAATGGGAAAGGTCAGGAACATGAACCAGAAGGCTGTTACAAAGGATTTTTTGAATTCATTTAATATGTTCATAAGAGTTTTTTTTCAGAAAATAATTTTGGAGATTTACATTGGTACGCCCTGCACGAATATCAGCCCGTACTTTATCAGCCATTTTTTTCAAACCGTTCTGCGTTGCAGCAAACTGGGAATCCCAATGCTGTTCATCAGCAAGGATTTCTTCCTCAGTTTCATCATAATCTGTAATTTCAAAACATTGGGACTGAATATAACGGGCATAATCCAAAACTTGCAATAAACGATCAGCAGGCAAAGAGCGCGCTATGCCGATAAGAATCTCTTCGTATGCCGATGGCCGGAGACTTGTTTCCATTTTATATCTCCTTCAAATGAATTTGATTAATCTGCAATGATTGAATATCATACCTTCTGCGTTTCTGGACGTCCCAGGAGACCTGATGGCCGGAAGATGAGAATGCAGACCAGAAATACAAATGCAAACACATCTTCATAATCACTGGAAATATAACCGGTGAAAAAACTTTCTGTCCATCCCAGCACCAGACTGCCCAGCACGGCTCCGGGTATGCTGCCGATGCCGCCCAGCACTGCTGCCACAAATGCCTTGATTCCGGCAAGAAATCCAATATAAAAATTGATCTGTCCGATATGGGACGCGATAAGCACTCCGCCAATGGCAGCCGTCGCTGATCCAATGATAAATGTCACGGAAATCACCTGATCCACATCCACGCCCACGAGCATGGCCATGCTTCTGTCCTGTGCTGTGGCACGCATGGCTTTTCCGATTCTGGTGAATTTGATGAGAAAAGTCAGCAGGATCATGACAATCGTCGTGACCAGCAGAATGGCGATTTCCGGCGCGCTGATGATATGGGCATAGGGTTCCCAGAATTCCCAGTCCGGCACGAGTTTGGGGAAAGGCAGAAAATCCGAAGTCTGGGCCAGAAGCACATAGTTTTGCAGAAAAAGGGACATGCCAATGGCACTGATCAGAACCGAAAGACGGGGGGCTTTGCGAAGGGGTTTGTAGGCTATTTTTTCCATTGTCCATGCGTAGCAGCAGGAATATACGATTGCGGCAAGAGAGGCAAGCAGGAAAAGAGCTCCTGCATGGGTCCATCCCAATTCCATATTCAGCACACTGGCAATGATCAAAGCAGTAAACGCACCGATCATATAGATTTCCCCATGTGCAAAATTGATCAGTTGGACAATGCCGTAGACCATTGTATATCCCAGCGCGATAAGAGCGTAAATGCTGCCCCGCGTCAGTCCCCCGAGAAATAGTTCTGCAAAATATTCCAAATCCATAATTCTCTTTCTTTCCCCATGCCAGTCAGCAGGATCAATTTGAGATTAACAGCTTTCTGTAAGTTTATTAATCAAATACATGACATCATTTTGATATTTTAAATTATATCTGGCATTTGTAGGTGAAGTTCCCACTTTGATCGTATAACTGTATGAAGGTATTGCTTTAAACAAATCTTCATCTGTTTTGTCATCCCCTATCGCCAAAATAAAATTTAAGTCTGTTTTCTGTTCAATAAATTTTACAGCGGCCACGCCTTTGTCATAACCATTCTGTTTAAGTTCAATTACTTTGTTGCCTTCCAAAATTTGTAAAGACTGCTCATCAGACAGAATCTCTTTAAGTTCTTCTTTAAGCTCCTGTGATCTGACAAATGCAAAATCAGGGTCAGCATTTCTGAAATGCCAGGCCAGTGAAGCATTTTTTTCTTCTATAAAAGATCCGTTACAGCGATCTGAATATTTTTGAAATATTGGGTAAATTATTTCTTTCCATCCAGTATACGCAGTTATTTGATATTCCCATTTTCCATGAGGTTTTTTCAGCAATGCTCCATGCTCTGCAATAATATAAATATTCATATCACCAAACCACCGTTCCAAAAACGACTGATCGCGCCCGCTGATTATAACAACAGCATTTTTATCATCAGATGATAATTTTTTTAACTGCTCAATAACATAAGGAGTGGGGGTCGCTAATTTGGGATATTTTGCAAAAGGTACCAATGTGCCATCATAATCCAAAAATATGGCTCTGCTGCAGGCATTTTTATAGTTATCTGACATCTCTTTTTCTATATCAGAAGTTATATATTTAATTTCCATAATTTTTTGTTCATTTTTAATGAGTTGTAATTGATTTAAAAAGTCGTTTGTCCACGAAAAGACATTGTAGTTTTTGAGCCGGTTTTTCATTTTCAAAATACGATCATTACGTTCATCATCATCCATTTGGAGTGCTTTATGTATGGCTTCCCCAATCTCTTTTTTGTCAAATGGATTTATAATAACAGATTCTCCCAGTTCTGCAACAGCACCCGCCATTTCACTTAGAATTAATACACCGATGTTATGCCTCTGGCAGGCAACATATTCTTTGGCAACAAGATTCATCCCATCCCGCAAAGGTGTAATCAATCCGACATGGCTAAAACTGTATAATGCAATTAATTCATTAAAAGATAATGATTTGTATTGATAAATCAAAGGTCGCCATTCAATGGTACTGTAGTTCCCATTGATTCTGCCTACAGTTGCTTCAATTTCTTTTTTCATTTCCTGATAACGGGGTATGGTGTCTCTGGATGGAACCACCACCATATTAAAAATGACTCTGCCATGCCAACTTGGATATTTTTTTAAAAAATATTCAAATCCCAAAAGCCTTATCAGAATTCCTTTTGTATAGTCTAATCTGTCAACAGAAAAAATAAGTTTTTTCTCTTCCACAGCATCTTTTAATTTACTGATTTCTTTTTCCACCTCAAAACTCTCCGTTGCAAGACTGAATTTATCATAATCAATTCCTATCGGGAAAACATCCGCTTTGATTATATTATTGTCGGGAGTGAAAACTTTTCTGAACGTATTTTCATATCCTAAAATTCTGCTGACTGTATTTAAAAAATGCTGGGTGTAATCATATGTGTGGAATCCAATTAAATCAGATCCTAAAATGCCGCGCAGTATTTCTTCCCTCCATCTGGGCGGCATCATTCTGTAAATTTCATACGAAGGAAATGGAATGTGCAGGAAAAACCCTATATTGGCCTTGGGAAAACTTTTACGGATAAGAGCCGGCAGTAAAAAAAGCTGATAATCATGTACCCAAATCAGGTCATCGGGCCGAACAATTTTTTTTATCTCTTCAAAAAATACTTGATTTGCCTTAACATAATTTTCAAAATAACTCTCATCCAAAACAGCAAATGTAGGAAAATAATGAAACAAAGGCCATATTACATCATTGCAAAAACCATTATAATATTTTCTGTGTATTTTGGGTTCAATATTTACCGGATAAACATCAAAAGTGTTTTTGTCTGAATCGAAATCTGCAAATTTTTTTTTACTGTGTTCAGAATGTCCTACCCAAACAATTTTTTTTGCAAAATTCTGCCTGAAGTTACTATCCATCTTTTGTGACAAAGAAAGTATGGCAGAAACCAAACCTCCTGAATTTTGTACAATTTGAGTTTTGCTGTCTTTTACTGCAAGATTAAAAGGCAGCCTGTAAGAAGCAAGCACCAGACGGTTAAATGTATATTTATCCTGTGTAATCATAACTGTTCTCCTTATTAGTCTAATGCGTTGTCAAATTTGTTTTTGTGATTTACAGCCAGACGTGTTGGGTTAATTTTCCAATTTTTACAAAAAATTGGAAAATTAACCCAACCTGCAGTTTCAAACTTGAAAAGCGCTAATAAAAAATTGGCAGGTCCAATTTTTTGGCAATCCTGAAAACAGCATTCATTAATCCAACATGACTGTAAGTTTGGGGAAAATTGCCCCATTGTCCCCCATGTATATCAACGTCTTCACTGAAAATTCCCAAATGATTTGAATATGGCAGAATATTTTCAAGCGTTTTTATGGCATCATCAATTCTGCCTACACAGGCCAAAGCTTCTGCATACCAGAATGCACATACCAGAAAGGTTGATTCCGGTTTGCCAAAATCGTCTTCATGTCTGTAACGATAGAATAAACCCTGACTGGTTTTGAGTTCCTTTTCAAGTGTTTCAAGATGCTCCTTCGCTCTCTGAAGATTTGGATTAATATAATTCATGCTTATCAACTGCAGACAACTGGCATCCAGGTTGTCCACACCTATTGCCTGCGTATAAGCCTTTTTTGCAGGATTATAACACATTTCAATTTTTTGGGAAGACTGTTCCATAAGAGATAAGGCCATGCTTTTTAAGTCACTGTCATTCAGTATCTCTGCAATTTTGACGGCTGCTTTGCTTCCTGCCCAGTGAAAAAGATAGGTATAGCAGTGAAATTGCTTACGGTTTCGGAATTCCCATAAACCGGCATCAGGTTCATTCATTGTCAAAAAAATACGTTCCAAAAGCCATTTGATGATTTCTTTGGATTTATATTTTTCTTCAATGTTTAAGCGTTTGTCAGCATAAATTGGCAAAAGGCTTACTAAAACTTCGCCATAAACATCATTCTGAACGTGGGTATAAGCGTCATTGCCAATTCTTACAGGCGTATTTCCCAAATATCCTTTCAGATTTAATGTTTGCTCAATTATCTTTTTTTCGCCTGTAATGGTATATAAAGGCTGTATACGATCAGTTTCATTGAGGATTATATTTTCAATATACTGAAAGTATTTTTCCAGTTCTTCAAAATGCCCAATGCCGGAAAAAGCGTTTAAGGTGTAATAGGCGTCACGCATCCAGCAGTATCTGTAATCCCAATTACGGGTACTTTGATGATATTCAGGAAGACTCGTTGTCCCTGAAGCAATGATTCCGCCTGTGTCTTCATACTGGTGAAGTTTAAGGATTAAAGCAGAACGGATAATTTCTTTTTGATAAAAATTGGGTATAGATGTGCTTTTTACCCAGTTCATCCAATAATCTTTTGTTTTCCTTAGAAATTCATCAACAGTACTTTCCAAAGATGCTTCCAGAGGTACCCCATAGGTAAAAACAAGATGCTTATTTTCAGTGAGAGCAAAATATTGATTATCAAGTATGGCATTTAACGGAATATTGGCGGTTAAACGTATCTGACTGCCAATATTAAGATAACGGATATGGTTGCTTCCCATTAAAATTTCAGGCCTAATTTTTCCGTAATCTCCAACCGGCAAACATTTTACCTTAATAAAAGGTCTGCCTTCAAGAAGTATAATTTTCCGCACCAGCATCAGCGGTTTAAAATAGCGGTCGTACTGATAGAAACGGGGAGCAAAGTCGATTACTTTAAATCTGCCATCTGAAGCTGTAAATTCCGTACAGAGAATATTTGTATTTTCAATATAATACTGTTTGGAAGAAAAATTTTCGGATTTAGGGGATACAGAGAAATCCCCACCGTTCTGATCATCTATCAGGGAACCGAAAATAAAACTGCTGTCAAATCTGGGCATGCAAAGCCATTTGACATCAGCCAATGTATCAATATATGCAATATAAGCACAGTTCCCAATAATACCCATGTTATATTTATGTATTTCATTCATATCTGTAATTTCCGGTGATCATCAATTTTCATATAAATAATTTGATTTCTGAAAATAAATATCCCATTTCAGTTCACAGGCACAAGGCTGAAGCTTATGCTGCTTTGGTGGGATATTCTTTTCTGGAAATCACCTAAGAAGCTGTTTTAAAAATATTCGCCCCTGGTTTTTCAGGCGGTAATTCAGGGTGCAAAAGAGACATTTTCCGTCTGAACAGGCAAAATCAGACATGATACCGGACAAAAAACAGGTAAATTTCCAACTTTTTTTCACCCCTGATTATTTTTAAAACAGCTTCTTAACAGTCAAAGATGAAAGCGATAAGTAATTGCTGACTTCAGTTCCCAGTCTGAAGGCAAATAATCTCATAATCTTTCCGGAACTGAGGAATACTGCGTTCATCCAGCCATTTTTCAAAAAATGTTTTATACCGTTCTGTGGGCCGCTCCTGACGCAAAATCAGATTCACATGCTCAATCATCTGTTTTCCCCACTCATTTTTTGTACAGGCCACATAACCGACCTGACAAGAAGAACTTTCCTGCAAAGGAAGATTCACAATTTCTTCTCCTTTTTCAGACACAATTTTTGAGGCATACATTGCCTCCAGCGGGGAACCGATCAGATAATCAAAGCGATCCGCGAGCAGCATGCTGAACATACCTTCATACATAGCCCCGGAAGTTCGCAGAAAAACATGGGACTTACCTTGATATTGTTCCAAAAGCCGATCAATTTCTGTTCCATACGAACGTCCTTTGACTGCTCCGCACCGTAATTCGGAATTTTTCAGCAGTTCTGCCAAAGAAAGAGTCGCGCCGGTTTCAAACTGTTTCAGATTTTTCCGTTTGATGGTAATTCCCACCGGAGGCACAATATCCGAGGGAACCGCAGAAAAATATGCAAATTCTTCCCGTTCAGGTGTTTTGAAGAATGCGGCATGACAGACAGATTCTCCGGACTTGAACTGTTCCATGGCTTTTGCAAAAACAACATTTGCGTGCTTATGGGTATACTGCGGCAGTCTCTGCTGAAACAATTTTGTGATTTCATCAGCAATTCCTGTTCCCGCATATTCGCCTTTAAGAATGTAAAATGGCGGAATATCCATATCAAGCCATGTTACTGTCATTTCTTCTGCTGCATAACAGGGACACCATACCAGCAGTATCAGAAAACATAAGGAGGCAATCATCCTCTTCATCAAAGAAAGTACCATTCCGCTGTTGTGGCTTCCGTGTATTCTTTTTTCATACCAAAGGGTTTTCATAAGTGTTCTCCTTTTTGCCCATTGTAAAGATGGTAAGTAAGGTTCCATAAATTTTCGGGCATAAAATTTTCCGAAAAACCGGATTTTTTAGAAAAATCCGGTTTTTTGAATACACGGTTAAATTTTTGTTTGCCTACTTATCATTTCCGGAGATCAATTTTCATATAAATAAGCCAGCATAAATTTTCGGGTATAAACTTTTCCGAAAAACCGGATTTTTCTAAAAAATCCGGTTTTTTGAATACACCAAAATTTTCGGCTGCTTACTTAAACAGGGGCAGACACCATGCCTGCCCCTGTTTCGGATACACAAACACAGGAACTTATTTCACTTCCTCATACTTGCCGTTTTTCACCTGATACATGGACATCTTCACACCAATGGCATCGCCTTTTTCATCAAATTTAATCTTTCCAACCGGTGTTTCCACTTCCTGTGTTCTCAGCGCGTTGATAATCGCATCGTAATCTGTGGAGCCTGCTTTTTCAACAGCATTAAGCAGAGCCAGTGCAGCGGAATAGGCATTGTGGAAAAACGCGCCCGGTTCTGAACCGAATTCCGCCTGATGTGCTTTGGTTGCAGCCGCGCCCATGGGATTGCCGGAAACATCAGCCGGGCCTGTCGCATAAACTCCTTCAGCGTCTTTGCCTGCCACTTTGATAAAGGTATCGTCTTTCACACCGTCATCAGAGATGAAGATGATGTCCATCCGTTTTTTGCGCATCTGGCTTACGATTTTGGATGCTTCCGGATGATAACCGCCGAAAATAACAGCCTCAGCACCGGATTTTTTGATTTTCTGCACGATGGCTGAATAATCCACCGCGCCCGGTGTAATGCCTTCATACAGCAGAACTTTGGCTTCAGGATTTTTTTCCAGAATGGATTTCACATGCTCGGCTATTCCCTTGCCGTAGTCACCCTTGTCATGAAGTACGGCAAATTTTTTCAGTTTCAGCGTGTTCATGGCAAAATCCACCTGCAGATCCCCCTGGGTAAGATCATGGGCAATGGTGCGGAAAAAATTGGGATAGTCACCACTCAGGGTCAGATCCGGATTGGTGGCTGAAGGGGACATGGCAATGACTTTGGAATCCTTGTAAATGCCCAGCGCGGCCTTGGTGGCTCCGCTGCAGATATGTCCCAGCACAATGCCAACCCCCTGGGAAACCAGTTTGGTGGCTGTATTGGTGGATACTTCGGGTTTGCAGGCATCATCTTCGGCTACCAGTTCCACCTGTTTTCCCAGTATGCCGCCTTTGGCATTGATGTCTTTGATAACCAGTTTGGCTGCATTGATTGAAGGCAGACCATAGGAAGCCAGATCACCGCTGTGCGCGCCGGCCACTCCCAGTTTGATGGTGTCCTCTGCCATAACCATACCGGACAGGGAGAGGAGCATTGCCATTCCAATTACCGGAACAGTAAACAATTTCCTGAAATCTCTTTTCATCTTTTTTCTCCTTGTTAATAAAAAATTGTAAAAAAACACATACAGTCTGATCAGACAGCATCCACAGATCAGACAGCATCCGTATGAAATCTGAATAAATTTCAGCAAAAACTCTTTTCTGACCCGCGATTTTCTGCCGTGAAGCCGCAAAGGTCAGTGTCTGATTATTTTTCAGATTCCATATAACCGCAGACCTCCAGAACTGTCTGTCTGAGAAATCCATGCGGTTTCCCAAAAAACGCAGAATCTCTGAAAGACAGACATTTTATTTAAAAACATATATAACGGTATGAAAATCCCCCGTCAAGACAAAAGAATTTTCCTACTGGTATATCTCCCTTTTATTCTCAAAATAGTCAACCATATACAGCAGTGTGGCCTTTTCCCGGAGTTCCTCCTTTAATATGGCAAAACGGTTCCGGTCAATCCCGTACATGCGGATATAGGCATTGAGATATTTTTCATCACCTGATTCCATGGAAACCAGAACATTCATAATCCGGCCTCCGTATTTCCGGAAAATGTCAATGATTTCCTGGACCGCGCCTGCCCGGTTGTCCACCTTTACGGCAAACTGTATCCCTCTTTTGGGCAGACCGCTCATGGATATGATCACTTTGAACAGATCGTTTTTGGTGATGATTCCCACAATCTTTCCCTGATCATTGATAACAGGCACGCCTGATATTTTCTCCTTCAGCAGAATTTCCGCTGTCTCCTCCACTGTATAATCAGGTTTGACCGTAATGGGTTTCCGGCTCATGATGTCACTGACTTTGATCTTTGAGATCAGATAAATCAGTTCATGAATATCCAGAGATGTTGCTTCGGAAGCTGAATGCCGTTTAATATCCCTGTCCGTGACAATTCCCGCCAGTTCCCCTTCCCGCATCACAGGAAGCATTCCGATATTATGCTCTTTAAACAGTCTGACAGCGTTATCCATTGATGCATCGGCATCAACGGTTATCACATTGATTTTCATCCAGTCTCTGACCAGCATGATTTCCCTCCAGGGCAGAATGTTTTTAAATTTACAATAAATAATGCCATATACAGATTTTCAGATAATTGATATGAAAAAAATTTCAGCATTGGCTGCTAAGAACCCGCTGAGGGTTTTCAATACTCTCAGGGTTTCCATGATACAGGCATACACTTCCGGGAGTGCAAAAATTGCATTTTTGCATAACTGTACAGAAAAACAATCTGTTTTATAGTTCTTTTGCCAACTTTTGTCTCTGTAAAACCGGATAAGTGCAAAAAACCGCTCCGCTTAATTTTTGCACTCCGGTCAGATCCGGATGAGTGATAAGTGCAAAAAACCGCTCCGCTTAATTTTTGCACTCCGGTCAGATCCGGATGAGTGCGGTTTTCTGCACAGTCATAAAGGATAAAAGTTAAGGAAAAATACTATAGTTATGTTTGGAATTTGCAAAAATACAACTTTTGCACTCCTCCGAAAAATTTCTGATATGCAGATTATGGCAGTTCCACTGCATCCGCGCTGCACTCAGGGCAAAGAGGAATGAAATCTGTACCTTCCACACGAAAGGTCCATCCCTTATCCTTCATGGCTCTCATTGTGCTCAGCGGGGCTTCACCTTCAGATGAACCTGTTACGCCGCATTCTTCACAGGTAAAATCATATCCCCAGATATTTGTGTTAAATGTTATCCAGTCATTTTCCAGCATTGTTTTCTCTCCAATTGATGTAAATGCCCGGACATCCGGAAGCAGTATCCTCCTCCTGATCATTGCATCTCCGACAGTCCGGATCTTTTTCTGTTACATTAGACATTACAGGAAATAAAAAAAAGCAGCATAAAATTCCAGCCTGTGTGCGGCTTATGAACAGGCCGGAAACATATTCCGCCTTATTTCCGATAAGGTCTGTTATCCTTTTGCACTTTTTCTCTTTTCCGAATGAATATCCGGCCACCTGAAAAGTGGTCTGCCAAAAAAATTTCTCCTTATTGTGTTTTAACTGCAAAAAATGCGGAAATTCCCGCAAAGTTGGCAAAGAAAAAATTCTCATCCTTATTATACGGAGTATGGCAGGAATTTCAACCCTTGCCTGCACCTGAATGATTTTTTCCTGTGAAAATAAACAGCCCACCGAAAGTTTTTCTGTATTGCAAAAACACGGATTTATAATGGATAAAGGTTTTTTTGCAAAGTTTATGCCTTAAAATATACGGCAGATCACCTGTTTCAGCATTTATGGGAAAACCGGGCATTGCAGCATCCTGATTTGATAGTGGGTCAAACCGGCTGATAATGTCATCCCTTCCGGGATTCAGGTTTGTTTTTCAATTTGTTTTCTGTAATAATTTCAATCCCTGCGGATTTTTCCGAAACCGGTGTCAGGCACAGATGAACGGATTTGACCCACTACCGTTCCGGCATACTGTTCCGTGAAAGCCGGAAAAAGGAAACACAGTTGAGCAGATTTTCAGACTGTGATGCAAAATCCCTGCCTGTGGCTGCCATTTCCTGGGCAGCCGCGGCATTTTCCTGGATGATATGCTCCAACTGCCGTATGGATTTGTTCACCTGTGCCACCCCGCCTGCCTGTTCCATCCCGGAAGCACTGATTTCCTGCACCAGTTCAGATGTTTTCTGAATGCCTGAGACCATCTCATTGAGAAGTTTGCCGGTTTTTTCCGCAAGTTCAAGATTGGAAACAGAAAGCCTGCTGATAACTGCCGCAGCCTTCTGACTGTTTTCTGCCAGTTTCCGCACCTCGGCTGCTACCACTGCAAAGCCTTTGCCGTATTCGCCTGCTCTTGCAGCCTCAATCGCGGCATTGAGGGCCAGCATATTGGTCTGCCGGGCAATATCCCCGATAATGCCGACTTTTTCCGAAATGGTTTTCATGGCCTGCACTGTTTCTTCCACTGCTTTTCCGCTTTCCTGTGCCT
Organism: uncultured Desulfobacterales bacterium; assembly: GCA_964534335.1. GTDB lineage: Bacteria > Desulfobacterota > Desulfobacteria > Desulfobacterales > Desulfococcaceae > JAABRU01. The sequence continues at coordinate 16,464 of CAZHPS010000016.1, forward strand.
TTTGTGCAGCAACTGCGGCAATGAGAGCTGTCTGCCGCGCATTTTCCGCATTCTGATCCAGCACAGCACCCATTTCATCCATGGAAGCAGATATCTGCTCAATTCCGGCTGCCTGCTGTGATGTTCCCTGGGATACCTTTTCCGCACCTGTACTCAACTGCTCACTGCCTGCGGCCACATGTTCGGCTGTCTCCCGGATTTCAGCAGCAAATCCGGACATTTTTGTGATCATGGTGTTGAGACTGATACGCATTTCATTGAAATCCCCTTTGTATTCCTCTGTGATGATTTCCGGGATATCCCCTTCGGATATCCGGTTGACATACCCGGCTGCTGCGCGCAGGGGAATCACAACCGCATCCATTGTCTCATTGACTCCCCGGACAATCCCCGCGTATTCACCGCCAAAACGGCTCTCATCGCCTCTCTTATCCAGTTCCCCCTCACGCGCGGCCTCTGTCAGCCCGTTGATGTTTTTCACAATCTGTTTTACGGTTTTCACCATCTGCACGAGTGACATGCCCAGTATGTCCTTGTCAGAAAGAGGGCGGACACGGACAGAAAGATCCCCCTGCGCGATTTTTTCCGCCACGCGCACGCTTTCCCTGAGATTGGATATAAGCATGTTGATATTGTTGCGGATTTCATTGAAATCCCCTTTGTATTCCTCTGTGATTTCAGCCGGGATGTCGCCTTTGGAAATTCTGTCTATATTTTCCGCAGTCATCCGTATGGGCCTGATAAAAGCCCCAATCAGGTGATTGATTCCTGTCACCAGATCCCGCCATCCGCCTTCAAAGGCTGCTGCATTGCCCCGGATATTGAGATCCCCTTCCTGCACAGCACGGGTCAGCCTGTCTGTTTCCCCGGACAAAGCCCTGAGTTTTCCTATCATGGCATTCATGGCCGCCATCAGCCGGTCATTTTCCGAGCGTTCCCGGACATCCACCATCAGATTTCCATCCGCAATGTCCTCTGCCGCCCGCGTTATTTCGTTCATGGCACGGATGAGCAGATTGAGACTGCTGCGGATTTCATTGAAATCCCCCTCATACGTTTCCGTGATTTCTTCGGGTATGTCGCCGGTGGATATCCGGCGGACTGCCTCGGCTGTCATATGAACAGGCCCCGCGAATGCCTCGGTCAGATCATTGACCCCTGCAACCAGATCCCTCCAACTGCCCTGAAATTCCTCTGCATTTCCCCTTGAGGAAAGTTCCCCTTTCCGGACAGCACGGATCAGCGTGTCAACCGTGTTCAGAACAGACTGTATCCTGATTCCCATATCCCTGACTGCATTGGCAATCATGCCAATCTCATCCCTGTGTGACAGGTCTGATTCCCGGATATCAAAGGTTCCGGACAGATTCCCTTCTGCTATCTTCCGGACACCGGCCGCAGCCCGGACAACAGGTTTCATCAGATACCGGGCCAGCCAGACTGCAAAAAGAATGATACCGGCAAAGGCAAAAAGTCCCACTTTGGACATCATCCCCTGCAGTTTCCTTATCGGTGCAAGTGCCTCAGCCTCGTCAATTTCCGCAATCAGTCCCCACTTCAATCCCCATACATTCAGAGGAGTATAGGCTGAAAGCACTTTTTCCCCCCTGTAATCTGTGATACTGCCCTGTCCGGAAATTTCATCTTCCAGAATTTTTTTCGCAGCATCAGTTTTAATCTGCTGTTTCAGTGCAAATGAGTTTTCAACGGAAAGATGTTCCGGATCAAAAAAGGAATCTGAACGCATCAGTCCGTCCTGGCCAATCAGATAGGTTTCTCCGGTGTTCCCCATGCCGGAACGCTCTTTCATAAAATGGTTGATGGTGTCAATGGAAATCTGCAGGGCCACCACCATTTCCACTTTTTCACCTGAAAGAACAGGCTGTGCAATAAATGCCACAGGTTTGCCATCCAATGGGCCATAGGGTTCAAAGTCGGCAAAAGTGAATTTTTTTGTGTCCAGAACATTCCTGACAAGTTTTCCCAGTCCTGTATCAGCCGTATCCCCCCTGAGCACATTGCTTTTGTAGTCTGATCTGTGCGCGACAGAATAAAAAACATGTCCCATAGGATGAATGAGCAGCAGGTCATCATATCCGTATGTTTTGGCATATGCAGAAAAAAAATCATGCTGGCCTGTCCCAAGTCCCGGTGAAATTGCTTCCTCCAGTGTCATTACAGAGATCATTGCCCATCTGAGGCCGGATATAGCCAGCGGCGCATACACAGAAATATCCACTTTATCCGTAATTCCGATTTTGAACATGGTTCCGGACTCTCCTTTAAGGGCTTTGTCAATATCCTCACCATATTTGATCTCGCCCATATTTCCCTGCCGGACAGTCCGGTCACTCCGGTAACTGAGAATATCCCCCCATTTTCCCACAAGATAGGTTTCCCCGGTTTTGCCCATGCCTTCCCTTCTCTGAACAATGGTGTTCACATGCCCTTTGTCCAGCTTGAGTATCAGGATCCCGGCAGTCTCCCCGTTTTCCAGAACAGGCGCAGCGATAAAGGCAATATGCTGCAAATTCGAAGGCGGATATTTTTCAAAATCCTGCACAGCAATGCCTTTCAGTCCCTCCTGAAAACATTTTCCCAGCCCGCTGTCCTTCAGTTCCCCGCTCAGCAGATTCTGTGACAAATCTGCCTCCCGGTTCAGGGAATAGACCACTCTTCCCTCTTTGCTGACCAGCAGAAGATCGTAATATCCGTATTCCTGTTTGTACTGCAAAAAGGAGTTTTTGAATTTCATTGTTTCAAAAAAACTGTACAGATCTTCGTTGAATTCCCCGTCTTCTCCGAATGTTGTGCCAAAACTGCTGATGGCTTCGGATATGACGGCATTCCGGGAAATGACTGTGACATCGCTGACACATTTCCGGAAATAATCCTCCATCTGGGCAATTTTGATTTCCTGCGCTGTTTTCAGTTTTTCAACAGCACCCTGCCGGAGCACGGACACAGTTTCCAGCAGGACACTCATGTTTTTTTCCCGCTCCCCGAAAAAATTTTCTACCTGAAATTTCTTGATATCCCGGATACTTTGCAGATGATCAAAGGCATTGGAGGTCAAAGAGCTGCGGGACAGATGAAAGGAATACAGTCCGATAATCAGAAAGGGGATAAAACCCGCGATCAGGATTGCTGCCAGAAGTTTGCTTCTGATGGTCATATTCAGATTTCCTCTCTGCAAAAATAAGTAAGGTTCCATAAATTTTCAGGCATAAAGTTTTCAGGACTGTGTTTATGCAGCAGGCACAGGCCGGAAGCTTTTACCGATTCGCCATTGATTTTTTCAGAAAATCCCCTCCTGAGAGGGGCAGGGGTGTGTTTCATAAGTATATTTTCAATGGAGAATCGGTATTATGCTGCTTTTATAGTGATTCTCCATTGCTTTGATCCGATATTGTCAGTTTTCCGCTGTTCCGTCTGTGCAAAAAACCGCTCCGCTCAATTTTTGCACCTGCTGTTCACATCAGTTTTTGCTGCCGGTTTCAGGAGCAGAGGTCTCTTTTCCGCATGAAACTGTGCTGCGGATTTCTTTCCACAAAGTCACTGTCTGCCGGGCTGCATCGCCTTTTCCCAGAGCCTCCATTTTTTTAAGACAGGCATCAAGGACATTGCTCTCCATTGCCTTGTAAATATCCGGCAGAAACAGGTTTAAAGGCTTTCCTCCGGCTGCCTGCACAAGACGGGGCATGTCCTCTCCCCATATCCGTATCCGCATTCCTTTCAAATCCTCAAATTTTTCAACCGGTTTTTTGGATACCAGCAGATAGGGATTGAGCAGATGGAAAAACAGGGGCCGGATATGACTGCGTTTTGCCTCGTCCGCAAATTCCGGGTTCTGCGTCATGAATGCTTTCATCAGAGCACCGGACTGACAAATATCATCAAGGGACGTAGGTCTGGATTACAAAAAAATCCTTTCTTATCCAAAATTCCCGCAGTACATAACCAATTTAGTTTTACAGGATAAAATTATGATTAAAAGACTGAATTTTTTGAAAAATTAAGTCTTTGATGCTGTAAAATTTATCGTGGTCATGCAGTACATAACCAATTCAGATTTTATGGTATCAATTCCCCTCTCAGGAGGGGAATATAGCTTTTAAGATAATTATTTTGGAGTAGGCTGGGTGAGGAACGAACCCCAACCTGCAGGAAGCCCCAAAATTATTTTCTTAAAGCCTATATATAAAATTCAACGCGGTCATGTAACAGTTATGGTTTTATCCTGTCTTTTAAATCCCTTCTTATATAAAATCCTTGTAGTTATGAGGAGTTATCCTGTCTGAACCCCGGAAAGCTGACCAATGGACTGATCCGGAATTGCCCCCTGTTCCTGTTTGTACATATTGGCAAAACCGGTGGCGGGGCTGGCCGATTCTTTTCTGCCGATATATGTCAAATCTTTTCCGATGATCTTTCTCAGTCTCGGTTCCATAAACCGCCATGCTTCCATATTTTCCGGCCCTTCCTGCACCCAGAACCATTGCTCGGCATTATGGTATTTTTCCGCAATTTCCGCCAGTCTCTGCTGCGGAAAAGGATACAACTGCTCCACCCGGACAATTGCCATATCATATGCTTTTAAGGTGTCTCTTCGTTCCAAAATCTGGTAAAAAATTTTCCCTGTGCAGAAGATCACCCGCCTGGCTTTTTCAATATTTGCCGGATCATCCATGACTTCCTGAAAACAGCCCGTACTCAGATCAGACAAATCCGACACTGCCTTTGGCAGACGGAGCAGGCTTTTGGGTGTCATAAGAATCAGGGGCTTGCGCCATCCTGCCTTGACCTGCCGCCGGAGCAGATGAAAATACTGTGCCGGTGTTGTCACATTGCAGACCTGCATATTGTCATGCGCGCAAAGCTGAAGATACCGCTCCATGCGTGCGCTGGAATGTTCCGGCCCAAGTCCTTCCCATCCATGAGGCAGAAGCATAACCAGTCCGCTGAGCCTCTGCCATTTGGTTTCACCGCTGGCGATGAACAGATCAATCATACCCTGCGCGTTGTTGGCAAAATCCCCGAACTGGGCTTCCCAGATGCTCAGGCCATCCGGTCTTACGACAGAATAGCCATAGTCAAATCCCAGAACTCCGACTTCGGACAGAGAACTGTTGAGAACCGTGAAGGTTGCCCCGTTTTTGCAGACTTTCTGCAGAGGAATCAGGGAATCCCCTGTTTTGCTGTCAACCAGCAAACTGTGCCGCTGACTGAAGGTTCCGCGTCCGCAGTCCTGACCGCTGAGACGCACAAAATGGCCTTCGGAAACCAGAGAGGCAAAAGCCAGAGCCTCTGCATTGGCCCAGTCAATTCCCTGTCCTTTTTCCACAGCCTCAAGCCGCGCTGCCAGCATCCTTTCCAGTTTGGGATGGGGTGTGAAGTCTTTGGGCAGCGTATTGATTTCACGGGACAGTCCGCGCAGTTTTTCCTCTTCCACACCGGTCTGCACGGTCTCATGGGAGAAATTGCCGTGAAAATCTTTCCACTGCTCATAAAACACAGGTTTGGGAAAAACACGGGGATTGTTCTGCGCTCCTGTGAATGCCTCTTCCAGACACTGGTTCATGCCATCTTCAATTTTTTTGCAGTCTGCTTCGCTGATGTCCCCATTTTCCCTGAGTTTCTGCGCATAAATCTGATACACAGGCGGACGTTGTTTAATGCGTTCATACATTTTCGGCTGGGTGAAATAGGGTTCGTCTCCCTCATTATGACCGAAGCGGCGGTAACAGACCAGATCAATGACCACATCTTTGGCAAAAGCCATGCGGTAATCCAAAGCCAGTTTTGCCACATGCACCACAGCTTCGGGATTTTCACCGTGAACATGGAAAATGGGAACCATGAGCATTTTGGCAATATCTGTGGAGTAACGGGTGGATCTGGCATTTTCCGGCAGAGTGGTGTAACCAATCTGGTTGTTGATAATAATATGGATCGTGCCTTCGGTTTTGTAACCTTCCAGTTGGGAAAGGTTCAGGGTTTCCATGACCACACCCTGACCTGCAAACGCAGAATCTCCGTGAATCAGCACAGGCAGAACCTGATTCCGGTTTCCGCCTTTCAGCATATCCTGACGCGCATAAGCCACGCCTTCCACCACAGGATCAACGGATTCCAGATGGCTGGGATTGTTGACCATGAACACCCGGATATTTTTTCCGTTGGCAAGCACAATATCCGTAAGATAACCGTTGTGATATTTCACATCCCCCGCTCCCACCAGAGAATCCGGATCATAACTGTTGATGAATTCACGGAATATTTCTTCATAGAACTTGTACAGCACATTGCTCAGCACATTCAGCCTGCCCCGGTGCGCCATGCCCAGAATGATTTCCCTGCCGCCCTGATCCGAGGAACGGATGAGCAGAGTATCCAGCAGAGGAATCAGGGAATCTCCGCCTTCCAGAGAAAACCGGGTCTGTCCCATGTATTTTTTGTTCAGATAATTCTCAAACAAAGCAGCCTGATACAGTTTGTTGAGTATTCTGACTTTTTCCTCTTTTGCATATTCCGGCTGATTTTTGATCGGCTCCATGCGATCCTGCAGCCAGCGTTTTTCCGCGGGGTCCTGCAGGTGCATGTATTCCACGCCCACCGAATGGCAGTAGGTTTCCCGCAAATCCCGGATGATTTCTTTCAGAGGCACACTCCGGGTCGTGCCAAAACGCCGGGTGTAGAATTCCGTGTTCAGATCATCAGGACTGAGATGAAACGCGGGCAAATCCAGCAAAGGATGACTGACCGGACAGGAAGCCAGCGGATCAAGGCAGGCCAGCAGATGCCCCATATCCCTGTACCGGTATTTCAGAGCCTCCACACGGGCCTGCTGCAAAGCCTTGTCCAAAGTGCACGCGTCTTCGGGTATTTCAGTTGGAATATCAGAGGATTTCACGGCCACTGCACCGGACGCGGGTTTCGGAGATTCTGCCCTGAATCCCTCTTTGCCTGCCATTTCAAAACCCTGAAAGAAAAACTCCCAGTCTTTGGAAACTGCTTTCGGGTCTTTTTTCCACACCTGATACTGCTGATCAATATAGTCCATGTTCATGGTTTCGGGAATATTCATTTTGCAATACCTTTCTCAATTGATTCAGAATGAATGAAGATTCTGCCATCTTCCATGAAAACTGCCAATAAGTCAATTTTTTTTCCATTGCCGGGTTTCCATACGGAAACAGGAAAGCATACGCGCCAATGTGTTGTCAGATTCGATTTTGCAGGTTCAAACACAAAGGACTCAACATATTCACAAGAACACAAAATTTGCGTCTTTGTGTCTTCATGGCAGATTGAATCTTTGCAGAACACACAGGTTTTTTTGCCGAAATATTTTTCAGCTTTCATATAACAATACTTCGGTAATTTTTTTGTTTTTTTATTATTTTAAATTTCAGACAGTTAAAATATGAAGCTACAAATTTTGGAGCTATTTTTCCCTGTATTTTATTTTTTTCAAACTCAGCTTTTGCCCTGAGTTGAAAAATATTAGGGACTTATATTGTAACTGCCTGATTTACCGTGTTGCACAGCAGAAAAAATTACCGAACCATTGATATAAGTAACCTTCCATAAATTTTCGTGTATTCAGAAAAATCCGGTTTTTCCGAAAAACCGGATTTTTCTGAAAATTTTATACCCGAAAATTTATGGAACCGTCCTTATAAACATAATTTTTTCCTCTGTGTCCTCTGCGGGTGTTTTTTTCTCTGTGTTCTCTGTGGGAAACCCCGATCCGGACATCCTGAAAACTTTATACACGAAAATTTATGGAACCCTACTTATGTTTTGGGATAACCGCATGGTCTTCCCTGCAAAAGAGGATTGCACGGGATTTTCAGCAGAAAATTCTCCTTTGAAGGAAAAAAGGGAGGTGACCGTATTTTTCTGTCATGGGCCAAAATTCCGGAACTGAATATTTCCGTTTCTGACCCAGAGATCAAATTTATGACGCAGAAACCGTTTGAAATGAAAACGGGTGGGTGGAAACAGCAGGAGCAGTCCCATAAAATCGGTAAAAAAGCCCGGAGTCAGCAGCACAATACCGGCTGCCAAAATGATGACCGCGTCCAACATTTCCTCCGCAGGCATAATTCCCTGATCCAGACTGGCTCTAACCCGGAGCAGAGTCTGCAGCCCCTGCATACGGGCCAGCCACGCTCCTGCAAAACCGGACAGAATGACCAGCAGAAAGGTGTTAAGCGTACCAATGGTTTTTCCGATTTCGATAAACAGAAATATCTCCAAAGCAGGAATCAGGGTAAAGGCCAGAAAAAGTTTCATCAGCATAAGACAGGAATTCTCCTTTTTTCATTTTTGGGTAAATATCAGCATTTTTTCACGGAAGTGTCAAGGTCTACTGATTTTATCGTTGAATTCTCTCTGATTGTCAATTAATATCGGAACATGTGCTTTTGTCAGATTTCGTTCTGACATGTATGCCCCAGAATAAGCTGTACGGAAATTTTTTTCTTTCCCACAGAGGACACAGAGGGTTTCACAGAGGACACAGAGGATTTTCTGTTTCTTTCCATTTTAGCATATAAATTGAAATAAGTATTCAACCGAAAGTTTTAAGGTATTCAAAAACCGGATTTTTTCTGAAAAAACCGGTTTTTCTGAAAACCATGTACCAGAAAATTTATGCTGACTTACTTATAAAAAAAATTCCGGAGTGCCAAACTGAAAGTTTGTCAGGCATGTGAGAATCCCAAACTTTCAGTTCAGGACTCCGGGGCAGGGTCAAACCGGAAGACTTCGGAGAAAGGAAGGTGTGCACATGAAAAGTAAGACAGGGGCTGAGGCCGGGATCTGTTTATTTCTGACTGTTTTTCTTATGGTTCTGCTGTCTGCAAATACGGCATATCCACAGGATGCAGATGAAATCAGGAAGATGATTGAATTTTTCAAAGCAGACGAGCGCGGTCCTTTTGACGGAATCCGCTGGTTCTGCAAAGACGGGACAATACTTCCTGCCCGGCAGCCCTGCGGAGGGGAGGATGAGGGCATACAGCACGGTATTCACCGGGCATGGGTGAAAAAACTGGCAAAGGAAAAAGGCATTTATCTGGGGCAGGTTCTGGCCGGTACGGAATTTGCCGCTTTCTGGGACAGCCGGAATCAGAATTCCCGTGTGCAGCAGTTCATCATTGAAAAATTTCTTCAGTCCGCAGATGACGGCTGGATTTTCCGCAAAGCCAGGTATTACCGGGGCGCGATCCAGATGGAGGACGAGGAGGAATGGGGACAGAAATTTCTGGAATGGATGCTTGCGGATATAAAGCGGGTGGAATCCCAGTTTTTTCTTCTCCGGGAGGCTGTAAAGGAAATTCCCCACGGTGCTTCTGAAAACCTGTGGGAATCCATCCGCGCTGATTCCAGAACAGTTGCCGAATCCTACCGTGCATTTGAAGCACTGCGGGTCAAACTTCATGGCCGTCCCGAAGCATCGGATATGGAAAGCGTCCGGAATTTTCATGCGGAACACCGGGGCAAAATGTCTTCCTATGCAGAGCAGAAAATCAGAAAACTGATACAGGATTTGGAAAAGGCATTTGCGCCTCCGGATCTGCGATCTCTGGGTTTTTCTGCGAAGAAATTTTCCCCTGAGTCCCCTGTCCGAATTCAGTTGGAGGAATTTATTGCTGTTTACGGCAGGGCTCCGGAAAAAATATCACCGGCTGATATAAAGGATCAGTGCCGGAGAATTTCCCGTATGCTGGTGGAAATCCGCATCCGGATGCTGCTGCGCCAGTCCGGGAGAGGCCGTCTTTCCTATACAGATTTATCGCTTGATCTGGAAAAAATTCTTTTCCGCCATATGAACGCATGGCAGCCTGTAACAGCACGGGATCTGCTGGAAAAGAGTTATATTCTGGCCGAGGCTGCTGTAGGATGCGGGCTGCTGGAACTTTGGGAATGGGAAAAGGTCAGACCCATGCTGGCCCTGCCGGAAAACACGGATCGCCTGCGTCTGGGAGACCTCACGGAAAAAGCCGCATATTCCCGCAGAGTGACAGAGTGGGGAACCGGCATGATCCGTTCTGTGTATGAACCGGGTGTGAAAATTTTTTCCGCGTTTGAGCCCCTGACCGCAGGATTCATGGATGACCGTATCCGATCCACTGTACTTCTTTCCCTGGGAGACACGGCCGCCCAACTGTCAGCTTTGACAAAGGAAATGAATGGAACAGCGAACAGTGTTATGGGAAAATCTTTTCCGGGTATGCGGGGACTGAATCCGGGTTTTGCCAAAGGGGAACTGGATGTCGCTGGAGAGAATACAGATGCGGTTTCCTTTTCCGGAGAAAAAATTTATGTGCTGCCCCGCATTCCTTCGGATATACGGCCTGTGGCCGGTATCGCCTCAGTCAGTGAGGGCAATCTGGTATCCCATGTCCAGCTTCTTGCCCGGAATCTGGGCATTCCCAATGCCATACTCTCTCCGGATGAGGCAAAGGCTCTGCTTCCGTATTCGGGAAAAACCGTGTTTTATGCTGTATCTCCGGCCGGAACCGTGATTATGAAATCCGAATCTGACATGACCGGGGAGGAAAGAAATCTTACAGACAAAGGCACGCGGAAAGAGGAACGCATTTTGGTTCCCACAGACAGGATCGATCTCGGCATTAAGGATATGCCCGGTCTCAGGCAGGTTCGTGCCCCGGATTCCGGAAAAATCTGCGGGCCGAAAGCAGCGAATCTGGGGGAACTCAAACATCTGTTTCCGGACAATGTGGTGGAAGGGCTCGTGATTCCCTTTGGTGTTTTCCGGCTGCATATGGATCAGTCCATGCCCGGAACTGTGGGAACCTTCTGGGATTTTCTCGGTCAGGTCTTTGACAGGGCAGAGGCAGAGCGGCAGAGCGGCAGAGCGGAAAAGGACATTGAAAATGCTGTGCTGAAGGATTTGGAAAAATTCAGGGCTTCCCTGCGCGGTCTCACTTTTCTGCCTGATTTCCGGCAGCATCTGACAGTTGCTTTTGAAAAGGAATTTGGCTTGAAAATGGGGAATATCCCTGTATTTATCCGCAGTGATACAAATATGGAAGATCTGAAGGAATTCACAGGCGCGGGCCTGAATCTGACAGTTTTCAATGTGCGCGATGCCGAATCAGTATGGCAGGGCATCCGGGATGTATGGGCTTCCCCGTTTACGGAACGCGGATACCTGTGGCGCCAGAAATACATGCGCAACCCGGAAAATGTCTATCCTTCCATTCTGATCATGCCTACAGTCACAGTGGAAAAATCCGGGGTTATGATTACCACTGATGTGAGCGGTTCTGATTCGCAGGGCATTACCCTGGCCTTCAGCGCGGGGCCGGGCGGCGCAGTTGAGGGGCAGGCAGCAGAAACCTGGTTACTGAAATCTGACAGAAGCGATCAGTTTCTTTCGCCATCCAGGGAATCCAAATATTATGTTCTGCCGGAAAAAGGCGGATCATACAAAGGATACCGGCATTTCCACATGCCACTTCTGAGTCCGGAGGAACGGATGCAGTTGCGGGACTTTGCCGGGCAGGTGAAAACTGTCATGGCAGCAATACCCGGTATGGAAGGCCCCTGGGATGTGGAACTGGGATTGAAACAGGGAAAAATATGGCTGTTCCAAATCCGGCCATTTGTGGAAAACCGGCACGCGCGGGCATCGGCCTATCTCCGGAACATTGATCCCGATACAGATGCAGGCCGGGAAATCCGTATTGACTGAGAGAACCGGGATCATAAGCAGGCAAACAAAAATTTTCATGTATTCAAAAACCTGATTTTTTTGGAAAAATCAGGTTTTTCGGAAAATTTTATGCCCGAAAATTTATGGAACCTTATTTCTTTCCGCTATTCAGAGCCCTTATAATGAGGGAATGGATAAAGGTTGATTTAATACCTTTTTCATAGTAGGAAAAAAACAGATTTCCGGAAAATGACGGTTTCTGCATTCCTGAAGGGAGAAATGCAGCGTGATTTCTCCGCAGGGTTTTATGCGAATATAAGTAGGCAAACAAAAATTTTTGTGTATTCAAAAAACCGGATTTTTTCAAAAAATCCGGTTTTTGTGAAAATTTTATGCCCGAAAATTTATGGAACCTTACTTATTTTTTCCGGAACTCCGAGTATCGGTCAGAAAACAATGTTTTCTTCAAAAACCCATAAACACGGAAAAGAGAGTGCTGAACAATGAAAAAGAAAAAACTGTTTGTGATGTGGATTGTTATAACCGCAATTTGTCTGAGTCTGACTGCCTGCGGAGATGATGATGACGGAAGTTTCGCTCCCTCCTGCGGGTGCAAGTCTGATCCCGTGATCCAAAGCAATGGTCTGGTTTTCATATATGAAAGACAGACCGTTCAGAAACCGGCCAATGTTTCGGTACTGTTCAAACTGGAAACCAATGAGGGGCAGCCGGTTACGGAGCTGACAGCCGAAAATCTCCTGATTTATGAAAACGGGGAACCCATATCACGCTATGAAAGCAAGCAGGCCATTATTCCCAAACCCGGATCATTTATTCATAACGGAGTGCTGCTGCTGGACCTGAGCGGCAGCATACTGGCAAGTGAAAGTCTGGGAAGCCTGAAAACCGCAGCCAAGGCATTTGTCACTGCTGTAATGCCGCCAAAAGGCAGCACCAGTTACGGTGAAATGCAGTTTGAAATCCGCTGGTTCGATGGAGCGGCAAATACCCGTGTGCTGGTTGCCTTTACCGAGGATCCGGATCTGCTGATCAAAGGGATAGACAGCATTACCTCCAGTATCAGCAGCGACAGTTCCACCAATCTGTACGGAGCGGTTATTGAGGGACTGAATATTGTAACCAATACCATGAACCGGGCTTCCCAAAGCGTTTCCATGGGTTCACTGGTCACATTCACTGACGGCAAGGATCAGGCCGGAAGGAAAACAAAGGATGAGGCTGTCAAGGCTGTCAACAGCGCTGATGAGGATATTTCCATTTATACCATCGGACTGGGCAGCGAGATTGACAAAGATGTTCTCAAAGCACTGGGACCCGATGGTTTTGTATGGGCTGATGATATTGATGAACTGTATGCCAAATTTGAGGAAATCGCCAATGACATCCGTTCGGATGTGAACAGTCATTATCTGTTTGAGTACTGTTCCCCCAAACGAAAGGGACAGCATGAACTCAGAATTGTTGCAGAATACGGAGAAAAAACCGGTTCTCTCACCACCTGTTTCTGCGCAGACGGATTTGAAGGCGGATGCGAGGTCAATCAGTAATCAGTGTTCAGTTATCAGTTATCATTGTTCAGATAATAACTTGATAACGGACACATGGTAAGCAGGAAAACAAAAATTTTCTTGTATTCAAAAAACCGGATTTTTCGGAAAAATCCGGTTTCAGTGTGTCAAATCCGCTGGTCTCTCCAGTGAACCCGATCCGGATAAAATCCGAAATGATTGACATTATTACAGAAAAAGAGTTAAAAAACAAATCAGAATCCCGGAAGGGATGGCATTATCAGCCGATTTGACCCACTGCCGATTTTTTAAACCACAGAGTAACACAGATTGATGCGCAGCGTGACACAAAGCAATGCGGAAAAAACTCTGCGGAACTCTGTGTTCAACTCTGTGAAACTCTGCGGTTAAGTTTTTTTAACCAAACTCTTTTAACCACAGAACAGTAAAGAGCAATATGAAAGTGTGCTTAATTTTTTTACTGATAACTGACAAACCTATTTATGAAAGGATGTTATGAGTCTCAACCCCATTGCACAGGAACTGAACGCGATTATCAAAAATGCCAACCCCCACCTGATGGAAATGTTTTCCAAAACAGGCAGAAGGCTGTTTTTTCCCAAAGGCATTCTCAGCCAGAGCGCAGAGGCCAAACAAAAGGCTGAACCCAAATTCAATGCCACCATCGGCATTGCCACAGAGAATCTTCACACCATGCACCTGAGTTCGGTCATGTCTTTTCTGGATCGGGACAGAATCCGTCCCAGCGAGGCTTTGACCTACGCGCCATCTTACGGCATTCCGGATCTGCGTAAGATATGGAAAGAATCTCTGTATGAAAAAAATCCCTGTCTGAAAGGCAAAAGTATCAGCCTGCCTGTGGTGACCACCGGCATTACACACGGCATCAGTGTGTTTGCAGATATGTTTCTTGACCCGGATGATGTGGTGATTTTCCCTGACAAGATGTGGGGCAACAATGTTCTGGTCATGTCTGTCAGAGGTGATGCGGAAATCTGCACCTATCCCATGTTTACATCCGAAGGCGGTTTCAATGTGGAAGCCTTTGCCAAACGCGTGAGAGTGGAGGCGGATAACAATTACAAAGTGGTGGTGTTCCTGAATTTTCCCAATAATCCGACCGGATACACCATTACGGAAAAAGAGGCTGACCGCATTGTGGAAGTGCTGGTGGGTGTGGCTGAAAAAGACACCAATATCATTGCGGTTACGGATGACGCATATTTTGGGCTGCGCTATGAGGATTCGCCCATCAAAGAATCGCTTTTCGCGCGTCTGTGTGACTGCCATCCCCGGCTGCTGGCAGTGAAACTGGACGGCGCAACCAAAGAGATGTTTGTCTGGGGGCTTCGCGTGGGATTCATCACTTACGGAACCCGGATTGTGGCCGGTGAATACGGGCCTTTTTATGAGGCATTGGAAAAGAAAACCGCAGGCAATATCCGGGGAACCGTGTCCAATGC
>CAZHPS010000017.1:0-31076 GCA_964534335.1 uncultured Desulfobacterales bacterium
AGTTAAAATTGTAATTAAAATTGTAGGTCGGGTTAGGCCAAAGGCCGTAACCCGACACCTGATTATCAAACAGTATTAGTCGTGTCGCTTACGCTAATCCGACCTACTTTAAGTTTAGATTCAAATAGTTAAAATGGATGCCAATCTGCACCGCACAAATCGGTTCATGTAAAATGAAATAGTTGAAAACCAACTGCCTGACTCCTGAATATGAATGCGAATTAAAAGTTAAAAAATTTCAGAATGAATAAAAACATATTGTTATATATTCATACAAGATTTGACAACTTTTTAAAAGTTGTCAAATCTTATCGGAATCTGACTCTTAATTCGCATTATGAAGAAATTTATTTAACAGACCAATCAGCGATAACTGCCTCACCGCTGCATTGCCCGGATACGGGCAGCCCGTTTATCAAATTCTTCGGCTTCTTTTTCCCGCTTTGCAGCCCGGTATAGCCCGGCCATATTCTCAAGGCTTGTGGCCACATCAGGATGGTCAGGGCCGAGGATCTTTTCCCGGATTGCCAGCGAGCGTTTGTACAGAGGTTCAGCCTGTGCATACTGGCCTTGATTTTCGTAGATTCCAGCCAGGTTGTTCAGGCTGTTGGCCACATCAGGATGGTCAGGGCCGAGGGACTTTTCCCAGATTGCCAGCGAGCGTTTGTACAGCGGTTCGGCCTGTGCATACTGTCCTTGCATTTTGTAAAGTGCAGCCAGATTGTTCATGCTTGCGGCCACATCAGGATGGTCAGGGCCGAGGACCTTCTCCCAGATTGCCAGTGATCGTTTGTACAGAGGTTCGGCCTGCGCATACTGGCCTTGGGTTTTGTAGAGTGCTGCCAGATTGTTCATGCTTGCTGCCACATCAGGATGGTCAGGGCCGAGGGACTTTTCCCAGATTGCCAGCGAGCGTTTGTACAGAGGTTCGGCCTGCGCATACTGGCCTTGTGTGTCGTACAGCAACGCCAGATTGTTCAGGCTCGTGGCCACATTCGGATGCTCAGGGCCGACATTTTTCTCTGCCACTTCAAGTGCTTTTTTCGCAACAGCAACTGCCCGGTCATATTGCCCATTCCGATAGAGTGACATCGCCTCCTGATTGAGGGCTTTCCACCCAATGCCTGCGTCCTGCGCGAACACCACATGCGGTACTGCTGATAGCAGAATCAGCAGCAAAGCCATTGCCATTTTTACTGTACATTTCATTGTTTTTCCGTCCTTTCTTACGGTTGCGCCCTGCAATGAACGGGGCAGTTTGTCTGTTGCTTATTTGCAAAAAATATTTTCATTTATTATATCAATTCGCCATTGATTTGATCCAATATTGTCAGTTTTTCCGCTGTTTCGTCTGTGCAGAAAACCGCTCCGCTTAATTTTTGCACTCCGCCGGATTTGCAAAAAACCGCTCCGCTTAATTTTTGCACTCCGCCGGATTTGCATTCCGCATTGTATAAAACCAATGGCGAATTGGTATAAACAGCAAATGAACGGAAAGTTTGGCAAAAACTGCAGGCTCCCAAATTTTCCGCTCAGGACTCCGGATAGCCCGTTTCCGGCTTTACGAAATGAGTTTGACGTTTTCGCTCGGAAACGGGAGTTGCAGGATACACCTGCCAGACTGAAATTACAGGGAATCCGGCCTGCATAACCGGAATGTTTGAGAAGCTGTGGACAGCCTCAGCACAGGGGATTTTTCAGCACAATGGTCTGATCTCTTCCCGGGCCTACGGAAACAATCTGCATCGGAATGCCGGTCAGTTCCTCAATCCGTTTCAGATATTTTCTTGTATTGGCAGGCAGATCATCATATTTCCGTATGCCGGAAATATCTTCGGCCCATCCGGGCAGAGTTTCATACACAGGTTCGCACTCTCCCAGCACTTTCAGACTGGCCGGGAAATGACGCAAAATTTGACTGCCATGTTTGTAGGCTGTGCAGATTTTCAGTTCATCCAGCCCGCCCAGCACATCCAGTTTTGTCACCACCAGCCCGGTCAGTCCGTTAAGACGCACAGCATTTTCCAGAATCACGGTATCCAGCCATCCGCACCGGCGTTTTCTGCCGGTTGTGGCCCCGAATTCCGCTCCTTTTTTCTGAATTCTGTCACCGGTTTCATCAAAAAGTTCAGTGGGAAAAGGCCCGGCCCCAACCCTTGTGGTGTATGCCTTGACAATGCCGTATACATCTGTGATTTTTCCCGGCCCAATGCCTGAGCCGCAGCACGCATTTCCGGCAACGGTATTGGAGGAAGTCACAAAAGGATAGGTTCCGTGATCAATGTCCAGATGGGTTCCCTGCGCGCCCTCAAACAGCAGTTGTCTGCCGGATTTTAAGGCTTCATCCATAATTACAGACACATTGCACACATGCGGAGCCAGACGCCGGGCATACTGTGTATATTCCTCAATCACTGTTTCAGGGTCTGCGGTTTCTGCTGAAAGGAAATTTTTCAGGTAAAAATTTTTTTCCAGCATAATGGTTTCCACTTTTTCCTTCAGCACTTCGGGATCAATCAGATCCACAAAACGGATGCCCCGCCGCGTGGCTTTGTCCTCATAGGCAGGCCCGATGCCCCGTCCGGTTGTGCCGATTTTTTTGTCGCCCTTCATCTTTTCACGTGCCTGATCCACCAGCTTGTGATAAGGCATGATAATCTGCGCGCGTTCACTGATCTTCAGGCTGTCTGCATCCACTTTCACGCCTCTGCTGATCAGATAATCCATTTCTTCAGTCAGCACCGCAGGATCCACCACCAGACCATTGCCGATGATGCATGTTTTCCCCTGCAGAATCCCGGAAGGAACCAGATGACTGATAAACTGCTCCCCGTTGACCACCATGGTATGTCCGGCATTGTTTCCGCCCTGAAAACGCACCACCAGATCCGCATCTGCGGCCAGCATATCCACGATTTTTCCCTTGCCTTCATCTCCCCACTGGGTTCCGACAATGACAACATTCGCCATGTGTTTCTCCTTAAATGATAAAAAATCCGGAACGCACCCGCATCCGGTGTGTTGACAAAAAAAATGGCAAGTCTGCAATCTATCACAGGGAAAAAGATTTCACAACTCCTGTTTTGGGGGATTCCCCCCAAAAATCTTTTTTCCGGCAAATCAGTATGTCAGTCTGAAAAAGGCATTGATTTGAAAAAACAGTAGGGGTATATTCATGAAAATCATACCGGTTTCCGTCCCAGTCTCACCATAAGGTTTTGGGATCGGTTACGGAAGAGCAGAAATACAGTTTTTTTGCATTCTTTCTCCGGAAAATTTTTCTATCCGCGTGAATCTTTCTGAAAGGATATATCATGAAAATTTTTGATCACCTGAGTCTGAAAAAGAAAATGATCACAGGCGGTGCGGCTCCGATGGTGCTGATTATTGCACTGGGTGTCCTGAGCTTCCAGAGCATTGATGCTCTGCTGACCATTGGCGGCAAAGTGGACAGCACCAATGAATTCATCGGCAAACTCAACGCTGTGAACAACAGCATTGCCAATATGGAATCTTTGGGAAAAAATTTTCTGGTGACAGGAGAGAAAAAACACCTGACGCAGTTTTCGGAAAGCAGGGAAAAACTGTCTGTTCTTCTGTCAGAAATGAAAGAGGGCATATCTCCGGCTCATGCCGAACAACTGTCCACAGTGGAAAAGCTGCTCGCAGAGTGGTACCGGGAAATCGGGAAGGAAATACTGGCCCGTGAGAAAATTGATATGAGTCCGGAACAGCGCATGGCCTTACGGGAAAAATCCGGGGAAGTTCAGGAACTGAAAGTGGAAGACGTCATTGCTCCGGAAATGCTGCGCAAAGTGCAGAAATACTATTCGGATGCCACCGGTCTTGCCAATCTGGTGATTGAAAAAGACGGAACAGCGGTCAGACTGCAGACTCTTGATGAATTTCAGAAATTCTGCTTCGGATATCAGCGCAAAAACAAAAAAGGGCAGGAACTGTGCAGAAAAAGTGACACAGAGGGGCTCCGGGACGCGCAGAAACAGGGCAGGGACTGGTATTACTGCTATTCCGGCGGACTCATTGATTTCGGATTTCCCATCATTGTGGACGGAATGCAGCTCGGCTCCTGGCTGGGAGGCCAGATTCTGCTGGAAAAACCTGATGAGGAAAAATTCCGGAAACAGGCCGATGAAATTGGAATTGAAGACAAAGAAGGATATATTGAGGCACTCCGGCAGGTTCCCATTGTTCCGCAGAAAAAATTGGAAGCAGCGATTGAACTGCTCAAGGTGCTGGTTGCCACTTTCGGACAGATGGGCAATGATCTCTATCTCCGCAACTCCCTGGTGACACTTGTCAACAGCGGAGGTTCTGAAAATATTATGGAAAATATCCGCACTGTGCTGGATAATCTCCGCAGATCCGAGCTGGAACTGCTGGGCGCGGCACAGATTTCTGCGGCAAAGGCTGCGACTGTCACCAAAAACATGATTGTATACGGCACTGTGTCTGCTCTTTTCCTTGCCCTTGCCCTTGCTTTCTGGATTTCACGGGGCCTGCTGCGCCAACTGGGCGGGGAACCTTCGGAAATAGAAGATATTGCCCGGAGGGTGTCTGAGGGGGATCTGACCATTGATTTTTCTTCCAAAGGCAAAAGCGGGGTGTATGCGGCCATGAAAAAAATGGTGGATGATCTCCGCAGGAGCATTGCAGATGTGCAGATCGCATCCGGAAAACTCGCGGAAAGCAGTCTGGAACTCAAATCGCGTTCCGAGGAAATGTCACTGGGGGCAAGTGAGCAGGCTGCATCAGCCCAGGAGGTCTCGGCATCCATGGAGCAAATGACTGCGGCCATCCGGCAGAATGCGGACAATGCAGGCGAAACGGAAAAAATTGCCCTGCAGGCTGCACAGACAGCAGGCGAAGGCGGAAAGGCTGTGGCAGAAACCGTTACGGCCATTCAGACCATTGCGGAAAAAATCACCGTGATTCAGGATATTGCACGGGAAACCAATATGCTGGCTCTGAATGCAGCCATTGAATCCGCACGGGCCGGATCTTCTGGCCGGGGATTTTCTGTTGTGGCAGCCGAGGTGCGCAAACTGTCGGAGCAGACCCAGAAGGCAGCAAAAAAAATCATCGGCATGACAGCATCCAGTGTCACTGTTGCTGAAAATGCAGGCGGAATGCTCAGCCGGATTGTGCCGGATATCCGCAAAACAGCAGAACTGGTGCAGGAAATCAGTTCTTCCACACAGGAACAGCATTCAGGCGCGGATCAGATCAACAAGGCCATTCAGCAACTGGATCAGATTATTCAGCAGAATGCTGCCATATCTCAGGAAATGGCCTCCACTTCCGAGGAACTGTCTGAACAGGCAGAACGGCTGCGGAAGGTGACAGAGTTTTTCAAAATCGGGGAGATGAAAGCGGAAAATGGGGATAAGCATGATCTGCTGCCCGAAGACATAAGTGCCATGAAAGCCATTATTGCAAAAGTTGAGGGGAAAAAGAAACCGCGAGCTGCGGAAACCAAACCCGAATACCGGGGGGGACA
Source organism: uncultured Desulfobacterales bacterium (assembly GCA_964534335.1). GTDB lineage: Bacteria > Desulfobacterota > Desulfobacteria > Desulfobacterales > Desulfococcaceae > JAABRU01. The sequence goes on from CAZHPS010000017.1 coordinate 5,519, forward strand.
GACAAAAGAAAAAAGCAGGAAAGAGCCAATCAGCATGGATGATGAGGAAAAAAACATCAGGGATGAATTTGAAATCTATTAAATGATTAATGTTATACCGATTCGCCATTGGTTTGATCCGATACTGTCAGTTTTTCCGCAGTTCCGGCTGTGCAAAAAACCGCTCCGCTCAATTTTTGCACTCCTCCGGATCAGCCCGGGATAGTATCAGGTCAATGGCGAATCGTTATTAAACCGGGTTTTTCGGGAAAACCCGGTTTACTGCAATACACAAAAACTTTTGTCTGTTTATCTGCCGGTGAATGTAACAGCCGGTCTCTTTGCAGATCTGCGGTGTGTCATAAAGCGGGGAGTCTGTCAAAAAATCCTATGCGCTGACCATGTCATCGGGAATATCTGCGTTGGTGTAAACTTTCTGCACATCATCGCAGTCTTCCAGAGCCTCCATCATTTTGATCATCTGCTCGGCTTCCTTGCCCGCGAGGCTGACCGTGTTTTTGGGCAGCATGGTCACTTCCGCGTCCGTATAGGGAATTTCTGCTTTGTCAAGGGCCTCTTTGACGTTTTCAAACTCATCAGGAGCGGTGATGACTTCAAAGGTATCCCCCTCCTCCCGCACATCCTCCGCGCCCGCCTCCAGAGCGACCTCCATGAGTTTTTCCTCGGTCACGGCCTTTTTTTCGATGCTCATATAGCCTTTTTTGTCAAACATCCAGGCCACGCACCCGTTTTCACCCATGTTGCCGCCCCGTTTGTTGAAAATATGCCGGATTTCCGCGACCGCACGGTTTTTGTTGTCCGTAAGGGATTCCAGTATGATGGCAGCACCGCCAGGGCCATAGCCTTCGTAGGTGTTTTCCTCATATGTTACGCCCTCCAGTTCGCCCGTGCCTTTTTTGATGGCCCGCTCCATATTGTCTTTAGGCATATTTTCGGCTTTGGCCGCGAGAATGGCCGAGCGGAGTCTGGGATTTGCATTCTGATCTCCGCCGCCCATACGCGCGGCAATGGTGATTTCCTTGATCAGTTTGGTAAAAACTTTGCCTCTTTTGGCATCTGCGGCCCCTTTTTTGTGCCGGATGGTTGCCCACTTGCTGTGTCCTGACATACTGCCTCCTTATTCCTGTCTTTCTTTCCCAGTCCGATAATGAATATCTCCCTGCTGGCCTTGCGGCTGCTCTGGGGTTTGTAAATTTTGCATGTTGAAAATTCCTGCTGAACCTGTTTCCGGAATGCCTCAAAATCCGATCCCTGGAATATCTTGCAGACAAAAATCCCGCCGGGTCTCAGCACCTCCCGCGCAAGCAGGAGTGCAGCTTCACAGAGAATATAGGAACGCGCGGAATCTGTCTCTTTGTGACCGATGGTGGACGGAGCCATGTCGCTGAGCACCGCGTGATAACCCGAACCAATGTCTGAACGGAGTTTTTCATCCTGTTCCAGCATATCTCCGGTAATCGCACGCGCATGCACCGGCAGTTTCACCGTGACCGGTTTCAGATCAATTCCCAGCACCTGTCCTCTGTCCCCCACCTGTTCGGCAGCATAGAGCAGCCAGGCTCCGGGCGCACATCCCAAATCCAGCACCCGGTCGCCTTTTCGGATGATTCTGTTTTTGTTCTGTATTTCCTGGAGCTTGTACACAGACCTGGCCGGATAGTTATCCTTTTTTGCCTGACGGGTGTAATGATCTGCCCATTTATTGCCCCCGGATTTTGAAGATCCGTGTTTCATATAATTAACCTGTATGTAAGTCAAGAGATTGCTTGCGTTCTGTTTTTACCAGGGCTTTTTGTATCTTTTTTTCACTTCATCAATAAGGTTCCGGGCTTCCTTCTGCCGGGTGTCCCAGATTTTTCTGCAGCAGGAAATAATCTTCCCCTCAGCACTGTCCCAGGACGGAAAAGCCGGATATTCCTTCAGACAGAAGTCTTTCATGGCAACCGGTTCAAAGGCCAGTGCCTGATTGATCCTGCACTCGCTGCCTGAGGCTCCGAAAGTCATGCCTCCGGTAATATCCTCCCTGGCTTCATGGGTGGGATTGAAGCGTTTGAAATACCGCAGGGTCTGGCCCGGACGCATTTCAGAGTTGATTTTGCGTATCTGTTCATTGACCACCTGGCACATTCCCTCCATGATCCTGTATCCGGAATCTATGGCATTGGGATCGTATTTTTGCATCTCCTCAAGTTTTTTGCCGTTCATGTATTCATCACAGAGTTTGTGAAGGTTTTTATAAGCATGGATCGTCAGTTTGACAAATACACCCTTTGCTGTAAGAGCACCGGGCATTTCTTCAGGCAGAAAACGATCTGACATTTCCCTTTCCAGAGGAAATGTGCCTTCACTGATTCCAATGGATCGGTAAAATTCAGACACTGTTTCCTTAGAGATCAGCATCCAGGCCAGAAACCGTGCTCCGGCCTCCACTTCGGCTTCTTTTTTCCTAAGCGATTCAGCGTAGCTGTTCAGCACAACTATGGAATCATCCACCTGTTTCCGCGCACCGAAAAAACTGGTGGCCATTTCCGTAAGCACTTCCTCTGCCAGGGAATCCACATAATCATCTTGCAGTACCATAAGCTGCTCCGTGTATGGGTTTATCAGAAATTACTGTATGCTGCCTGTCTGTGACCTGCCGTTCACATCCCTTTGCATAAATTTTCAATAATACAACAGAATGGACTGAAGTGCAAGATATTCCGCGGGATTTGTTTTCAGACAGATCCCGATCCTGAACAGACAGAAAATATTTTGCATTTTTTAAAAAAATAAATTGCAAATCTGTTATGAAATGTTGTAAAGAAGATAAACTTTGTTCAGGAACAAAATTTTCTCCTGAAGGGAGGTGCAGAAAGCGGGTCACGGAAGAACCTGCATACGGTTTTTGTTTTACAGGCATGGTTTCCTATTTTTGTCAAAAATCATTCAAGGAGGTTTCATGAAAAAACTGTTGGCTGTTTCTGTGGCTTTGGTGGTGGGTTTGGTACTGGCATCCGGTGCATTGTGTGCAGATAAGGACGCTATAAAAAAACAGGTGGATGACATTGTTGTTGCCATTGACGGCGGCAAGACCGCACAGGATTTTGCGGCAGCGGCCAAAAATGATCCCTATGTGTTCATCATGGAGGCTGATGGCAAACTGCTGGTTCATCCCAGCCTGGAAGGTCAGAATCTGAAAGAAAAAGCAGCACCGGTATATACCGAAGTCGCAAAGGGTACTCCGGAAGGTCTGTGGGTCGACTATATGTGGCAGGAAAAAATGAAACACACCTATAGCCGGAAAACCGCAGGCGGCCTTATTGTTGGCAGCGGATACTCTGATTAATCCGTAACAGGTGCTTTTTGGGGATAAAAAACAGGGCGGTCAGAAATGACCGCCCTTTGTATTTTTGTCAGGGATTGGGGATCAGGGGCTGGGGATCAGAGATTGGGGAGCAGGGGCTGAGGATCAGGGACAGGGACTGGGAGTTCAGTGTCAGGGAGCGGCATTTTTTTCTGAAAGTTGCGTATTGATTCCTGATTTTTGCTCTCTAACCCATGCTCCCCAACCCCAATCCCTAACCCCTAACCCCTGACTGTCTTTAACTGTCTTCCGTATCCAAACTGCGCCCCTTTATATTTTTCTTTGGTCTCATTGCCTCCCCAAAGGTATATTCCAGAATTTTTTTCACTGCCTCCCGGTCTCCGCTTGTCCAGGAAACAATTTTTCCCCCGGTCTGCATCAGGGCCATTGCCAGCCATGCCAGTATGACAGAACCTCCGCAGAACACCATCAGGGAGATAATCATGGAAATGGGAATAATTTTTTTCCCTATGGTCACATCCAGAGCCTCTCCGCCGATATTTTCCCCCAGACGGATGAGTATTTCATGAATTTTTTCCGGATCTCTGAGCGCATCATAAATAAGATTGAAAATGTCAATGCTGTATTTGAGACCGAACAGCATGATGACAAGACCGATGCAGGTGGCCGCGAAAGCGGCCGCGGATTTCAGGGTTTCAATACCGGACGATGGCTGATCATATTTGACGGACAGGCTCATTTTGTTCTCCTTTGCTGTGTGGTTATAGTATTTTCCTCAACTTTTGTCCTCTTTGCAAAAAACCGCTCCGCTTAATTTTTGCACTCCTCCATCAGGTTTGCAGAGGACAGAAGTTGGTAAAAGAACTATAATCTGTTTTTGCAAAAATCTGGCTGTTTCAGAAAACAGTTTCACAGGCCGGACAAATCCTGTATATGCTGCGGATACGGCAGAGAAGGTATTTTTCCGGAAGCGTATCAATATGGATGTTCCTGTTTCCATATCATATGAAGATAAAAAATAAAATCCGTTTTTTTTCTTTTGTACGGATTTTTTCTCCTCCTGAAATCTGCTGTTTCCCAAATGTGTTTTCATCCCATGTTCTCACCCGGTTTGCAAATCTGTATTGCAGACATACCCTGAATATATTATGGTGTATAACATAAAACAGAAAAAAGGGATTGCAGAAAAACAGACAGTCTTATTTTCCGTACACGCGGCAGAGGCCAAAAAACCGGGGCATGGATCAAACCTGCTGTATTCTTCCTGCTGACGGACAAAATTTATCTGGAGAACCATACCATTCATCGGAGGGAAAAATGAGTGACAGAAAATACCGGATACTGGTTGTGGATGATGAACCCAACAATCTGCAACTGATGATGCAGATTCTCAATACGCAGTATCAGATGGCTTTTGCCCCAAACGGCCCAAAGGCTCTGGAGATTGTGAAAACGCTGGAAACAGACCTGATTCTGCTGGATATTATGATGCCGGGAATGGACGGATACGAGGTATGCGAAAGACTCAAGCGCGATGAAAAAACAGGACATATCCCTGTTATTTTTGTCACAGCAAAAGATGAGGTGGATGATGAGGCCAAAGGTCTGGAGCTGGGAGCCATTGACTATATCACCAAACCGGTAAGTCCCTCCATTGTCAAGGCCAGGGTGAAAAACCAACTGGAACTGAAAGCCGCGCGTGAAAAAATCGAAAAACAGAAACAGTGGCTGGAAAAGCAGAACATGGAACTGGTGGAGGCAGCCAAACTTCGGGAGGATGTGGAACGGATAAGCCGCCATGATCTCAAAACCCCGCTCAATGCCATCATCGGACTGCCCAGGATAATGATGATGGACAAAAATCTGCCGGAAAAATACAAAGATTTTCTGAAAATGATAGAGGAGTCAGGCCGGACTATGCTCAATATGATCAATCTTTCCCTTGATTTGTTCAAAATGGAAAGAGGGATATACCGTTTCCGGCCGGTTCCGGTGAATATAAGCGGAATAATCACAAGAATTCTGGGAGAACTGAACGAGATGGAAAACAGCAAAAGACTGCATACAGATCTGCTTCTGGAGGGAAAATCATGGGCCTGTCCCGATAAGTTCTTTGTTCAGGGAGAAGAACTGCTCTGCTACTCCATGCTGTCCAATCTGATCCGGAACGCGTTTGAGGCTTCTCCCGAAGGGGAGCGGATCTGCATTGATCTGGCAGGAGAAGCCGGTTATGCCCTGATCCGCATTCATAACAAAGGCGCGGTACCTGCGGAAATCCGGGACAGGTTTTTCGGCAAATATGTCACTTCCGGAAAAAAATCCGGCACAGGACTCGGAGCCTACTCAGCCCGTCTGATAGCCCTGACCCAGGGCGGAACCATTGATCTGGATTCTTCCGGGGAAAAAGGCACGACTGTGACGGTGCGTCTTTTAATGCTGAATGATGAATGCTGAATGGTGAATGGGGAATGATGAATGGTGAATGATGAATGATGAATGATGAATGGGGAATGGTGAATGGTGAATGGGGAATGGGGAATGGGGAATGATGAATGGTGAATGATGAATGGGGAATGGGGAATGATGACAGGGCATGTACGGCATGAATCTGAATACAGGAGAAACAGAAAAATGAATACAGAAACCTCAGATCGGAAACAGGTTCTTCTGGTGGATGATGTGCCGGACAATCTGAAAATTCTCAGAAACATACTGGCAGGGCATAATTATGAAATACGCATATCTGTCAATGGCTTACTGGCCCTGAATTCGGCACGGAAATATCCTCCGGATCTGATACTGCTCGATATCCTGATGCCGGAGATGGATGGTTATGAGGTCTGCCGGAGACTGAAATCCGATGAGCATACGCGGGATATACCGGTGATTTTCATCAGTGCCATGAATGAGGCATTCAACAAGGAACAGGCATTTTCCGCCGGAGGTGTGGATTATATCACAAAACCGTTTCAGGCCGGGGATGTGCTTGCCCGTGTCAAACTTCATCTGTCTCTGCAGGATTCCCGGAAACGGCTGGAGGAAAAAAATGTGCTGCTCGAACGCGCGGAAAAGTCGCTCCGCAGACAGAATGAGTATCTCGCAGAGCTTCATCAGACCTCCCTTGATCTGTTCACGCATCTGAATCTGGATGATCTCCTCCGGAACACTTTGATCAAAGCAGCCTCTCTGAGCAGTGTTTCAGACGGATTCATTCATCTGTATGATCCAAAGGAAAAGGAACTCAGACTTGCCTTTGGCATCGGCAGATTTGTCAGTCATACCGGTCTTCGCATGAAACCCGGCCAAGGACTTTCCGGAAAAGTCTGGCAGACAGGTCATCCCATGTTTGTGGAGGATTACCGGGCATGGCCGGGCAGGTATCCGGGTTCTGATTTTGATTTTATCCGATCCAAGGTGGTAATTCCCCTGCAGTCCAGAAACCGGATGGAAGGAGTAATCGGGCTGGCAGTGGGGGAAGAGGGAAAGAGTATGGGGCAGGAAGAAATATCCGTGCTGGAACTGTTTGCAAAACTTGCCTCGGTTGCTCTGGACAATGTGCAGTTGTATACAGAAATGAAGCAGGAAGTGGCAGAGCGCAGGAAGACTGAGGAGGAACTCAAACAGGCAAAGGCGGCAGCGGAAGCCGCAAACCGGGCCAAAAGTCAGTTTCTGGCAAATATATCCCATGAGATCCGGACTCCCATGAATTCAGTGCTTGGTTTTTTGGATCTCGCGATTGAAGATCCATGTGTCCCGGAACCGCAGACAAAAAATCTGAAAACAGCGCGCAATTCGGCAAAATCCCTGCTTTCCCTGATCAACAGTGTTCTGGATGTCAGCAAAATGGAAAGCGGCCGCATGGAACTGGAGCAGTGTCCCTTTGATCTGCACCGGATGCTGCACGATACCATAAAGACCTTTGAAATCCGATGCAGGGAAAAGGGGCTGGAACTGTCTTTGGATATTCATCCTGATGTTTTGGTATGTTATACAGGAGATCCGGAACGGCTGCGCCAGATTGTCATCAATCTCACAGGCAATGCTGTAAAATTTACCAGCAGGGGCCGTGTCCGTGTCAGTGTTTCTCCGTATGAAACAGGGGAACTGCTGCATTTTGCAGTTTCCGACACAGGCATAGGCATTCCGGCAGACAGACTTGAAAAAATTTTTGAACCTTTTACCCAGGTGGACGGATCAACTGCACGGAAATTCGGGGGAACCGGACTGGGAACCACTATTTCCAGACAGTTGGCCCAGCTCATGGGCGGAAAGATGTGGGTGGAAAGTGAGGAGGGAAAAGGCAGCACCTTTCATTTTACTGTCGGCCTGAAAATATCTGACCTGAAAGCCTCTGATGATATAATGCATGATGATCAGAGCGAATGTTCCAATTGCCTGTCCGGCCGCAGTCTCAGAGTCCTCATAGCAGAAGACCTTGAAGAAAATATGATGCTGGCCAGGATACGTCTGGAACAGGCCGGGCATACAGTTATCGAAGCCCGCAACGGCAGGGAGGCAGTGAATATCTTCCGGAAGGAAAAACCTGATATTATTCTTATGGATGTTCATATGCCGGAAATGGACGGACTGGAGGCTGCACAGCATATACGGGAACTGGAAAGCCTGGTAAATCCGGAAAATCATATACCGATTATCGCTCTGACCGCAAGTGTGATGAAGCAGGAGCAGAGGGAATGCCTGGACGCGGGAATGGATGCAGTCGCGGGAAAACCTGTTGATTTTCCGAAACTTCTGGCAGATATGGAAAGACTGGTTCCTGAAACCTGCAAAGGTTCTCCGGTATGTAAAAACCGGAAAATTATGAATGCAGCAGATGGGGAATCAGCAGTATCATGCACTGCCCTGATTCCGTGCAGAGGTGTTGATATCCGGAAAGGAATTGAGAACTGGCAAAATGAAAAGGTTTATTGCAGGACTTTGCTGAATTTCTGCCGGAATTATGAAAACGCGGCTGACAATATTCTGGAAATGCTTGCACATGGTGACAGAGAAGGAGCGTACCGGATTGCGCACTCGCTTACGGGAGTTGCCGGAAATCTTTTTGTGACAGAGGTTTATCAGATTGCTGCAAAACTTGGAACCAGGTTCAGGGAAAAGTCAGGAAATAATCAAGAACTGCTCCCTCTGATCAGAGAACTGGGTACCGCTCTGCAGGATGCCATTGCCGCGATCCGGCAGATGATACCGGAATCAGACAGGAACGCAAAGCAGGATGTGACAGGTTCTGAAAATCTGTGTGCCCTTACTGAAGCGGAATCAGCATCACAGGGAAAAGAAAAAATTCCGGATCTGTGTGTTCTGCGGGAACTGTTCTGCGGAATGCTCAGTGCTTTTGAGCAGTACAATCCGGGTGAGGTGGAGCCTTTTCTTGAAAAACTGGAGGCATTTCTTCCTGTGCAGTTGGAGCCTGTGAAACAGCATTTGGACAGATTTGATTTTGATCAGGCAAGGGAGGAAACCCTGAAACTGGCAGGAGAACTGGGCATTGATGTATAAGCGGCAGATTCAGAATTCCCGTGAAACTTTGCCACTTTGTCATAAATTGTCTTGGAATGCCTGCGGTTTTATTACCACGAAAAACACGAACAGAAACGAATAAAAACAGATGGTAGTGGGTCAAATCTGTTGATCTGAGCCTGAAACCGGTGCCGGAAAAATCCGTAAGGATTGAAATTATTATAGAAAAAATTGAAAAAAATAACCTGAATCCCGGAAGGGATGACATTATCAACCGATTTGACCCACTATCAAACAGATTTTGAAAGCTGATCTGTATAATACTGATTCGCTATTGTTTTTATACAATACAGAATGCAAATCCGGAGGAGTGCAAAAATTAAGCAAAGCGGTTTTTTGCACAGTCATGCTCCGGAGGAGTGCAAAAATTAAGGTGATTTCCAGAAAAGAATATCCCAGCAAAGTAGCATAAGCTTCCAGCCTGTGCCTGTGAACTGAACCGGGATATTTATTTTCAGAAATCACCAGAGCGGTTTTTTCGGGTTTCCCACAGAGGACACAGAGGATAAAAAACCACAGAGGACACAGAGATACAGGATTTGACAACTTTTTGGGTGATTTTCAGAAAAGAATATCCCGGAAAAGCAGCATAAGCTTCCAGCTTGTGCCCTGTTGCCTGTGAACTGAAATGGGATATTTGTACCATTACCTTAAACATTTCGGTTTTAAAATACCGCATTCAAAAGGCATGCCTTAGCAGAGTTTATAAAAATGTTTTAAATAATATCCATGAATAACACGAATCTGCATGAATGCACAAGCCATAATTCGTGTCATTCGTGCAATTCGTGGCTGTACCATCAAATCTTCTGAGTAATGGTATATTTTCAGAAATCATCTAAGCAAAGCGGTTTTTTTGCACAGACAGAACATGCTCCGGGATTCAGACTGCAAAAAACCGCTCCGCTTAATTTTTGCACTCCGGGATTCAGTCTGCAAAAAATGATAGTGGGTCAAACCGGCTGACAATGTCATCCCTTCCGGGATTCAGGTTTGTTTTTCAATTTTTTTTCTATAATAATTTCAATCCTTACGGATTTTTCCCGTCCGTGTGTCAGACCTGAATCAACGGATTTAACCCACTACCCAAAAAACCGCTCTGCTTAATTTTTGCACTCCGGGATTCAGTCTGCGGTTTTTTGCACAGTCATAACTGAATTGGATTATATTTTTATCTTCTATGTATCCAGCCGCCAGAAATCAGCACCCGGAAACGTGAACCATTAAGGAGGAAAAATGAAAAAAACAGCAATTCGCCAAGTTCTGTCTTTTGCACTCACCGTTTTTCTGCTTGTCAGACTGTCTGACGCGGCCTGGGGCTTTGATCCGGATAAGAAAAAAGCGGAAAAACAGACTCTGGTCTTTCTCAACTGGTCGGAATATCTGGCCCCTGAGATTGTAAAAGCCTTTGAAAACAGTTTTAATGCAAAAATCAAAGAAGTGTTTTTTGAAACCAATGAAATGCGGGATGAAAAACTGGCTCTGACCAGCGGAACAGGATATGATGTTGTGCTGGTATCAGGTTCGGCTGTGGAGCATTACTCGGGACGCAAATGGATCACTCCCCTGAATTTTGACAAAATTCCCAATGTCCGCCATATTGCTGTCCGGTGGAGGACTGCCTTTCCCGGTGCAGAGCAGTATGCGGTTCCCTATACATGGGGAACTTTGGGAATTGCCTGGCGTAAAGATTTGTTTTCCGGCAATGTCAGCAGATGGAAGCATCTGTTTGTCCCTGCCGAAGAACTGCGGGGAAAAATCATGATGATCCGGGATTCCAATGACACCATTGGCATGGCTCTGAAATCTCTGGGATATTCTGTCAACACAGCGGATGCAGCGCAACTGGGTGAGGCAGAGAAACTGCTGCTGGCACAGAAACCTTTTGTCAGGGAATATTCCTATATCATGCTGGACAAAACATCCGGTCTGATTACCGGCGATTATCACATGGCAATGGTCTATAACGGAGATGCTGTGACGCTGCAGAATCTGAATGAAAACATTGCCTTCACTGTTCCGGAGGAAGGGACAAATATATGGGTGGATTATCTGGCTGTCATGGAAAGTTCGGACAAAAAGGATCTGGCCTGCGCGTTTGTCAATTTTCTCAATGAACCGGAAAACGCGGCTGCAACCGCGTTTTTTCTGCATTATGCCACACCGAATACAGCCGCGGAAAAACTTCTGCCACCGGAGCATCTGAACAATCCCCTTATTTATCCGGCTCCGGATATTTTATCCCGGTCAGAGTTTTACACCAAACTTCCGCCCAGGATAAAAAAAGGACGCAATGAGATTTTCTTCCGGGTGCTGAAACAGGAAAAAACACAATGAATCTTCGCTTAAAGATACTGTCTGTGGTGATTCCGCTGACTGTCATTCCGCTTCTGGTACTGGGAGGAATTGCCTATGATCGTCTGAAAAAAAATGCGGAACAGACAAGTTTCCGGCAGATGGAAACCCTTTTGAACCAGTCAGCCCTGCATATACAGTCAGATATAAAAACCGCTATTGCCAATATCGGACTGTTTTCCGAATCAGAACTGCTGCACCAGTATCTGCTCGCAGATGAGGCGGATCGGTATCAGCTCTGGCAGGCTCCGCTGCTCAAACTGTTTTCCGCGTATGCACAGGCATATCCGGATTATTATGAAATACGGGTGCTGCTTCCGGACGGATACGAGGATACCCGCTTTACCGCTGGGAATATACCCAATGCCCGTGAAGAGGAAGGGGATTCATGGTGGTTTCAGGAGATGAAAAAATCACAGCACCCTGTTTACACCACTGTTTTTCAAAATCCGGACAATCAGGAAATTTCCTTTCTGATTGTCCGGAAACTGTTTTTGCGGGACAGTGCGGTGGAGGATGTATCCGCAGAACCCTCATTGAGGGGATATCTGAGCATCACTATGCGTCCCGCGTACATACGGCAGGTGGTGAACAGCATCAGTATCGGCAGGAGCGGGTGGATTTTTTTCACTGACGGACTGGGGCGCATTCTTTTTTATCCTGAAAACCGGGGATCGGTTCCTGTTCCTGACGCGGCAATCAATGCAATTCTCAAGGAACATGTCCGCAGTCAAACCATGTTCAAAGTGCAGTTCAGCGGAGAAACCGTTTTTTTCCGTGGAATTCATTTGGATTCAGGTCTGTTTCTGTTCGGAGTGCTGCCGGAAAGGGAACTTCTGGATGCGGGCCGGAAACTGGGAAAAATTCTTGGCGGCATTATTGCAGCAAGCATTTTCTTTACCACACTGCTGATGTTCTTTATGCTGAACGCACTGGTGGTAGATCCGATCCGGAAACTGGACAGGGCTGTCCGTGAGATCGGAACCGGCAATCTGGACATCCGTATTGCTCTGGATACAAATGACGAAATCGGGACACTGGCTGCCGCATTTGACCGGATGGCAAGGGAACTGAAAAATATAAAAGAGCATCTGGAGGAAACTGTTGCATCCCGCACATCCGAACTTGCGCACGCCAACAGGGAACTGGAATCCACTGTTACGGAACTGAAAAAGGCCAAAGAAACAGCGGAAAGAGCCTCCAGTGTGAAAAGTGAATTTCTGGCAAATATGAGTCATGAAATCCGTACCCCCATGAATGCAGTAATCGGTTTCATTTCCCTGACACTGGAAAGTCCGGATCTCACAAACTCCCAGCGCAGAAATCTGGAGACCGCTCTGAACTCAGCACAGGTACTGCTTGCTTTGCTCAAAGACATTCTGGATGTCAGCAATCTGGAGAACGGCAGTCTGAAACTGAAAAAAATACCTTTCCATCTCCCCGGCCTGATACAGGAAACCATTGGTCATTTTGCAGATGATGCGGAAAAAAAAGGGCTGTATCTGAATGTTATGTCAGATCCCGCACTGCCTGCAAATTTCATCGGAGATCCTTTCAGGATAAAGCAGATTCTCATGAATCTGGTGGGAAATGCTGTCAAATTCACGGAAAAAGGCAGTGTGTGTCTGTCTGTGTCTCCGGGGGACAGGCCCGGAATGCTGCTTTTTGCCGTAAAGGATACCGGGATCGGGATTCCGGCACACAGGATCGGGAGCATTTTTGAAATGTTCACACAGGCAGACGGTTCCGCTACCCGCCGCTTTGGCGGAACAGGAATGGGTATCACCATATCCGGAAAACTTGCCGAACTTATGGGCGGAAAAATCAGTGTGGAAAGTGAAGAAGGGAAAGGAAGCATCTTTTCTTTCACACTTGCACTGGAAGAGATGGAGAAAACATCTGAAGCAGAACTGTCGGAATCCGTACCCGCGTATACAGAGCATGCACAGAAAGAAATTTCCGCAGTTTCAGCAGAAATACCATCAGATTCTGCTTTTACCGCAGATACAGAGCATGCCCAGGAAAATATTCCCGGTGCTTTTGCAGACAGGATATGCGAAAACAGTGCATATGCCCCGGCATATGAACCAGCGGATTTGTCTGTTCTGAAAGAACTTTTCCGGAATATGCTGACTGCTTTCAGAGAGTACAATCCAATCAGTGCCGAGCCTTTTATCGAAAAACTGGGGGCGATTCTTTCTCCCCGGCAGATTGCCCCCATAAAACAGCAGTTGGAGAATTTTGACTTTGACAAAGCCGAAGAGGAAACCGTAAAACTGGCTGTGGTGCTGGGCATTGAATGCAAACAGGACAGGGAGTGAAAATCATATGACGGTACCGGAAAATCCCGGCACAAACGCAAAAATTCTGGTTGTTGATGATAACCTGACCAATCTGCTGATTCTGGGCAGGATGTTAAAGGAACAGGGATATTCTGTGTTTGTGCAGAAAGAGGGACAGAATGTGATGTCCATAGCAGAGAAATCAAGTCCGGATCTCATTCTGCTGGATATAATGATGCCCGGCATCAGCGGATATGATGTGTGCATGCAGTTGAAATCCAACCCCCGGACCCAGGATATTCCGGTGATTTTTGTCAGTGCGCTGCATCAGCCCGCAGACAAGGTCAGGGCTTTTTCCTCAGGCGGTGTGGATTATATCACCAAACCCTTTCAGGCCGGGGAAGTGCTGGCCCGTGTCAGAACCCATCTTGCACTGCGGGATTCCCAAAAAAGGCTGGAGGAGAAGAATGCGCAGCTTGAATATGCGGAAAAAACGCTCCGCAGACAAAATCAGTATCTGACAGCCCTGCACCAACTGTCTCTGGATTTGCTTACACATCTGAATCCTGATGATCTTCTGCAGAATATTCTGCAGGGAGCTTCGGATTTGAGCAATGTGTCTGACGGATTCATTTATCTCTTTGATCCGGAAAAAAATGATATGGCACTCCGCTTTGCCATCGGCAGATTTGCCAGTCTCACGGGTTTCCGTCTCAGTCCCGGAGAAGGTCTTTCAGGAAAAGTATGGCAGACAGGCCGTGCCATGTTCATTGATGATTACCGGACATGGCAGGGACGGGCTTTGGATCCAATTTTTGATTTTGTTCATACAGCAGTGGGAATTCCCCTGCGTTCAAGAACCCGGATCGAAGGGGTGATTGGTCTGTCCGGTTCTGAAAACAGAAAGCAGATCGGGGCAGAGGAAATATCCGTACTGGAACTTTTTGCAAAACTTGCATCTGTGGCAATGGACAATGCCAGGATGTATACAGACATGAAAAATGAAATTGAGCAGCGCAGACAGGTGGAGGATGCTTTGCGCAAAAGCGAATCCCTTTTCCGCTTCCAGTTTGAATACGGAAACATCGGAATTGCGCTTACATGCCCGAAAAAAGGATGGCTTCGGGTAAATCCCAGGCTGCTGGGCATGCTGGGATATGCAGAAGAGGAACTCCGGCAAAAGACCTGGGCTGAAATGACGCATCCTGATGATCTGGATAGGGATGTTTCCCAGTTTCATCAGTTGCTTACAGGTGAAATTGAGGCATATGAGACCGACAAGCGATTTGTGCGCAGGGACGGAAAGATTCTGGAAACCCATATGACCGTATCCTGCTGCCGCAATCCTGACGGATCTGTGCCTTTTGTCATCACTTCCCTGCAGGACATTACAGATCGCAGACGGGCAGAAGAGGAACTTCTCAGGGCAAAGGAGGCGGCAGAAGCCGCGAACCGGGCCAAAAGCGGATTTCTTGCAAACATGAGCCATGAAATCCGGACGCCCATGAACTCGGTGCTCGGCTTTCTTTCCCTGGTTCTGGATGAGCCGGACATTCCGGAAAAACACCGCAGATATTTGGGAACCGCATATGCATCATCCAAATCCCTGCTGGGTCTGATCAATGATATTCTGGATGTCAGCAAACTGGAAAGCGGCAGAATGGAACTGGAAAAAATTCCTTTTGACATCCGCAGTCTGATGGAGGATGCCATACGCTCCTTTGATATTGCGGCAAAGGAAAAAGGGCTGTCCCTGCATCTTGACATTCATGAGGCTGTTCCCCGGAACGTAAAAGGAGATCCGGGCCGTATCCGGCAGATTCTCATGAATCTGATCGGCAATGCCGTCAAGTTTACGGAAAAAGGATGGATACAGGTAAAAGCTGCACCCGGTGATCAGTCCGGCACAGTGCATTTTTCCATTGCAGACACAGGCATCGGCATCCCTCCGGACAAAACAGAAAAAATATTTGAACCCTTTACACAGGCAGACGGATCCACTTCCCGGCGTTACGGAGGAACCGGTCTGGGAACCACCATTTCGCGGCAGTTGACAGATCTCATGCACGGGGAAATCCGTGCTGAAAGTCTGGTGGGAACAGGCAGCACCTTTCATGTCATCATTCCCCTTGAACCAGCGGGGCTCACCGGTCAATCACCGGTCAGTGATGAGCAGTCTGTATCTGAGCAGCGTTCTTTCCGTGTACTGGTTGCCGAAGATATAAGGGAAAACATGATGCTGGCAAAAATCCGGCTGGCGCAGCAGGGGCACAGAGTTATCACCGCGGGAAACGGTTATGAGGCGGTCGCTGCTTTTGAGTGTGAACCCCCTGACATAATTCTTATGGATATTCATATGCCGGAAATGGACGGGCTGGAGGCTGCACGGAGAATCCGGAAAATGGAAAGTTCCGGGAAACATATTCCCATTGTGGCACTGACTGCCAGTGTGATGAAAGAGGAAAAGCAGATATGCCTTGAAGCCGGAATGGATGCGGTTGCATCCAAACCGGTTGATTTTGAAAAACTTTTTCTGATTATGGATAAACTGGTTCCCCGCGGCCGTGGTACGGAACTGACAGGAAACAGGACAAGTCCGGCAGATGCAGGGCAGGGGTTCCCTGACCTGCTTATGGTGCATGGCATTACAGATGTTGACATACAGAAGGGACTGGGGCTCTGGCAGAATAAAAAGGCATATCAGAACTCGCTGAGAAATTTCTGCCGGGATTATGAAAAAGCCGCGGATCAGATGGAAAAACTGCTTGGTGCCGAAGATCGGGAAGGAGCCTATCTCCTTGCCCACACCCTCAAAGGGGTGTCCGGAAATCTCTGTGTTACAGAGGTGTACCGCATTTCAGAAAGATTATGTGTGCTGATTCGGGAAAAGAATGCGGATGAACTGGGGCCTCTGATCCACGACCTTGATACTGCACTGCGGACAGCTCTTGTTTCCATCCGGCAGATGGAGGCAGAACCTGAATCACCCGGACGGAAAAGATCCGGAGATCTGTCTGAAAACATAATAAATCTTCCGGAACTCCGGGTTCTGTTTCAGGAAATGATGCCTGCTTTTGATCTGTATAATCCGGCTGCTGTTGAACCCTTTCTTGAAAAACTGGGCGAGTTGCTTTCTCCGAAACAGATTGATCCTGTAAAGCGGAAACTGGACAGATTCGATTTTGACCTTGCAAAGGAGGAAGCATTTGCACTGGCACAATCCCTGGGTATTGGGCCGGAAATAAAGGAGTTGTTATGAATAAAAGAAATGAAATGGAAGCATTTGACGAAGATCTCTTTGAGGATGATGACGAAGACACCATGAAGGACAAATACCTGACCTTCCGTATCGGAAAGGAGATTTATGGTATTGAAATCGCTCATGTGACAGAGATTGTCGGCATTCAGAAAATTACAGAAGTGCCGGATATGCCGGATTATGTCAAAGGTGTCATCAATCTGCGGGGTCAGGTGATACCGCTGATGGATGTGCGTCTGCGTTTCCGTATGGCACAGGAGGAATACAATGAGCGCACCTGCGTTATTGTTGCCCGGATTGAGGATACCGTAATCGGTCTGGTGGTGGATACAGTAGAGGAAGTTGCTGATATTTCAGCAGAAAATATATCACCAGCCCCAAAAGTGGGCAAAGTGGCAAAAAACCGTTATATCAAAGGGCTGGGAAAAAGCGGTGAGGATGTGAAAATCATCCTGAATATCAGCCGTCTGCTTTTTGAGGATGAGGATACACCGGTTTCCCTTCCTGAACGGATGGCGGAACTTTCTCTGTAATACCGATTCGCCATTGACCTGATACTGATCCGGAGGAGTGCAGAAATTAAGCGGAGCGGTTTTCTGCACACGCACAACTGCGGAAAAACTGACGGTATTGTATCAAATCCGGAGGAGTGCAGAAATTAAGCGGAGCGGTTTTCTGCACACGCACGAATGCGGAAAGACTGACGGTATTGTATCAAATCAATGGGGAATTGGTATAAGCAGCCCGGAGTTCTGCCTGTGCACTGACCTTTCGCTTTCAAAACATGAGCATGCCAAATGCTGCTGTTTCGTGCTGTTCGTGTTTTTCGTGGCAAAAAAGAGGCATTCCCCGAACTTTGAAAGCAGTTTGGTATCAGTACAGGACAATAAAATGCCGGGCAGCAAAGGCAGTATGGGACTGCCAATGCCATGAATATCAGACATAAAAAAAGGAGAGAAAAACATGAAACACTTTGTCAGGAAAAAGGTTTGCACGGTTCTGCTGGTCATGGGGATTTGTTTTCTTGCAAGTCCTCTCAGTCTGCTGTGGTCACAGACAGAAACGCTGCGGATGCTGGTATGGGAACCCTACACGCAGGGGGAACACAGGCAGATTTTTATCCGCCATGTGAAAGAAAAATTCAATATTGATTTGAATATTGAGGTGAAATACGTCAGCAGCGATGATGATTTTCTTCCTGCACTGCGTGATATGAAAACAGATATTATTGTGGCATCCCATAATGCCCCAAAAGACAGACGTTTCAACCTGATCAGACACAAACTGCTTGTGCCGGTGAATCCGGAACATATCGCCAACTACCCCAATATTGTCCCATCCATGCAGAAAGGGGATTACTGTACGGAAAACGGTGAAGTGTATGCGGTTCCCGTGGCATACGGCCCTTACGGCCTGGCCTTCAATACTGCTGTTTTCCCGGAAGCCCCGGACAGTTGGAATGTTTTCTGGGATCCGAAATTCAAAGGCAGATATGCACTGGGAAAAGACCAGTATGAACCCAATGTATATTTCACGGCTCTGGCAATGGGTATGAGTGCCAAAGAAATGCATGACTATACAAAACTCAATACACCGGATTTTCAGAAGAGACTGGCTGAACTTGCAGTCAATGCGGCTGTCCTTTGGGAAGGGATTGACAGGGCAGAGGAAATGAAAGGACTTGCACTGGCAGCAGTATGGGGAACCTCTCTGCCCGGATTGAAAGAAATGGGGGAGATATGGAAAATGGCAGAACCCAAAGAAGGTTCCACTGCATGGATGGATAATTTCATGATCAGTCATACCCTTAAAAACAATCCGGTTCTGAGAAAAATTGCAGAGGAATGGATCAACTATACACTCAGCGATGCCTATCAGACAGATTTGGTGCGCAAAGCAGGATTCTGTCCGGTGACCACAACAGTGAAAGATCATCTGACACCGGAAGAGGTGGCGGCCCTGCATCTGGATGATGCGGATTATTTCCGGAACCACAGAATCTTATGGCCCACTCTGGAAAAAACAGACCGCAAAGGGATGAAGCGGCTTTGGGACATGGCATTGGAAAAGCGGAAATAAGCAGCACAGCCCCAAACACATGGACTGATAATGCGAATGAGGAATCAGATTTCTGCAGGAGTTGACAACTTTTTGAAAGTTGCCAACTCCTGCCGGGGTGCAGTTGTACCGCTGAAAGATTCCGATGGATAATACCAATTCGCTATTGAATTTATACAATAATGTGAGTTAGTTCCTCTGTGTTCTCTGTGGTTTTTTCTCTCTGTGTCCTCTGTGGGAAACCGAATCATAAGTATATTTTCAATGGAGAATTGGTATAAGATTTGACAACTTTTCAAAAGTTGTCAAATCCTGTATGAATATATAATTTTGAAAGCCGTTTCTTTCGTTTGCTTAGGGATTTGAAAACTGCTGATATACCGGTTTCAGTGCTGTGCATCTGTTTCCTGACACCTGAAACGGGTACCGCAGGAAATTTCTCTTCCCTTATTTATTAACCATAAAAAAGGAGAAAAAAACATGAAACACATTGTCAGAAAAAAGGTTTGCACGGTTCTGCTGGTCATGGGGATTTGTTTTTCTGCATATCCCCCAAGCCCGGTATGCTCGGAAACAGAAACTTTGCGGATGCTGATATGGGATCTGTGTGCGCCCGAAGATCAGAGGCAGAAGTTTATTGGGCAGGTGAAAGAGAAACACGGTATTGATCTGAAAATTGAAGTTACAAATGTCGCCAGCAATGATGATTTTTTCCCCGCGCTCCGTGACGGAAAAACGGATCTCATTGCCACAGCGCATACGGTTCCCAAAGACAAACGCTTTCAGTTGATTGATTTGAATCTTGTTCTGCCTCTGAATCTGGACAATATCCCCAATTACAAAAATGTCATTCCGTTTTTTCAGAAAGCCGACTATGGCAGTGAGGGCGGAAAGGTTTACGGGATTCCCTTTGTCACAGGCCCCTATGCACTGGTATACAATACAGCACTTGTTCAGCCCCCTCCGGACAGTTGGAATATTCTCTGGGATCCGAAATACAAAGGCAAATATGCACTCGGAGATCAGTATGCGGAAAATGTTTTCATCACTGCCCTTGCTTCGGGAATGCCGGTAAAAGACATTTTTATCTATAAAAATGTCAATACCCCGGATATACAGAAAAAACTGGGAGAACTTGCCGCAAATGCGCATCTGATATGGAAGGCCGGAGACAGAGCCGAAGATTTGAAAGGACTGGCGCTTGCCACTTCCTGGGGAACCACTTCGCTCAATGATTTGGCAAAAATGGGGGAAACATGGAAAATTGCCGAACCCAAAGAAGGAACCACAGGATGGCTGGATTATTACATGATCAGCCATACCCTCAAAGACAAACCCAAACTGAAACAGATTGCCGAGGAATGGCTCAACCATGTGCTAAGCGATGAATTTCAGACCTATGTGGTCAGGGGAATGTTCTGCACACCGACCACTGCAACTGTCAAAGAGGTTCTGACCACAGAAGAGACAGAAAAACTGCATCTGGATGATCCGGGACACTTTGAGGCCAGTGTGATTCTTTGGAACATACTGGAAAAACAGGACAGAAAAGGATTTCAGAGACTCTGGAATATGGCTGTGGAAGCAGGAAAATAACAGAATCACAAAGGAAAGGGGAAAAAGAATGAAACGGTTTTTTGCACAACATGTATCCACCGTGCTGCTGGTTATGGGAATTTGCTTTCTTGCATGTCCCCCAAAGCCGGTATGGTCAGAAACAGAAACGCTGCGGATGCTGGTCTGGCCGTCATATGATTCCAAATTGCATGAAGAGGCGTTTATCAGACTGGTCAGGGAAAAACACGGGATTGACCTGAAACTGGAAGTAACGCATATCGCGATGAATGACGACGTATTCCCCGCATTGAGGGACGGGAAAGCGGATATTGTGTCTCCTTCCCATCAGGTTCCCAAAGATCAGCGGTTTCAGCTCATAAAACTCAAACTGGTTCTGTCCCTGAACCTGAACAACATTCCCAATTACAAAAACGTCATTCCTGCTCTGCAGAACACCGTCTATTTCACTGAAGGCAGCGACATTTACGGAGTTCCGGTTGCCAGAGGCCCTTACGGACTGGCATACAATACGGAAATTGTCAAAGAACCCCCGCAAACATGGAATATCCTCTGGGACCCGGCGTATAAGGGAAAATACACTCTCGGCAAAGAGCAGTATGAGCAGAACGTCTATATTACCGCACTGGCAATGGGAATGTCTGCCGCGGATATGTCCAATTATGCCAAACTGAATACGCCTGAGTTTCAGGAAAAGCTGGCCCAGTTAGCTGCGGGCGCAAAAACTATGTGGATCGGGGAAGACAAACCTGAAGATCTGAAAGGACTGGCACTGGCTGCATCATGGGGCTCGGCTCTGTCCGGTCTTAAGGAAAAGGGCGAGATATGGAAGATGGCAGATCCGAAAGAAAAAACCACTGCATGGCTGGATAATTTCATGATCAGCCATACGCTTGAAAGCAATCCCAAACTCAGACGGATTGCGGAAGATTGGCTGAACTTTGTCTTAAGCGATGACTATCAGGAATATCTGGTCAGAACAGTGCTGTTTGAACCGGTGACAACCACAGTCAGCAGCCGTCTGACTCCTGAAGAAATCGCAAATTTTCATCTGGATGATTCGGCTTATTTTGAAAAAAACCGGATACTGTGGCCGGTTCTGGAAAAAACGGATCGCAAGGGGATTAAGCGGTTGTGGGATGACGCAGTGGCAAAGCGGAAGTAAACCGCAGACTGCCCCCAGTGAAAACGCGGACAGTCAGAATGCAAATCCTGGGATGTTCAAAACTCTCATTCATTTTCATCACAATTTCAGATAGTTCAGCATTGTAAAAATGTAAGACACCGGGGGTTTTCAAAATCCCCGGTGGTTTATAAAACAGAAAACCGGTGGTGAATTTATCCGGGTCTTGTACCAAAACCAAAACGGGCAAAAGGAACTCCATCATGAAACTTAACAGTCTGAAAATCAGGATTGCATTATGGACAGGGCTATGCCTGGTGCTGACATCGGCTCTCATTATCACGTATTCAGCCGTATCCATGAAACACCGGGCTGAAATCACAAGGGAAACCGCTGTGGCGGATGCTCAGAAATACGCACAGGCTCTTGCCAGGGAATATTCCTATTATATCAAGGCAGAAGTGGAGGTGGCACTGGATACTGCCCGAACCCTGGCTCATACTTTTTCCGGCATAAAAGACAAAACTGTGGGACTTGAACTGGGCCGTGAAGAGGCAAACGGAATTCTGAAAACAGTACTGGTGCAGAATCCCTCTTTTCTGGGGACATGGACCATTTGGGAACCGGATGCGTTTGATGGTATGGACAGGGGATATGTCAATGACAAAGGACATGACCAAACCGGACGCTTTATTCCCTACTGGAACCGGGGAGGAGAAAAGGGGGAAATTGCACTGGAAGCCCTTCGTGAATATGAAAACAAAGATGCAGTCTGGTATCAGATTCCGAAAGAGAGCAAAAAGGAATGTATTACAGATCCCTATGTCTATACTGTTCAGGGAATTGACACAATGATGACTTCCCTGTGTGTTCCGGTCGTGGTCAGTGATGTTTTTTACGGTGTGGCCGGTGTTGACACAAAACTGGAATTCATTCAGAAAACAGTTGACAATGTCAAAGATATTTTTGGGGGCAGTGCAAGAATTGAAATCATCACACATAACGGAATATTTGCGGCCGCAACCGGACACCCGGAACTGGCCGGAAAGCATATCAGGGAAACACACAAAGACTGGGAAGAGGATTTGGAATATATAGAGAAGGGGGAAATGTCAAGCGGATATGATGAAGGCCGTATGGAGGTTCTTGTTCCCATTCCCATTGGATACACGGGAACCCCCTGGGGCATCAGCATTCTGATTCCTATGGAAAACATCACATCAGCCGCAGATGCGCAGATGAGCGTGGCGCAGCAGGACATCCGGTTCATGGTTGGCATTGGAATCATCTGCACCCTGTCCGCTCTTTTCTTTATTGCGGTCATTGCCGGAAGTGCAACCCGTTCCCTAGGCGCAGAACCGCATGCTCTGTCTGATCTGGCGCAGAAAATCGCTCTGGGAAATCTGGATATGCAGTTTCCCGATGATGACAGCAGTGCAGAAACTGTTTACGGAAATATGCGGCATATGACAGAGAATCTGAGGGAAAAAGCCCGTATGTCCGAAGCCATTGCCAAAGGGGATCTGAGCGGAGATGTCCGGCTCAGTTCAGACAAAGACATTCTGGGAAAATCTCTGGATAAAATGGCCTCCAATCTCAGAAACATTCTCAGAAAAATAAATGAGGCTGCAAAGAATGTTGCGGCCGGGGCTGAGCAGATAGCAGGTTCCAGTCAGTCCCTGTCCGAAGGAGCGAATGAACAGGCCGCTTCCCTGGAGGAAATCACCAGCTCCATTGTCCAGATCAGTTCCCAGATAAGCTGCAATGCGGAAAATTCTGCACAGGCCAGAAATCTTGCCATGCAGTCACGGGAGGCTGTTGAACAGGGAAAAAAAGAAATGGAAAACATGGTATCAGCCATGAACGACATCAGCAAATCCAGCCGGGCTGTGGCAAAAATTATCAAAGTCATAGATGAAATCGCGTTTCAGACCAATCTTCTTTCGCTCAATGCCGCAGTGGAGGCTGCACGCGCGGGACGGCACGGAAAAGGATTTGCCGTGGTGGCAGGAGAGGTGCGGAATCTGGCTGCCCGGAGTTCCCGCGCGGCCAAAGAAACCGAGGAACTGATTGAAGGTTCTCTGCACACAGTGGAAAAGGGAAATGAAATCGCGGCACTGACCGCGCAGGCTTTGGACAGAATTCTGGATTCGGCTGTGAAAACATCTGAACTGATCGGTGAAATTGCGGCTGCATCCGAAGAACAGGCCAGAGGCATAGGACAGGTCAGCCGGGGAGTGGATCAGGTGGATCAGGTCACCCAGCAGTTTGCCGCGAATGCCCAGCAGACAGCGTCATCCGCAAGTGAACTTTCTGTTCAGGCAGAAGGGCTTCGCAAAGTGCTTTCCCGTTTCCGTCTGCAGAAAAAGGGGCAGAACATTTCAGATCAGAAAAGGGAATCATTGCATACACAGGAAGAAAATGTTACTCTTGCCCAGTCTGAAAAAAATCTTCCGCAGCAAACCGGAAAGAAGCGGATTGCGCCCCGCAATGATCGGCCCGGCCCCGATGAACTTATCCCATTTGGTGAGGAATTCAGTGAAAATGTTCGTGAATAAGAAATACATGGCAAATGTCCTTTTAGTTGGATCGTTATATTTAAGGAGAAAATATGAAACTGAGTCTGAGGAACAGATTTTTGCTGCCGACAGTTATCCTGATTGCTGCCGGAATGAGCTTTTCTGCTTTTGTTTCCTACCGTTATTCCAAAAAAGCCATTGAAGACATGGCTCAGGAACAGATCCGGCAGTCTGCTGATGCTGCATCCTCCCAGATCGCCTTCTGGCTGAAGGGACTTCGCCTGAATGTCCTTAACTGGAGCGGGGATCTGACCTATAAAACTGCTGTGCGGGATACATACCTGGGCATATCCGCACGCAGGACCGCAAGTGAGAAAATGGCAGATATTCAGAAAAACTATGAGGTTTTTGAAACTGTGGTTCTGTTTGACAGAAACGGCGAGGCCATTGCCTCCGGAACACCGGAAGCAGTGGAAAAACTGAAAGTTGGGGACAGGGATTTTTTTCAGAAGAGCATCACGGGGGAGTTTTTCATTTCAGAAGTCATCATCAGCAGGGTGACAGGCAATCCCATTGTCACCATATCTGCTCCTGTTGTTCAGCAGGACAAGGTCATTGAAGGTGTTCTGACTGTCAGTGTCAATGTCAGCACCCTTAACAGGATATTCATAGCGCCCATCCGCATAGGAAAAAGCGGTTACGCGTTTATCCACAAAGACGGGCTTGTCATTGCCCATCCTGATGCCCAAAAAATTATGAAACACAATATCCGGGACTCTGTTTACGGAAAAAAAATGCTGGAAACAGATACCGGGCTGATGACCTATTATGATTCAGGCCGGGAGGAAATGGCTGCTTTCAATAAAATAGCGGAGATCAACTGGTCTGTGGTTGTGGTTGCCAATGCGGATGAACTGACATCGCCTGCAAAAAAAATCCGCATGATGAATGTGCTTATCACCTTTGCCATGATTGCGATTGTGGGGATTTCCGTGTTTCTGCTTGCCGGTTCTGTGACCCGGCCCCTGGGAGCGGAACCTGATATTCTCTCAGAAGTGGCCCGGAGAATTGCGGAAGGGGAGACCGGATTTGGATTGCAGAAAAAAAATACTGATTTTACAGGTGTTTACCGGAATATGATGCAGATGGATGAGAGTCTGCAAAAAAAAGCAATGCTCGCGGAACAGATAGCCGAAGGTGATCTGCGCGGAGAGGTGCTTGTCATTTCAGACAGGGATGTGCTGGGCAAATCCCTTGAAAAAATGAGCAGAAATCTCAGAAAACTTCTCAGGGATGTGAGAAATGCAGCGGATCAGGTTGCCCAGGGAGCGGATCAGATTGCTGAATCCAGCCAGTCCCTGTCTGAAGGCACAAATCAGCAGGCCTCCTCTTTGGAGGAAATCACCAGTTCCCTTGTGCAGATATCCTCACAGACCCGATCCAATGCTGAAAACGCGTCCAGAGCCATGACTTTGGCGGAAAAAGCACGGAAAACAGCGGCATTCGGAAAACAGGAAATGGAAAACATGATTTCTGCCATGA
>CAZHPS010000018.1:0-27150 GCA_964534335.1 uncultured Desulfobacterales bacterium
AAATATTTCATTGAATTCAGTTAATATACACGAAAATATATGGAAGGTTACTTATTTTCCTGCCCCTGAATACATTCTTTACCCCATTGATTTGTTCAGCCGGTTTGTGCTAATGTGTATTTTAAATTTGAAGGAGGAACAATATGGAAAATGTGTATATATAGCGATCCTATGTCATTTGTGGAATCCGTCAGAAATTTTTAAAGGTTTTAAACCCTTACAGAACAGTTTATCCCACAACTCACTTAGGAAAGCTATATGCAATGCGATATTTTTTTGATAACAGAACAATTCTTAAACTCAGAAGTCAAAAAACTGATTGAAAATTCTTAACTTGCCAATATAAAAACATAATTCTCAGAGGAAAAAGTGATGAAAAAAATTATCACGTCAGAAATTTATCATGACGGAGAATATTATTGTGCCAGGTGCATGGATTTTGATGTTTTCACACAGGGGAGAACCATTGACGAAGCCGTTAAAAACCTTAAGGAGGCTCTGGTGCTGCACTTTGAGGATGATCCCGATGTTTCGGCGATTTACGATTCGGCCCCGTCTGTTTTCAGTATGATGGATCTGGGAGAAATTCATGTCTGAAAAACTCCCGGCAGTAACAGGCAGAAATCTGATCCGTTTTCTTCAGATGCTGGGATATGAAGTCATCCGCCAAAGAGGCAGTCATGTCCGTCTGATGAAAGAAACTCCTTTGGGAAAACACAAAATTACCATACCCAATCATGATCCTGTTGCCAAAGGCACTCTTTCAGATATTTTGGGAAAAATATCGCTGTGGTGTCAGATTCCGAAAGATGAATTACTGAAACACCTCAGAAATCATTAACGGGTGACTGTCGAATACAGGCAGACTGGAAATAGATCACAGTTTTGAAACTTTTTTCAAAGCTGCTGTTCAGGATTACGGCTTTAAGATATTGCAGATCACTGAAAATCATCTGTATCAGTATTTAAAACTTCTTCTGATTCACCGTGATCCTTTTGATCGGCTGATTTATTCACAGGCAAAAGCCGAAAAACTGACTTTCTTATTTACAGATGAAATTCAGAAACTTTGATGACAGTCGCAATGCTATTCCCTGTTATTATTTTAAAAAGGAGGTTCAGCAATGAACGGATACAGAGAGATTCTGGCTGAAAAAATTAAATATGTTCCTGATGATAAAATAGGAGAACTGCTTCATTTAATTGATTTTTTTATCAAAAAATCAGATCCGGAAAAAAAGGGGATATTGCTTTCTCTCTCAGGTTATCTTTCAGGTTCTCCGGTTTCTTCGGAAGATATGGACAGACAATTGTATGGAGATATGAAAATCTCATGATACAAAAGAGAGCGGTGTTTGTGGATACATGGGGATGGCTGGCACTGGGACATCACAGGGATTCATTTCATGGCAAAGTTCAGGAAGTTTTTGCACAGATGCAGATGAATCATATTCCTTTATTTTCAAGTGAATATGTTTTTGATGAATTGATAACACTTCTTTTCCGCAGGGAAAATTACAATGAAGCTGTGAAATTTGCAGAGAATCTTTTTGCTGCTGCCGGAAATAATGAACTTGTGATTGAAAAAGTCACGGAACAGAGATTTTACCGGGCATGGCAACTCCGGAAATGGCTGCGGGATAAGCCGCATATATCTTTCACAGATATTACTTCCATGATAATTATGCAGGATTTGTCAATTTCTTATGTGCTTACTGACGATGAACATTTTTTGCATGTGGGATTTGGTTTTTCAAAGATTCCATGACAAAGAAAATATTGCTGCCGGGTTATTGTTATAGTCAACGCAGATCGGATTAAACAGTTTCATCCTGCTTATAATGTTATAAATAAAACAGAAAAGAGGTTCGGCAGTGAAATCAGAGAAATCTTCGGAACTGTCCCGGCTGCTCTCACCGCCAATGAAGCAGATTACCTTACCGGTTTCAGATCGGCTGACGAAATCAGAAATCGAATTGCTAAGGCAAAGAAAGAAACAAATCTCAGATTACGCTCAAAAGGAATTGAAAGAAAAGATTAAGGATGCTGTACTGATTCAGACAATGAGCCGACAGCGGACTTTTCCTGCTGTTGAATACATTTGGCAACCCATTGATTTGCTGATCCGGTCTGTGCTAATGTGTATCTGAAATTCGGATTTGTCAGTGTTTTGTAATTATTGAGGGTTGTGACAAAAGAGAAAACAGGACGGTTTCAGTAAGTATATGCAAATGAAATATCAGATAAAATCTGTATCAGAATGTTTACCGGCAGTTGCTGTGATGTTCATTGTCAAAGGAGAAATATTCAGATGAACCGGCAAAAAGTCCGGGAACATTATCCGCATCAGTTGAATACATTTGACAATTCATTGATATATATAAAAAAAGGACGGATATTATCATGGAAGAACTGCAGGAACTGCGATCTCATATTGAACATGGAAAATATCACGACGCGCTGCTTCTGATCGGAGAAATGGAAGAAATGAGCCGGGATGATAAAATTTATAAAATCAGAAGTTTTGCAAAAATTCTGTTAATACATGTCATTAAACAGGAAGCGGAAAAACGGAACACAAGATCGTGGGAAATATCTGTCCGCAATTCTGTCCGTGAGATCAGTTATATCAACAAAAGACGGAAATCAGGGGGAATGTATCTGACTGACAGTGAGTTAAAGGAAATTCTCTCTGACGTTTACCCCGCAGCATTGGAATACGCTTCAATGGAGGCATTTGAGGGAGCCTGTGATGAAAAAGAACTGGGAAAGATGGCCGATCCCGAAAAAATCAAAAACAAATCGTTTGATTTAATAAAAGAATATCAGTCAAATCAGGACAGGTTTTTCCATTGAAGATTTCATTGCATTGTCATAAACAGAAAAGAGGTTCGGGAATGAAAGCAGAGAAATCTTCGGAACTGTCCCGGCTGCTCTCTCCGCGAATGAAGCAGATTACCTTATTGGTTTCAGATCGCCTGACGAAATCAGAAATCGTATCGCCAAGGCAAAGAAAGAAACAAATCTCAGATTACGCTCAAAAAGAATTGAAAGAAAAGATTAAGGATGCTGTACAGATTCAGACAATGAAAAAAAGATGACAGTATGCCGATGGCGGATTTTCCTGCCCCTGAATACATTTGGCAACCCATTGATTTGTTCATCCGCTTGTGGTAATGTGTATCTGAAATTCGGATTTGTCAGGGTTTTGGAATTATTGACGGTCGTAACAAAGTCAAAGCAGCCCGTAGTTTGGGGTTCATTTCATTCACCCCAAACTACTCGCTGTTCAGCGCAAAAAAGGCGATCATATATATGACAAAACCGGGCATCAAACGGGCACTGGTAATCAAAACAAGTCCGAAATCTGTGCCTGTCACTCATATCCGCACAAACATGACAACAGCGGAAATGACAGGAGATCGCTTTTTTGAACTGCTGGAAAATTTGTAATTTTGTCAAAGGCTGTTGAATTGACAAGCCTTTGGAAGAAATAAATATTTTATTTACAGATCAGATATTCACTTTATAGATTTTAAGAAAAAGATTGTCATTTTGAAACCCTGAGGATTTTGAAAACCCTTATGTTTTTTTCTGACAAACATTTTCCTGAAAGACTGCAGCAGGATATTATAAACGTGTCCCTTCGCACTGATACTATATACGGCATCAGATGGTTATCGGTTTCCCGGTTTGGAAAACAGGGACGGGCTTCATTGTTACAGGTTACGGCAATACCGGCAAGGCTGCTAAAATCCGTTTGATTACGGTTTAACCGGAATGGCATCATCCGCCGAAATTATTCAGTCAAAGAGGTATTTAAAGATATTATTTTGATTTCAGAGTATTATGCTTACAGCGGATTTTCCTGCCTCTGAATACATTCATTACCCCATTGATTTGTTCATCCGCTTGTGGTAATGTGTGTCTTAAACTGACAAATTATAGATTTCAATATGTTAGTATTTTATATTATGCTGATATCTTTTTTCCCACTGGAGGAATTCAGAATAGTGATGAAAATCAATGTTGGATGCGGACAAACACCCACAAAAGGCTGGCGGAATTTTGACAACTCTTTAAGTCTTCGGCTTTCAAAAATTCCTGTTTTGCCGGATGTTCTTTATAAACTGCGGCTCCTTGAAAAATCGCAGTATCAGTTCATACAGTTTGCAAATGAAAACAATATTGAGTATGGGGATGCCACCAAAGGACTGCCTGTTTCTGCTGCATCTTGTGAGGTGCTTTACAGTTCACACATGATAGAACATCTTGACAGAAACGAGGCATCCAAGTTCCTTAACGAATCCTTTCGTATTCTTCGAGCTGGCGGTATCATCAGAATTGCTGCGCCAGACATCAGACGACAAGTCGAGAAATACTTAGAATCAGAGGATGCCGATGCTTTTATTGAGGCTACACTGTTATGTGCAGATCGTCCAAGGACATTTGCACAGCGACTCCAACTACTGTTGGTAGGAACCCGCCATCACCAATGGATGTACGATGGAAATTCACTGATTCGTCTTTTACAGAAGCATGGTTTTGTGAACGCTGAAGTAATGCCGGCAGGACAGACGAAGATTCATGATCATCAGATGCTTGACCTTCACGAAAAAGAAGATGCAAGCGTTTATGTTGAAGCAGAAAAACCATAAAACCATAATGAATAGGTTCTGGTGATTTTTTTTATTTATTGGCAGTACAATTTTTTTGCCGGAAGTGGATAATTTGGGGACATACGCTTAATTTTTTTGGATTTAATTGTGTCGTTTTCTCGATGTTCAATCTATGATTGACATAATCGTTATCAGACAAAGCATAATCGGAAAAAATTTAAACATTTAACGATTTGAGGTAATCATCCATGACTGTAATACCCTATGGAAAGCACTTCGTAACAGAAGAAGACATTCAGGCGGTTATTGATGTCCTTCATTCCAATAATTTGACGCAGGGTCCTAAAATCAAAGAATTTGAAAAAGTCTTTGCTGAATATGTGGGATCAAGATATGCTGTAGCAGTCTCAAACGGCACAGCGGCTCTTCACCTGAGCGCAATGGCATTGAATGTAAAGCCCGGGGATAAGGTGATCACTACGCCGATTACTTTTGTTGCATCTGCAAATTGTGTACGCTATTGCGGAGGCGATGTAGTATTTGCTGATATAGATCCGGAAACATACCTGCTGGACATCAAAAAAGTAAAAGATTTACTTGAAAATGCTCCCAAAAACACATTCAAAGGCATTATCCCAGTAGATTATGCGGGATATCCTGTCAATCTTGAAGAATTCAGACAGTTGGCAGATGAACACGGTCTTTGGATATTGGAAGATGCCTGCCATGCCCCCGGCGGATATTTTTTTGACCGCAAAGAACATATACAAAGATGCGGAAATGGCAATTTTGCAGATTTATCCATATTTTCTTTTCACCCTGTAAAGCATATAGCATGCGGAGAAGGCGGTATGATTACCACAAATAATGAAACTCTGTACCGCAAATTGTTAAATCTCCGAACTCACGGCATTCAGCAGGATTATGGCAAACTGAGGGAAAACCATGGCCCCTGGTATTATGAAATGCATGATCTTGGATTCAATTACAGACTGACTGACATACAGTCTGCCTTGGGGGTGAGCCAGTTAAAAAGAGCAGCAGCAAATCTTGAAAGGCGTCATCAGATTGCACAGCGGTATGATAATGAGTTAAAGTATGCGCCGATTATAATACCAAAAGTGAAGCCCGGCATATTTCATGCCTACCATTTGTATGTTATATGTTCTGAAAAAAGAGATGCTTTATTGAAATATCTGCGTCAACTGAATATTATCGTTCAGGTTCATTATATTCCTGTTCATTACCATCCATATTATCAGAAACTTGGTTGGAACAAAGGTGACTTTCCTGTAGCAGAAGCTTTTTATCGAAAATGCCTCAGCATTCCCATATACCCGACGCTGACAGATGAAGAGCAATCCTATGTAACAGAAAAATTGTCCGCATTCTTTAATTGAACAATAAGATATTGTTTCTACATTTAAACTCATATCAACAAAGATAACGATGACCATTAATACACGTTTGGTATTGGGTACGGCTCAGCTTGGTATGCAATACGGCATTGCCAATACTTCAGGCCAGCCAAGTTTTGATACAGCAAGGGAAATACTGAGGACAGCATGGAATTCAGGGATTGAAGAGTTGGACACCGCGCAGGCTTACGGGCAAAGTGAGAAAAGTATAGGAGTTATTGTTGATAATCTTAACATATCTGACCGTGTAAAAATTACAACAAAACTTCATCCCACAGTAAACCATCTTGATCGGAAAGAGATGACAAAGTCGCTCTTGGAAAGTATGGAGCGACTTCATGTGCCAAAACTCTATTGCCTGATGCTGCATAGAGAAGATATGCTGGATTTATGGGACAGTGGATTGCATGATATCCTTGAATCCTTTATTCAAAAAGGAATGATCAGGCATATCGGAATTTCCGTTTACGCACCGCATCGGGCTATTCAGGCAATACATACGAATGGGATTGATTTTGTTCAATTGCCAACCAATATTATAGACAGACGTTTTGAAAAATCCGGAGTGTTTGAACTGGCAATAGAAATGAACAAACAAATTTATATCCGCAGTGTTTTTTTACAGGGGCTTTTGCTGATGAACCCTGATGCGTTGTCGCCCCAAATGAATTTTGCAAAACCGGTATTGGAAGAACTGAGATCTGTTGCAAGAAAAACAAACTTGTCGATTCGGTTACTTGCTTTAGGATATGTCAAGTCTGTTCAACCCAAAGCGAAATTAATCATAGCTGTAGAACGGGCAGATCAATTGAACGAAATAATTGATGATTTGAACATTTCATTGCCATTGGAAGCGATTCAGGAAATATCAGAAAAATTTTATGACATTGATGAAAAACTTATTAATCCCGCTTTGTGGAAAAGATAACACATTATATCCATTTTTGATTCAAACATTCTTAACCTCGACTGCTGGATAAAATTTTGGCAAAAATTATGAAACTCGGTATACTTGGCATGAGTGAAGGAAACGGACACCCCTACTCATGGGCTGCTATATTCAATGGCTATGACCCTAAAGCTATGGCAAGTTGCCCTTTTTCCGTTATTCCAGAGTACTTGGCAAAACAGAATTTTCCGGCGGATTCAATATCTGATGCAAAGGTTACACATATTTGGACACAAAATTCCCAAATTTCTGAACACATCGCCCGTGCCTCACTGATTGAGCATGTCGTAGATAATTATTGTGACATGATTGGACAGGTGGATGCTATACTTCTGGCGCGTGACGATGCTGAGAATCATTTTGAGATGAGTCGTCCGTTTTTGAAGGCTGGTTTGCCAGTTTTTATAGATAAGCCAATTGCACTGAATCGAAGAGATCTGGAAATGATATTAGCACTCGAACAATATCGCGGCCAAGTGTTTTCCTGCTCTGCACTACGGTATGCCAAGGAAATGCAGATTGGTCTATCAGATAAACAACAGCTGGGAGCAATACGCCACATATATGCTGTATCACCCAAAAGCTGGAAAACCTATGCCCCCCATATTATTGAACCAGTGTTGATTGCTATAGGTGACCAGAAGGAATTAAATCAAGTTAATGCATTACAAATTGAAGATAGAAACATAGTAAACATTACTTGGCGGAGTGGTATCAGTGCAACATTCGCTACACTTGGAAAAACTGTCTGTCCACTTGGTATGACGATATACGGAGAGAAATCATTCAAGAATTATGTCTTTCAGAATACGTTTTCAGCATTTAGAGCTTCTTTATCAGCTTTCATTAATAGTATCAATTATCGAAAATGCTTGATTTCAAGGCAGGAATTTGAATTTCTTGTAGAAATAATTGAACGAGGTGCACATTGACGAAAAACAAACGTGTTTTGATCACCGGTGGAACCGGGAAAGTCGGACGCAGTTTTGTTAAAGGTTTTGCATCTGAGGGATGGGAAGTGATACTGACATCCCGCAGCCAGGAACGGGCAGAAGCCTTTGCTAATGAGTGCCAACTATCAACAGGTGCATTGATACATGGTATTGCGGCGGAATTTGGTTGTCCAGAAGGAATATCTCTTTTTGTTGAACAACTGAAGGAGAAAGATCTGCTGCCTGACTGTCTTATCAACAACGTAAGGAATCTGAACAATCTCAGGTTGGACGAACAAGGCAAGCCCTCTATAGATGGATGGGTTCAGGAATTTTACCTTGGTGTTGTTGTTGCATATGAACTTGCCATGTCGCTATCTCTTGCGCCGCAAAGCAGATTACAGAGTGTTATTAACATAGCTTCCATGTATGGTGTGGTAGCGCCAACTTTGCAACTATACAATAATCCAGTCGTTGAATCGCCTATTCATTATGGTGTGTGCAAAGCTGCAGTGATACATCTGACCAGGGAACTCGCTGTTCGTATCGCATACAAGGGTATCCGTTTTAACGCTATTTCCTACGGCGGAATTGAAGGACGTACAAGTAAAGATTTTATTGAAAAATATGCAGCGTTGTGTCCACAAAGACGAATGCTGAATGACACAGATGTTTTCGGGCCTGCACTTTTTTTGGCTACCGAGGCTTCTTCCGGAGTTACAGGACATAATCTTGTTGTTGATGGTGGGTGGAGTATCTGGTGATGAGAAACATGGCCGTTATTCCCGCACGCGGTGGTTCCAAACGCATACCGAAAAAAAACATTATAGATTTCATGGGAAAGCCCATGATAGCTTGGACTATTGAGGCAGCGTTGAATAGTAAACTGTTTGATCGTGTATTGGTCAGTACAGACTGTATGGAAATTGCTCAAATATCTAAAAACTATGGTGCTTCAGTGCCTTTTTTGCGCAATACAGCAAATGATGATTTCAGCCCGGTATCTCTGGCTACGTGTGCAGCTTTGCAACAGAGCATTGAATTGTTAGACGAGCATTACGATATCATCACACAGCTTATGCCAAACACACCATTACGTACAAGCCAGGATATTATAGATGCCACGGCAAATTTTCTTGAGCGCAAAGCTCCGTCTCAGATTAGCTGTTTCAAGTTTGGCTGGATGAATCCATGGTGGGCTGTAAAATTGGATGCAGCGATGAAGCCTGTTCCAATTTTTTCGGAAATACAGAATAAAAGATCTCAAGATTTCCCGCCTTTATACTGCCCTACCGGGGCCATTTGGATTACGCAGGTTGACAAATTGCTTGAACATAGAACATTTTACTGTCCAGACCATATTTATTACCCTATGGAATGGTTTTCCGCGGTGGATATTGATGATAATGATGATTTGTCAATGGCCAGAGCTGTATTTATGATGCGAAATCAGATTTCCCCTGAATTACAAGGAAAGAAGAATTAAGATGATGGCAGTTATCCGTGCTGACGCAACAGCACAAATCGGAACAGGTCATGTAATGCGGTGTATTGCACTGGCTCAGGCATGGCAGGACAGGGGCGGAGATGTAACATTTCTTTCCCATTGTGAAAGTGACGGTTTGCGTCAGCGCATTTTGGAAGAAGGATTTAAATTTATTCCGATTGAAAATGCTTATCCGCATCCTTCTGATCTGGAAAAAATATTTTCGGTTTTGTCAGATGAAAAAAACAATGCAGGCTGGCTTGTTCTGGACGGTTATCATTTTGATACTGCTTTTCAGAAAGCGATTCGGGATAAGGGTATCCGGCTGCTTGTGATTGACGATATGAATCATTTACCACATTACCATGCGGATATTCTTTTAAATCAGAATATTCATGCGACGGATTTGAAATATTCCTGTGATGAGGATACAATTCTGCTGATGGGGTGTAAATATGTGATGCTCCGCCGTGAGTTTCTTAAATACCGGGAATGGAAACGGATTGTCCCTGAAAAAGCAGCAAAGATACTGGTGACAATGGGCGGTTCAGACCCGGATAATGTAACGCTTAAAGTGATTCAGGCATTGAATTTTATGAATGACGCTGATCTTGAAGTAAAATTTGTGGTGGGTCCGGTAAATCCGAATCTTGAAAGTATCAGAAAAGAATTATCCAAATCAAATTTCGCATATACCATTTTATCCAATGTGAAAAATATGCCTGAACTTATGGCATGGGCGGATGTGGCAATTTCAGCAGCAGGGAGTACCAGTTGGGAATTATTGTTTATGGGTGTTCCATCTGTTATTATTACAATAGCTGATAACCAGAAAGGAATTGGTGAGAGTCTTTCAGAAAAAGTGGGAACAATTCACATTGGATGGTTTGAACAGCTAAATTCCAAAATTTTAGAAAAAAATTTCAGAACCATAGTTAATAATATAAAACAAAGACAAAGTTTTTTATATCGATCTGAAAGATTGATTGATGGGGAATCTTTTGATAGAATATTTGAAATTTTTAGTTATAAAAAATTATCAAAATTTGATTTTAATAATAAAATTCGATATGTTGTTATTGAGGATGCTTTTCAAATTTGGCAAATATCGAATGATCCGGGTGTCCGTCTAAATTCATTCAATCCTTCTTTTATTCACTGGGATGATCATATTAACTGGTTTAAAAACAAAATAAATTCTGACCATACAGTATTTTGGGTTTTAGAGATTGGTGGTGTTATAGGGGCGCAGGTAAGATTTGACAAAATTTCTTCAGAGATTGCTGAAATCCATTTTTCTGTATTACCGAGTTTCAGAGGCAAAAATATTGCTTCGGAAATTATTAATAACAAATTTATAAAATCCTGTAATAAATTAGATGTTTCCTCAGTCAAAGGTGTTGTTTTTGAAGAAAATGCAGCATCTGAAAAGGTTTTTGAAAAATCTTTTTTTAGCAAAGTCGGGAATGAAATTATAAAAGGGAGAAAATGCAATATCTATAAACGTTCTTTGGTTTTATAATGAAAGTTCAGGACAGGCAAGGAGAAAAATCAGATGAACTGGCAAAGAATCCGGGAACATTATCCTAAGCAATGGCTTTTGATTGAAGCCGTCAAAGCCCGCTCCGAGGGAAGAAAACGGATATTGGAACAGGATTTCCGTTATCAATGCCTTTTCAGATTCCATATCCGCAATGAATGAATACAAAAAACTGAAAAAGAAGCGACTCTGCGTGAAATGTTCGTATGCCACACCAGCCGAAGCGAAATTGATATTACAGAACGCCGATGGCTGGGGATACGGGGGATATAATGGATATGCGTTTGGAGCATAATCTATTATACCATTACTTAAAACATTTCGGTTGTAAAATACCGCATTAGAAAGGCCTGCCTCAGCAGAGTTTATAAAAATGTATAACAGCCACGAATAACACGAATTTGCACGAATACACAAACCATAATTCGTGTCATTCGTGCAATTCGTGGCTGTACCATCAAATCTTCTGAGTAATAGTATAGATACCATACAAAAACAGACGGAAGGAATCAGAAAATTATGAAACCCTGTATTATTATTAACCAAAGAAAAATCGGCTGCGGTGAACCTGTTTACATTATCGCAGAAATGTCGGCCAACCATAATCAGGATTTCGAGCAGGCCGTTCAGTTGATTTATGCGGCCAAAGAATCCGGAGCAGATGCCGTCAAGCTTCAAACTTATACGCCGGACACCCTGACCATTGACTGTGACAACGAATATTTTCGTATCGGAAAAGGAACCATCTGGGAAGGAAAAAATCTCTACCAACTCTATCAGGAGGCATACACCCCCTGGGAATGGCAGCCCAAATTGAAAAACATAGCCAATGAGATGGGAATGGACTGTTTTTCAACACCCTTTGATTTTTCAGCAGTTGATTTTCTGGAAAAAATGAATGTGCCTGCATACAAAATAGCATCTTTTGAATTGGTGGATATTCCACTTATCCAAAAAGTGGCCCGGACCGGCAAACCGATAATCATGTCCACCGGCATGGCGACTCTGGCGGAAATTGACGAGGCAGTCCAGACTGCACGCGGGGCAGGTGCAAAAGAAATCGCCCTGCTCAAATGCACCAGCGCTTATCCGGCATTACCTGACGAAATGAACCTGCGGACTATCCCGCATATGGCAGAGGCTTTTGGACTGCCCGCAGGGTTATCGGATCATACGCTTGGTATTGCCGTTCCGGTAGCGGCAGTTGCACTGGGAGCCTGCATCATTGAAAAACATTTCACTCTCTCGCGTTCTGTCCCCGGGCCTGATAGCGCCTTTTCTCTGGAACCGCATGAATTCAAGGCAATGGTCGAAGCCATTCGTATGACCGAGAAATCACTTGGTCAGGTCAGTTATTCAGTAACGGAAAAGGAAGCAGACAGCCGTGTCTTTCGCCGCTCTCTTTTTGTCGTCAAAGATATGAAAGAGGGTGAAGTGTTTACGGAAAATAATGTCCGCAGTTGCAGGCCAGGATATGGCATGTCAACAAAATTTATCTCTCTTGTTATTGGAAGAAGGGCAATAAAAAAATTAAAGGCGGGAACGCCTCTTTCATGGGAGCTTATTTCCTGAAAACCGAAATACGCACGCAGATACGCCGCTTACAATTTACGGAAAAAACCTTTGTTTGATAAATTAGGCAAATATGTCAATAAGCAACGCGCCGGTGAAATGGTTTATCTTTCGTCTCAGATATCGACTCCGGCAGTTGGTTTGCTCACAAATTTCATTGCAGCAAAATTCCTTGTTCCCTATGAACTGGGAGTTGTTCAGACAGTCATGCTGATTGCAGGTTATTGTTCATTTTTTCATTTTGGTGTTTTTAACGGTTTAAACAGAAATATTGCCTTTTATGAGGCACAGGGCAATTACCCAAAAATTCAAAAAATGGTCGAATCCAGTTGGACGACAGCTTTAATCAACTTGGGGCTTGGTCTTTTAATTTCCATTATCGTTTTTGCATACTATTATGTTCAGGACAATGACAGGCTTTATATGAGCGCCACCGCTGTCGTTCTGGGCATGTTGATTTTCGGTCCGTTAGGAACACATTGCGAAACAATTTACCGCAGTTGCCGTTCTTTCATGGCATTAGGACTTATTTTGAACATTAAAAACGGGATTAATCTGCTGCTGGGGTTTCTTCCGGTTTTTATGGGAGTTTTAGGATTAATTCTTCGTTATGCGCTGATTCCAGTTGTCCATTTTGTGTTATTATACAGGCAATGTCCTCTGAAGCCCAAAAACAGCGGTCGTTTTGATGAAACTTCAGAATTGGCAAGGGTTGGTTTCCCAATGCTTGTAACAGGCATTTTATATATTTTTTTCACAGCGGCAGACAGGACTGTAGCCGCATTGACTCTGGGGCCGACAGCCGTTGGCGAGCTTGCTTTGTCTGGTATGATAATGAATGCTGTACAGGTGATACCCGTGAGTATGGGATCGCTTTTATATCCGAGAGCTTCCTTCATATACGGCAAAACCATGCGATCAGGCGGACTTAAAAAATTTTTTTGGTTTAGTTTGCTGTTCAATATTGTTACGATTGTGCCGATATGCATCGGGTGCTATTATTTCATTGCGCCCCTGACGAACCGATTTCTCCCCAATTATGCGGCAGGAATAGATTCTGCCCAAATTTATGCACTTGGCAGTATGTTTCTGATTTACTACGGCGTAAGCATCATCATTCCTGTGGTAAGAAGGAATATTCCTGTCATGGGGGCCTATCTTATTGCAATTATGGTTATCTGGGGACTGGGCTTTCTGTTTGTGAAAAAAGGGTACGGAATAGAGGGTATTGCATGGGCCAGATTCATTGCCACCGGATTTTTGTGTTTGTTTACGATTTCATATTCTTATTACCTTACAACCGCAGACATAAAGGCATGACACAATAATATGGATTCCAACGGTTTAAAACAGATTGTATTTTACACCCGCCCCTGGCAGGTTGATTTTCATATAAAACTGGCGCTGCATCTGCAGGAAAATTTGACGGATATTCCTGTCAGATTTGTTACATTTTTTTCACTGGCAAAAGAAAAAGCGGAAAAAGCAGGTTATCCATGTGTTTATATGCCTGAAGAACTGCATAGGGTCAGCGGCATGGAAATCCCGGAAGAGCGTTTTATCGAGATTGATCAAATGCTTTATGAAACACAGGGAGCCAATTTCAACTTACTGCTTCAAAGCGAGAGATTTTTGCCGTCCGATGGCAAAGAAGCATTCATTTTTGGAAGAAAACATCTTGTTGTTTTAGATCGAATCATAACCGAAGGCACTTTGTCTGTCAGTTCCATGTATGATCATTTTTTTTACTGGCTTGCAGGCGCATTGGCGAATGCAAGAGGAGGCGCCCATTTTGCTTTTGTAGGGTGCGGGCTGCCTCCGGGGCGTGTTTTGGCGCTCCGGACGCCCTGGGAAACCTGGCAGGCTCCTTTTGAAGGGGATGCAGCGGCAATGCTTGAAGAGTGCAGACGTCTTCTGCATGTGCCTGCTGAAAAACGGATTGAGTATATGAAACCCCAGTCAATCCCGCCTTTGCGGAAACGATTGGCTGTCCGTTTTTATGAACGGTTATGCGATGAAAAAGACAGAAGGGCCGGAAGTTATTTTCCATCCCCCAAACTGATTTCATTACAAACCCTTAAAAACCGGCTTCCTCAAAAATGGTTTCTGCATCCAGTGCCGCGCTATGACATAAATTCAGAGGATGACCTGAAAACAGTTACATGCCCGACAGCATATATTCCTTTGCACATGGAGCCTGAAGCAACCATACTCATGTACAGTCCATGGCTGCGGGATCAAATTGAAATGTGCCGGCTTGTGAGTCAGGCGCTGCCCGTGAACTGGAAACTTTTGGTAAAAGAAAACCCAAAAATGCAGGGCATGCGTTCTCTTGCGTATTACAGGAGATTAAAGGCTGTTCCGAATGTACTTCTTGTTTCGCCGGTTGTTGATTCCACGCGGCTCATTTTATTTGCACAAACTACCGTTACGCTTGCAGGCACTGCATCAAATGAAGCAGCTGTTTTGGGTAAACCATCCATTGCTTTGGGCCGCCCACCGGGTATCGCCTTGCTGAACACCGGAGATATTGGTTCCCGTCTGCGTTTGGAATATTTGTTTGACAAAATTTTGGAGCAGAATTATAAATTGGATATGGATGAATGGAAAAGATGGCTGTCCGGCAGTTTTCCCGGCAAACAGGCGCCTGTCTTCAACAAAGATGCCTTTTTCTGCACACCGGATGATGATGTAAATATCATATCGTTTGGAAATTTCATCTTAAAAGCATTGAAAAATGACAATCGCTGTTTTTGAACCAATACGCGTTGACGCTTTTATTTGAATATATTATAAGCAAAAATAAATTGTTGACAAATAAAAAGGCCGTATTAATGGTAATAACTGTACAATCGAAAAATCAAACCCGTCGTCAGTCTGATATTTCACTTTTTTTTGTCGTCTTGGGGATGTGGATGCTTTTCATCCACGAATTACTGAAAAGTCTGGCATATATAAATATGACTTTGGCTTATGCGGGTTTTCTCATCCTTTTTATAGCATTCGTGGTAGAAATTGCTAATGGATCTGTGTATTATATCAAAGCCAAATATCGCTCAATGATTGTTTTAATCTGGTTTTTTCTTTTTTTTGCTTTTTTGTACGGTTTGATTAAACAGCACCCTCTTCAGATGCTCTCAAGAGATATATTGCCTTTAAGTTATTTTGCATGTTTTTTATTTGCGGCCAGAACCCAAAAATGGCATGTTATAGATAAAATGATCTATCGTCAATTTTTAATTGGTTTATGCGTGTTCATTTATTTATGGTTTAATCATAATGGACCTTTGAATAGACTTACTATATCACTAAATCTGTTATCTTGGGATAGACCCCGTATTGGATGGGCATGGATTCTGTTATATGGCTGGCAGTACATGTTTTTAAGCTATAGTCGGGATATGGCCGTATTCAGAAAATGTATAACAATTATTGGAGTTTCCAGTTTTATTGTATTTGGTCTCATTATGTTAAAAAGGCAAGTCATTATAGAAGTTGTCATAATATTATTGATAAAAATATTTTATGAGATAAAAGAAAACAACTATAATAAAACAAAAGCATTAAGAATCGTATGGTCTGTTTTGTTTATAGGTATATTTTCAATTTCTATTGTCACTTATCTTCAAAGAAAGGAGGGGATAGCCTATTTTGAAACTTTACTTATTCGATCAACTCAAGCGGGTTCAATGATAGATACAACGCTAACAGATGCAAGATTCAGTTTAATACCTATGACTATCTATAATAATGCTTCATTGGGTGAAGTATTTTTCGGACAGGGCTTAGGTTCTTCATATGAACGACCGGACGGTTCTTCTAATACCGTAGAAAGTGGGGCTATAGCAATGTTTTTGAAAGGTGGTATTTTGTATTTAGTTATGTGGTTTTTCTTTTTTATTACTATTCTAAAAGATACCTTCATAAACAGACAAAAGGATAATATTTTTTTCAAATGCCTATCGTCATTCTTTATTTTTGGCTATATTGGTGCACCATTTCTTATTTATTTTCCCGCATCAGGCTACCACATGTTTTGGTTAGGACGAAGTGTATCAGTAAAGTAACAAGAATGGGAGTCCATAATTTTTCGTGTATTTTTGTCCGTCGGCTTTTCTTAAAAACCGGGATTTCTCCAAAATTTATACCCCCAAATATACGAACACCTGCTTAACAAAGGAGTTGAACAAATGTCAGTTGATATAAAAAAGAATTTTAGATCAAAAAAAATTATTATTGCCGGGGCAGCAGTTTTTCCTGGTGGACATGGCGGAGCTGTTCGGTGTATGCACATGCTTGCAAAAGGATTTGCAGCCAACGGCCATCAGGTTGAGGTGGTGACGGCATATGGATCTGAAGAGAGAAAAAGTTCATATGAATTAGACGGATTCGATGTTAAAACTTTTGCTTTTGCAGGTGATGATAAACATTTTACAATATATAGAAAATTAAAACCCAATTTATCACTCCTGATTTATTTACTCTATTTGATATTTAAAGGTAATCATGATCTTGTTCTATTGTATGGGCCGGTTGTAACTTTTCCTTTGGTTGCAATTTTCGCCAGAATTATGGGCCAGCGCATTTCTTATTACATGGCAGACATACGACTTGCACCAAAAAATATATCTCTGTCTAAAAAAATAGTTTTAACTATTATCGATTGTATAGACATTGCATTGGCTAAACTTTGTGATTTTATCATTGTTCTTGGCACAGAAGATTTGGCATTAAGATATAAACGTATTGCATCTAAAACAAAACAAATCAGAACATTAGCCCCTGTTGATACAAAATTGTTTTCAAAATGTGATGGCGAAAATTTCAGGAAGAAGCACAATTTTATTAATAAAAGACTGATTAGTTATTCTGGTAATATAGACACACTTGAAGGTGTTGATATATTAATTAAAGCCATGAAAAATGTTGTGGAAAAATTTCCGAATGTTATACTTGTATTGGCAGGACAACCGACGCCCATTGATTATGTTATTGGAAAACCCTTTGATTTTAAAATGTTAGCAAAACAAATTGGTATTGAGAAATATGTCTTTTTTACCGGTCATATACAATTACAGGAGGTTATAAATCTTCTATCTGCGTCGGATGTTTTAGTGATGCCCAAGATTGATCACCCGCTGAATCGTGTCGCAAGTCCCATAAAAATCGCAGAATACATGGCTGCTGGCCGACCAATAATATCATCAAAAATTTGTGAACTTGAAAAACATATGGAACATGGGGTGGATCTGTTATTCTGTGAACCGGGTGATATTTATTCGCTTTCAGAAAATATTATTTTACTTCTTACAAATGATACCTTGCGAATTAAACTTTCTAATAACGCATCTGTAGTTGCGAATAATATATATGATAAACTTGTTATCACAGATAAAATATGTAAAACTATTTTTTTTAGTAACGATTAAAAATTTAATATTGAGGCAATCCTTATGAAAAAATACAAGAACACAAAGAGTTATGATCGAAGTAAAAAAGCACAAAAGCCTAAATACGTAGCCATTCACTGGCTTTCTCGTCATCCTACCCCATACAATGATTTTTTATTTCTTTCTTT
Source organism: uncultured Desulfobacterales bacterium (assembly GCA_964534335.1). Classification (GTDB taxonomy): domain Bacteria; phylum Desulfobacterota; class Desulfobacteria; order Desulfobacterales; family Desulfococcaceae; genus JAABRU01. Next base: position 18,095 of record CAZHPS010000018.1, read on the forward strand.
GGCTAAGGATGTATCAATTGATTTGACCGTTCATTTTCGTGATCCTGTTTTAACAAACTATCCATGGAAAACCACTTTTGGCAAGAGCTATCGTTCACGGAATTACAATTGTTGCTTGGGGATAGATTGGCATCTAATTTGTACGATTTTTAGAGATAAAAATGCAATTTTTGTTATTGCAGGATGGGATCACCCTACTTCAATTCTTCTAATTAATCTATTAATATTGATGGGCAGAAAATTTATTTTATGGACTGATACACCAAATTTTTTTAAACAGAGACATTTTCTCTTTGCATTTTTAAGATCTGCATGGCTTAAGTTTGTTTTTCAAAGAGCACATAAGATTATGGGGACTGGAAAACCTGCTGCTGATGTATTAACAAATATGGGTGCTCCAAAAGATAATATATTAATATTTCCATATATTATAGATATAAATCACTTTTCAAACCTTTACCGTATCCCAAAAACAGACAATAATCAAACAGTGAGGTTTATAACTTGTGGTCGTCTTATTAAATCTTTGAAAGGTCAGGATATTGCATTGAAAGCGTTGGCACAGGCAATGCACATTGCTGGGAATAATTTCGAATATTTTATTGCAGGAGCCGGACAAGATGAAATATTTCTTAAAGAGCTTTCGATTTTATTGGGAATTGAAAATAATGTAAAATTTTTAGGTTGGATCGAACAAGACAAATTAGCTGAATATTTTCGATGTGTTGATGTTCTTGTTCATCCATCACCTGTTCATGAACCTTATGGTGTAGCTGTGATCGAAGCAATGGCCTCAGGTCTGCCTGTATTGGCATCAAATGTAACATGTGCTGCTCTTGATAGAATTGAAAATGGAGTAAATGGTTTTATTCACCCAGCCGGTAATGTTCAAATTCTCTCTGAACATATAACGTTCTTACTGATGAATCCCCAAAAGATTGATGAATTTGGACGAAATGCAAGAAATACGGCTGAAAAATGGCCAATTGAACGTGCTGTTGCAATAATCAAAAAAGCAATTTTATGAGACTGATAAGAATAGAAACATATTGTTATCATAACAGAAAAATACGATAGTGTATTAAAAATATGAACTTAAAACCAATTTGTTATATCAGACCCAGCTTTTAAATGATGAGGTATGAAAACAAACAGCTTACATGTTATCTCTTCTATTGATTATACCACTGGAGGCTTGGGTACTTTTGTTTGTGGTTTATGCAGCAAATTGGCTGATTATAGTAATATAGTTACTATTCTGACTGCCGAGACAGCCATGGAACATCAAAATTTACTTTCTGAACGTGTGCGGTTGCAGAAGGTAAATAATAAATCATTATCGTCACGCTTTTTGCAAATTGGATTCAGATCATCTCTCCAAAAACTATTGGAATCAGATACTGTGGATATTGTTCATTCACATAGCATATGGCTGCCCTGCGGGCATCATGCCAGTGCCTTTTCACATCGGTATAAACTGCCTTTTGTGATATCCACCCATGGAAGTCTTGCGCCATGGGCTTTGAATTATAGAGGATGGAAGAAAAGAATTGCTCTGGCAGTATATCAGCAAAAAGATTTTAGCATGGCGGATGGTTTTCACGCCACAGCCATGCAAGAATCTGAAAATTTAAGATCGTTTGGAATTCAAAAACCTATTGCAATTATCCCTATCGGCGTTACCATGCCAGTCATTGATGAAAAGAGGAACAATGGAAAGGTTGACGGACCTAAAACGGCCTTGTTTTTATCTCGAATTCATCCGGTAAAAGGGATACTCAAACTGCTGGATGTATGGGCTGACATACGTCCGACCTCCTGGCGATTGGTAATAGCCGGAAACGATGACCAGAATCATCTTCGTGTTGTAATGGAAAATATCCGAAGGCTTGGGCTTGATGACAACGTGATTTATGCGGGGGCTTTGTTTGGTAAAGAAAAAGATCAACTTTTTCGCAAAGCAGATCTATTTATACTTCCAAGCTATTCTGAAAATTTTGGGATTGTCGTTGCCGAAGCCCTCTCCTATGGTGTGCCGGTTATTACGACAGACGGTACGCCATGGAAGGATCTGAGAGAGCATAATTGCGGCTGGTACACCGGCACGGATAGGGAAAGTCTGGGTGATGCTCTTACTGATGCCTTGTCACAGCCGGATGATTCTCTGCGGGAAAAAGGCCGCAGGGGCCGAATTTTGATTGAAAATAAATATCAATGGAAATCCATTGCGCGTGATATGAACCTATTTTATCTCTGGCTTCGTGGATATGGAGACCGTCCTGATTTTGTTATGACATAATAGTTTATGTATAAAACTACCTGCAATTTTTAGTTTTTTATGCTGGATATCTCAAAATAAAGACGAATAATGGTTCTTTTGACAATGCTGTACTCAACAAACTGCTGATACAGAGAATTGTATTGCAGTTATAGTCCAACATCATAACATTATAATTTAAATTAATCACGAATAATACGAAATCCAAACGAATCACACAAGCCAAAATTCGTGTAATTCGTGGCTAAAATACTTACAATCCAGCAGTATAATTTAAAATCAGCCACGATTGCACGAATCCACACGAATTGCACAAACCATAATTCGTGCAATTCGTGGTTGTACTGTTAACAGAAGTATACTGACATGCGGGAAAGATCATAAAAGGAGATGATTTTATTATGGAAACTCAAAACAGCAATATGCCGGTAATACGGGCAACAGATATTTCATTGTATGATTTGAAAACCCGGTTTGGTCTTCAACTGAGTGATGATGAAAAAAATTTTCAGGAATGGCAGACAGAACTGCCTGAAATTACAGATGCAGACAAACATACATTAGATCGGATAAAAGCGGGTTATCTCAATCTTATTGAATATCCGCCCACACTTGAAGATAGTGTCAAAATGGCTGTGCTGGGACCTATTTTAAACCTGGCAGGCTTTTATTTGCCGCCTTTCCATATAAAAACAGAAATATCTGTCAATTTTTCTGATACTGATCAAGGTGTTACTGTTGAAGGGAAAATTGATATTTTAGTTTTAAAGGAACAGTTGTGGGTTATGGTTATTGAATCAAAGCGGGCAATACTGTCTCTGGAAGTCGGGCTGCCTCAGATCGTAGCCTACATGCTGGCAAATCACCTTCCGGACAGACCGGGATTTGGGTTGATTACCAACGGCGGAAGTTTTATTTTCATCAAGCTGATCAGAAATAAAAACATCGCCTGGTATGCTGTATCCAAAATATTTGAAATTCGTAATCCGGCTAATGAATTATATGCTGTTCTTCAAATTTTGAAAAAGATTGGTCAGGTAATGATACCTGAATAAAAAAACTGGATTATACCATTACTTATAGCTTTTAAGATAATTATTTTGGAGTAGGTTGGGGTGAGGAACGAACCCCAACATGCTTAAATTGTTGGGGTTCGTTCCTCACACCCAACCTACAGGAAACACCAAAATTATTTTCTTAAAGCATATAGAACACTTGATGGTGCAGCCACGAATGACACGAATTATGTTTTGTGCAATTCGTGCAGATTCGTGTTATTCGTGGCTATATTGTCAAATCTTCTGAGTAATGATATATGTGCGGAATATCCGGTTTTTCATAGACAAAAATCCGTAAAAAATCACAGGCAGATTTCTTAACAATTTTCTTTATATTGACGGACTTGGCAGAGGAATTCCCATGATAATAAAAGAGATGGGAGAAAGGCTGTTTTTGAGGAAATCGGAGATCGGTTCAGAGTAACATTGAAACTGTAAGACTGACTTCACAGGCAGGACAGCGGCATACAGGAATTGCACCTTAAATAGCAAGAGCAGAGGAGATTTTATGAGAAAATTTTCATCTTACGGACCGGTTGATCCGGAACTTCATTATTATGCGCCCCGCACAGGGATGATTGACAGAGCATACAATCAGTTAATCGGAGAAGACCCTGAAAAAGGCGGACATTACATCACTGTATGGGCACCGAGGCAGACAGGCAAATCATGGCTCATGCTCGAAGTTGTACAAAAGATTAAAAAAACAGAGGAATTTGACTCTGCCATTATTTCAGTGGAATCTGCAAAATATCACACATCCGGCGAAACTGTCCTGAAAATATTTTCAAGAGAATTAAAAAGTTTGGTAAATAAGGAAATTCCTGAGATAAACGCATGGGAAAATTTTTCCGAACTGTTCACCCGCAAATATCTCTCAAAACCACTTATTCTCATCATTGATGAATTCGATGCCATCCATGAGGAATTTATCAACAAATTTGCCAGTGAATTCAGAAATATCTGCCTGAACAGAAAAAATGAACCGGATCTGCCCAGTCATGAAAAGCAGTACCTGCTTCACGGACTTGCGCTTATCGGCGTAAGAAGTGTTCTTGGTATTGAAAATGTGACCGGCTCTCCGTTCAATGTGCAGAGGAGTCTGAATATTCCGAATCTGACCTTTGATGAAGTTGAAGGAATGTTCAGAGATTATGAAAAAGAAAACGAACATAGGATTGAACCGAATGTTGTCCGCAGATTATATGATGAAACAAACGGACAGCCGGGCTTGACCTGCTGGTTCGGGGAACTGCTTACCGAAGGATTTGAAGAATATCAGGTAAAAAAAGAGCGACCGGTTGACATGGATATGTTTGAATCTGTTTATGCTGCCGCTCTGTATGCTCTTCCGAACAACAATATTTTAAATATCATCAGCAAGGCAAAAAAAGAACCTTATAAGCATACAGTTTTGGAACTGTTTAAAACCGGTGAAAAAACCATATTCAGATATGATGATCCGGATACCAATTATTTATACATGAACGGCGTCATTGACAGGGAAAAAGCTGAAAAAGAAGGATATCATATAAAATTTTCATGCCCCTTTGTCCAGAAACGGCTCTTCAATTATTTTTCCAATGAACTGTTCAGATACATGGGAAGACTGGTGGAACCCTTTGAAAGCATTTCTGATGTGATTACAGAGGATCATCTGAACATCAGAAATCTCATGAGACAGTATGAAAAATATCTGAAAAAAAACAGGGAATGGCTTCTGAAAGATGCGCCGAGACGGAAAGATCTGCGGATTTACGAGGCAGTGTTTCATTTTAATCTGTATATGTATCTGTTTCAGTTTCTTTCTCCGAAGAACGGGCAGGTGTATCCTGAATTTCCCACAGGAAACGGGAAAATAGATATTATTATAAAATACAGAGAGAAAACTTACGGCATTGAGTTGAAATCCTATACTGATGAAACAGCTTACAGAGATGCACTGATACAGGCTGCCCAGTACGGGAGGCAGTTGAGACTTGCAGAAATTTTTCTGATTTTCTTTGTGGAATACATAGATGATGAAAACCGCAGAAAATATGAAGCAGATTATCAGGATAAGGTATCACAGACAAAGGCCGTTCCTGTTTTTGTTGAGACAGGAATGTAAGGCAGGGCTAAAACAGCGGGCAGGGTGAATGACTAAATGAAAAGATAACTATACCATTACACAGAAGATTTAATGGTACAGCCACGAATGACAAAAATTGCACAAATTATGTTATGGTTTGTGCAATTCGTGCAGATTCGTGTCATTCGTGGCTGATTTAAATTCAATCAGACTGATTTCGGAGTCCGGAAGTTCCGTAAACAGGATAAGAAAAATGTTTTAAGGAGCGGTATATGTTTAAAGATAAAACTTTGTTCATAACCGGTGGGACCGGTTCTTTTGGCAATGCAGTACTCAACAAACTGCTGCATACAGAAATCAGGGAAATCCGCATATTCAGCAGAGATGAAAAAAAACAGGAAGATATGAGGCTGTCCTATAACAATGACAAACTCAGATTCTATATAGGTGATGTGCGTGATTTCAGCAGCCTGAAAGATGCCATGAACGGCGTTGACTATGTTTTCCATGCCGCAGCATTAAAGCAGGTTCCTTCCTGTGAGTTCTACCCAATGGAGGCGATCAGAACCAATTCTTTGGGAGCGGAAAATGTGATGAACGCAGCCATAGCCAACAACGTAAAGGTTGTGATTGTGTTAAGCACGGACAAAGCTGTGTATCCCATCAATGCCATGGGACTGTCAAAAGCCATGATGGAAAAACTGATGGTTGCCAAATCACGGACAGTCAATCCTGACAAAACTGTATTATGCGGCACACGTTACGGGAATGTCATGGGTTCACGGGGATCGGTTATCCCTTTGTTTATAAAACAGATTACAGAAGGATTGCCACTGACCGTAACTGATCCCAACATGACCCGGTTTATGATGTCTCTGGACAGTGCAGTGGAACTGGTTTTGTATGCGTTTGAACATGGCAGCCCAGGGGATATTTTTGTAAAAAAAGCACCGGGCGCAACCATAGGTGATCTGGCAAAAGCCATGAAAAAACTGTTCAATGCCGATAATGAAATCAAAATTATCGGAACCCGGCATGGTGAGAAACTGTATGAAACCCTTTTAACCCGTGAGGAATTTGTCAAGGCAGTTGACTGCGGGGATTATTACCGGATTGTGGCAGATACCCGTTCTCTGAATTACAGCAAATATTTCACAGAAGGGGAACAGCAGCTTTCCGGACAGACAGATTACACTTCCCATAATGCCAAACGACTGAGCATTGAGGAAATAAAAGAATTACTGCTGGAGGAAAAGTATATTCAGGAAGCTCTGAAATATACCATTACTCAGAAGATTTGATGGTACAGCCACGAATTACACGAATTATGTTTTGTGCAATTCGTGCAGATTCGTGTCATTCGTGGCTGATTTGATTTAAATTATATTAAATTGATTTGTCTGTTATATACTGTTAATCAGAAAATTTCATGCCCTTTTTTTTCGGTTCCGGAAACAGGATAACAAAAATGTTTTAAGGAGCGGTATAGGAGATGCCATTTATGAAAACAGCCTTAATCACAGGTGCAAACGGTTTTATGGGCAAAAATATGCTTGCTGCATTAAGAAAGCAGGACAATATTGAAGTTCTGATGTTTAACCGTGATGATGATCCGGCATTATTGCAAAAGCATTTGGAAAAAGCAGATATTGTCTATCATTTTGCAGGAGTCAACAGACCTGAAAACAATGAACAGTTTGATATTGTCAATGCAGGTTTGACAAAGACAATGGCAGACCATATTGAATATATGGCTAAAAAACCTGTAATTGTCCTGGCCTCCTCTGTTCAGGCAATGCTTGATAATCCTTATGGAAAAAGCAAAAAACACGCGGAGGATATATTAATCCAGTATGCAGAAAAAACAGGGGGACAGATACACATATACCGGCTTCCCAATGTGTTTGGCAAATGGTGCAGACCGAATTACAATTCAGTGGTGGCAACCTTTTGTCATAATATTTCTCATGGTCTGGATATATTTATTTCTGATAAAAACAGAGAACTGGAACTGGTTTATATTGATGATGTAATAAGTGAATTTGTGAAAATATTAACACAGCCGGAATCTTATAAAGCTATGGTTTACGGTGAGATCAGCCCCGTGTATAAAATCACATTGGGAGAACTGGCAAAAAAATTTTATGAATTAAAAGATATTCGGGAATCGCTGATTATTCCTGATATGAATGACAGCCTGACCAGATGTCTGTATGCCACTTATCTTTCTTATCTGGATAAAAAAGATTTTTCTTATCCTTTGGATATGAAAACCGACCAGAGAGGATGGCTGGCAGAGTTAATAAAATCCAGGCATTTCGGACAAATTTTTGTTTCCAAAACCCATGCCGGAATTGTCCGGGGAAATCATTTTCATAACAGCAAAGTTGAAAAATTCTGTGTTATACAGGGCGAGGCAGTTGTAAAATTCAGGCATATTCTTAATGGTGAAATACTGAATTATCCGGTTTCAGGGGATAAAATTGAGGTGATAGATATTCCGCCCGGATATACTCATTCCATAGAAAACACAGGAAAAAAAGAACTGATTACCCTATTCTGGGCAGGAGAGATGTTTGATCCGGAAAAACCGGATACGTTTTTTGAAGAGGTTTAAGCCACGAATTGCACGAATGAACACGAATAAGGGGATAGTTTTTGCCACGAATTGCACGAATGAACACGAATAAGGGGTAGTTTTTGCCACGAATTGCACGAATGAACACGAATAAGGGGATAATTTTTGCCACGAATTGCACGAATGAACACGAATAAGGGGTAGTTTTTGCCACGAATTGCACGAATGAACACGAATAAGGGGATAATTTTTGCCACGAATTGCACGAATGAACACGAATAAGAGGACAGTTTTTGCCACGAATTGCACGAATGAACACGAATAAGGGGACAGTTTTTGCCACGAATTGCACGAATGGACACGAATAAGAGGATAATTTTTGCTACGAATTGCACGAATGGACACGAATAAGAGGATAATTTTTGCCACGAATTGCACGAATGAACACGAATAAGGGACAGTTTTTGCCACGAATTGCACGAATGAACACGAATAAGGGGACAGTTTTTGCCACGAATTGCACGAATGAACACGAATAGAGCAAAAAAGGATGATGTTTTGATATGGCTGATATTATTTATAAAGAGCTTTCTTATCAGATTATGGCGGCTGTATTTGAGGTGCATAATGTTCTTGGATATGGTTTTCTTGAAAAGGTTTATGAACGGGCATTGCTGAAAGAACTTCGTTTACGAGGGATACCTGCTGAAGCTCAGAAAGAAATCAGGATTTATTACAAAAACGATGAGATCGGCACTTACTGCCCAGATATTATTGTAAACAATGAGATACTTTTGGAGTTAAAATCTGTAGAAGGATTAACCAACACTCACAAAGCTCAGGTGCTGAATTATCTTAAAGCAACCGGTTTGAAACTTGGTCTTCTGATAAACTTTGGCAGAGAAAGAGTTGAACATGAACGACTGGTACTCTAATTTCCCAATATTCGTGTACATTCGTGCAATTCGTGGCTCCAATGCCCAATATTCATGTTCATTCGTGCAATTCGTGGCTCCAATGCCCAATATTCGTGTACATTCGTGCAATTCGTGGCTCCAATGCCCAATATTC
>CAZHPS010000018.1:27250-29919 GCA_964534335.1 uncultured Desulfobacterales bacterium
GCAATTCGTGGCTCCAATGCCCAATATTCGTGTACATTCGTGCAATTCGTGGCTCAATGCCCAATATTCGTGTCCATTCGTGCAATTCGTGGCTCCAATGCCATAATATTCGTGTCCATTCGTGCAATTCGTGGCTAATTATAGGTATATAATGAAAAAACTCAAAGTAATTACAGTTGTTGGAACCAGACCTGAAATCATCCGGCTGTCCCGTGTCATGACTGCTCTGGATGTCAATATGAATCATATACTGGTTCATACGGGTCAGAATTATGACTATGAACTGAACCAGATTTTTTTTGATGAACTTGAACTTCGCAAACCGGATTATTTTCTGGAAGCCGCAGGCAAAAGCGCATGTGAAACAGTGGGTCAGGTGATTGCCCGTGTGGATGAGGTATTAGGAAAAGAAAAACCGGATGCCCTGCTGGTGCTTGGAGATACAAACAGTTGTCTTGCCGCATATCCTGCAAAACGGCGGAAAATCCCTGTGTTTCACATGGAGGCCGGCAACAGGTGTTTTGACCAGCGAGTACCTGAAGAAATCAACCGTAAAATCATAGATCATATCAGTGACATCAACATGCCTTACAGCACCATAGCCCGTGATTATCTTCTGCGTGAAGGCATTTCTCCGGACAGAGCCATTAAAACCGGAAGTCCCATGTATGAAGTGCTTCACCATTATATGCCAAAAATTGAGGCATCAGATGTGCTTACACGGCTTGATCTTGAGCCGGAACAGTTTTTTGTCGTCAGCGCGCACCGGGAAGAAAATATTGATGATCCGGCCCAGTTTGCCAAACTTTCGGAAATGCTTGACAAATTAGCTGTCACGTATGGCAGGAGAATCATTGTTTCAACCCATCCCAGAACACGAAACAGGATCGAATCTGAAAACATTCAGATTAATCCGCTTGTGGAACTGATGAAACCCCTGGGATTTTGTGATTATGTAAAACTCCAAATGAATGCTGCGGCAGTTTTGTCAGACAGCGGAACCATTACCGAAGAAAGTTCCATTCTCAATTTTCCGGCGCTGAATATCCGCAATGCACATGAAAGACCTGAAGGAATGGAAGAAGGGGCAGTGATGATGACCGGACTGGAATCGGACAGAATTTTGGAATCTCTTACGATTCTGACGCGTCAAAAACGGGGAGCCGAAAGATCGCTCCGAATCGTGACAGATTACAATATCCCCAATGTATCTGAAAAAGTGATCCGAATCATTATCAGTTATACAGATTACATCAACCGTTTTGTATGGCATAAATCATGAAAATCCTTTTTCTTACACAATGGTGTCAGCCGGAACCTTTTTTCAAAGGCATCCCTTTTGCCAAAGCCTTGCAGTCCAAAGGCCATGAAGTCGAGATTTTAACAGGATTTCCCAATTATCCCGGAGGAAAATTATATCCGGGGTATAAAATTCGATTGTTTCAGAGAGAAATCATTGACGGCATACCTGTAAACCGTGTTGCTCTTTATCCAAGCCATGATCAATCCGGTTTTCACCGCATACTGAATTATATGAGTTTTGCCTTCAGTGCTGCTTTTATCGGTCAGTTTCTTGTGAAAAAACCGGATGTGATTTATGTTTACAATCTGATTACACTGGATTTGGCTGCACAATTGTTGAAAAAGCGATATAACTGCCCGGTTATTTATGATATTCAGGATATATGGCCCGATTCTGTAAGCGATTCAGGGATGATAAAACCGTCTGCATTACTGAAACTTCTCAGTTGGTGGTGTCAAAGTGTTTATAGCAGAGCATCTCATATCATAACTTTGTCCCCCGGTTTCAAAAAAGAACTTATGAAACGCGGTGTGCCTGAAAAAAACATTTCTGTTATTTATAACTGGGCAGATGAGTCTAATAGAATCCTCTCAAAAGATGATGAGAAAAATATTCCTGATTTTCGGGATAAAAATGATTTTATTGTTATGTTTGCAGGGACGATGGGAGTCATGCAGGGGCTGGATTCCGTTTTGGATGCTGCTGAAAAATTGATGTGCATTGCTCCCTGCATTAAATTTATCTTTATTGGCGGAGGCATTGAACGTGAAAGGTTGAAAATTAATGCGGTTGATCGCAGTCTTCATAATGTTGTTTTTCTGGAAAGACAGCCTCCGGAAAAAATAAATGCCATTCTTCAAAAAGCAGATGTCTTATTGGTTACGTTGAAAGATACACCGTTATTCAGAATCACTGTTCCATCCAAAATTCAGGCATACATGGCAAATGGTAAACCAATTCTTTTGGGTGTTCATGGGGATTCAGCAGATATAATCAGAAAATCCAAAGGCGGCATTGTTGTAAAACCGGAGGATCCAGACTCTATTGCCCAGGGCGTTTTGAAACTCTGTGAAATGAGTGAAGAAGAACGAAGACTTATGGGAGATAATGCAAAAAAATATTATCAGGAATACCTGTCAATGGATGCCGGTGTCAGAAATTTTGAAAGAATATTTTATAATTCCCTGAAATATTATAAAATTTACAGATAGCTTTTGAAAAATACGATGTTCACAAAGTAAATGCGCTTATCCTGAAAACAACGGGCTTGACATAGTTTTTAGCCACGAATTGCACGAATGGACACGAATAAAATTATTCCATTTGTGCTCATTCGTGAAATTCGTGTCATTCGTGGCTGAATAAT
>CAZHPS010000019.1:0-28916 GCA_964534335.1 uncultured Desulfobacterales bacterium
GAACTCCTGAATTTTGGGAAGATCGCAGTATGATTTTTACCGGAGTATTGCTGTAGTAGGTCAACGAAAATTTTCATGTATAAAATAAGGTTCCGTCCAGTTCATAACCACCTGCACAAACCGGAAGTTTATGCTGCTTTTTTATTTCCGGTTTTATACCCTTCTGCTTTCAAATGGGCCTCATACTCCAGAAAATGATTCACCAGTTCCATATACTCTTCGGCTTTTCTGATTTTGCGGAGTTTTCTGACAAATTTCGGGTTTTCCGAAAAGGCATCGGCAAAATAAAACCAGTAACCGATCATGCGCTCCACCAGATGATGATTTCCGCTGAAAACCGGCAGATATTCCGTAAAAAGGGTATTGTGAAATTCTCTGAATCTTCTGATTTTTTCCGCAGGTTCTTCTGCGTCTTCAGTTCCAGTCTGAGCATTCCTGATATTTTCCGGCAGAAAAGGATTGCTGAGTATGCCCCGTCCCATCATCCACCGGTCAATCTCCGGAAACCGGGCGGAAAGCCTCTGAAAATCCTCCAATGTGCGGATGTCTCCGTTATAGACAACCGGATGGCGTGACATACGCAGGCATTGTGCAAAAATATCCGGATAGGTTTCCCCTTCATACATCTGCACCCCGGTGCGCGGGTGGATAATCAGTTCTGCGAGCGGATAACGGTTAAATACCGGCATGAGATTCAAAATTTCATGTACATCATGCCTGCCCAGACGGGTTTTGACAGAAATCTGCACAGGAACGGCCGGGATGACTTTTTCCAGAAATGCCTCAATCCGGTCAGGATAAGGCAGCATTCCTGATCCCCGTCCTTTTTTTGCCACCTGGGGAAAAGGGCAGCCCAGATTCCAGTTGACCGTATCATATCCCAAATCTGCCAGACGCCGGGCCAGTGCTGCGAAATCCTTTGGATTTTTGCCGATAAGCTGGGGGATTACCCGCATTTCCCGGTTGTTTTCCGGCAGAAGGTCTTTGAGCATGGAATCTTTGATGCGTGTGGTGCTGACTGTGGAGACAAAAGGGGCCACAGCCAGATCAATGCCTTTGAAAAAACGGGCAAAAACATTGCGGTATATAAAGGTGGTGAAGCCCCGCAGCGGTGCAAGGTACAGGGTATGTTTCATGGTCAGAGATGAGCCGCATTTGGCAGCTTCAGTCTTATTTTGCATTATTATTTCAGATATTTGTACTTAATTTTCTGAATCATGCCCTCTTTTTTCAACTGCGCCAGAACCTGAGAGAACTTTTCAGAAAGGATTTTCCCTTTTTCACCGGATGCTTTGGAAAAAGCCACATAGGCTGCTTCTTCGGAGATGGTATATACCACTTCAAGCTGATCTGTGAATCCCAACTGCCTGCTGTGATATTTGAAGGGAGTTTCAACAGAGACGGCCACATCCATACGTTTATTGGCAAGTTTTTTTACCTGCATCATTATGTCGCCAGATTCATCTTTTTTCAGTCCCTGCATGTTGTCGAATGCTTCTCCGTAGGAATATCCCCGGTTGACACCGACTGTTTTGTCCTTCAGATCGTCCAGACTCTGCATTCTGATTCCGCTTTCCTTTCGAGCGAAGATGACAACTTTGTTCATCATCATCGGCTCATCGGGAAAATACAGAAATTCAGTGCGCTCTTTTGTGAGAATCGGAGGAAATATGGCGTCTGCTTTGCCTGTTTTTACATTTTCCACACATCTTTTCCAGGGGAATCTCTGAATTTCCGGTTCTATGCTCAGACGGGTGCATATTTCCTTTATGATATCCGCATAGATTCCTGTGATCTGAGCATTTTCCGTATACAGATTCGGAGGAATATCATCCTCCACTGTAACAAAAACCACTTTTTCGGCCTGTGCCGCTGACGAAAGAAAAAATACAGATACCGCAAGAACAAAAAGAAATTTTCTCATCATTGCCATCTCCTTTTTCAGTTTGATTATGATTTAAAAAAACAGTTTCAGACTTCCTGCTCCCGGACATTGAATTCCAGTTTCCATCTCTGACCAGTTTCGTTTTTGGACACGCACCAGATTTCCAGTACCCCGACTTCTGTGACTTTCACCTCGATAATCACGGGTATTGTGCTTCCCAGTTGACCGTCCAGAGTGGTTTCAAGGGTGGTGATTTCCTCAATTTCCTCTTCCCATTCCTCCACAATGGTCCCGATGCTGTCATCCAGTCTCCGGGAAGATCCCAGAAAATCAAATTTCACCGGTTCCCCCACAACCAGCACAAATTCCCGGTTCGGAACCGAAGCCTGACTTCCCTCTTCCATGCCAAAAGGAGCCACGCACAAAGCCTTGATGGGAACAGGCATACCCGGAACCGCAGGCAGGGATGCTGCCACACCGATATAATAGGTTTTGCTCAGACCGCCCCGTATGCGTATACCGCTTCCTTTGCGGGCCAGACCGTAATAGGCCGCGCCTCTGGCAACAGTAAGATCAAAATCTGTGCTTTCAATCTCCCGCACGGCCGGAGCATCCGGGCTGTTCCATGAGGAAATCATATCCAGCACCCGTGTGCGCACGGATTCGGCCTTCATCACACCGCCGTTGAAAAGAATGGCGGTGGGCAGAACAGCAGCAGATTCCCCATCCCCTTTTCTGCGGCTGAGAAAATGCGCCAGATGCCGGGTAATCGCGGGATCAGATTCATAGGCCAGGCCAATTTCCTGAATACCGGTTCTATGCACGGCAGCAGGCATGGCAGTGATTTCACATTTGGGGAAAAAACCTTCCACAATCACTTCTTCCACAGTTTTGCGGGAGAGTTTTGTTTTTTTGGTTCCGCCAATCAGACTTTTGCCCCGTCCCAGAATGGTGATGGGATAATCGCCCGCGTCCGGATCAGAAAGCAGGATTTCCTTTGCCTTGCGGCACGCGTGCCACAGACTGCGCATTTGCCAGGCATCAGGTTTTTTCTTTCCCGATGCAATCTGCTGGGACACTTTGAATGCCAAAGCCAGATCCATATTATCCCCGCCCACCAGCAGATGATCACCGACCGCAATCCGCTCCAGTTTCAGATCTCCCTCTTCCTCGTCCACACTGATAAGGCTGAAGTCAGACGTGCCCCCACCCACATCGCACACAAGCACCAGATCGCCTTTGCCGATTTTGTCGCGCCATTTGTCATCAGAAGATTCAATCCACGCATAAAACGCGGCCTGGGGTTCCTCCAGCAGCGTGATATGGCCGAGTCCTGCTTTTTCCGCAGCTTTCACGGTCAGATCTCTGGCAACCGCATCAAATGACGCGGGAACAGTAAGCAGCACATCCTGATTTTCCATTTTCAGGGATTCATCTTCTGCGGCCATGACATAATTCCACGCATCCCGGATATGACTCAGAATCAGGGCAGCAGCCTCGACCGGGGATTTTTTTTCCACATCATCCGGCCCTTCCCAGGGCAGAATGGCTTTGTTCCGGTCTGTCAGGGTATGGCAGAGCCATGATTTGGAAGAGGAAATCAGGCGGTGGGGAATCTCCGCGCCCCGGTCTCTGGCAAATTCGCCCACAGCCATTGTGTTTCCCTGTTTCCAGGGCAGGTTAAGGGCATCTTCAGGAACATCATGCTTTCCGGGCAGGAGGATAAAGGACGGCAGAACCTTTCTTTTTTCCACTGTTCCCGCGTCTGTCAACTGCGGAATTTCCAGCACCCGAATTTCCGGTTTTTTGCCTTTTTCCACTTTGGCTTCTGTATAGGCCACCACACTGTTGGTTGTTCCCAAATCAATTCCAATGATATAAACAGGATCAGACACGGTGTATCTCCTTATGTTTGCTGAATTTCAGCAGATTAGCGGATATTCATTCCCTCTTGAGAGGGGATAAAGGGGTGTGTACATTACCAGTCACCAGAACCCAGTAACCCCCTTACTCTATCTCCACTTCCGCAGGTGCGATGATTTTGGTGTCTTTTGTGCCGGAAAGCACAGGCATTTCCAGTTTTTTCACTTTCCAGCCGCGATGCCGGACAATGCCTTTGAACGGAGGTTCTCCCACCACATTGCCGGTCAGTTTGACAGCATTGGGATCAAAACCCGGAGCCACTGTCATAAATTCATCTTCCTGTGTTTCCACAACAGCATCAAGTGTCAGGTACTTGTCCATAGCTTTTTTGGATTTTTCATGAATATCCCGCACTGCGGCCCCAATATCCGCATCCTCATATTCTTCCAGATTTTCCGAAAAAAAATCCAGCAGCCGGCCTTCTCTCTGGAGTACGGAAATCAGATGCAGAAACATGCGCTGATCATTTCTTTCTTTTTCCTTCTGGTCAATCTCAGGACTTTTTTTCGGTTTTTCCTCTGCTTTGGGAGCAGGAGGCAGTTTTTTCACCAGTTTTGCAAGGGAAAGACGGCAGCAGAGCCACATGAGCAGCGAAGTGAACAGGAATATGCCTGCTGTGACCGGAATGTAAAACTGTGTGATGATTTCCAGAGGGCCTCTGAGCTCATTGAGGGTGATGTCCATTCCCTGCACTTCCGGCAGTTTCAGGGCCAGATAATCCAGAGCGATATACAATGCCCCGTCTATAAGCAGGCATAACAGGGCCATAAAAAAGAAAATCCAGAAAAAACAGCGGGCAGAATACGGTTTGACAATATCCATAATTTCATCTCTCCTTTGGGAATACAGTTTTGTTTAAAAGACAGAATATAAAGCATGAAAAAATAAAAATCAATTGAAACACAGGTTTTTTAAACCCGGAAAAACGCGGGAAATGTCGAAAATATTTCAGGTGCATTGATTTATGTGTGAAAATCAGTTAATATACCAGAGACAGAGGAAAATATTTTCACCCTGAAAATCTAAGGGTTTTTGGGATAAAAATTTCCTTAAGGTCTATATGTTTCAGAAGGAGAGGATTTTGAAAAATCAGACAGAGGAACATCTCAGTTTCACCATCCGCAGGGATGACATTTCCCTGTTTTTCCCTCTTTTTCAGCAGGGCATTATGCTGAAAATCAGGACCGGGGTATGCATCCGCTCTCTGCTTTGCGGCCAGTTAGGCCTGAATCCCGAATATGTCACAGGCCGTATTCAGACTGTTTTTCTCAATGGCAAACCTGTGGATGACATTGATCAGGCTATGATCCGTGATGGAGATACCCTTGCCCTGTCCGCTGCCATGCCCGGGCTGGTGGGGGCAACTTTCCGTTCACGCGGAAAACTGGCTGTGTTCCGCAATTCCATTACCCATCAAAGTCATGAAAAAGAGATGCAGGACGCGGAAGGCATGATTAAGATTAAATTTTTCAACCTGCTGGTGCCGGAAACTGCCCCGGAATTTCTGGAAAAAGGCATATGGCTCAGAAGGGAATACGCTGAGGAATTTTTCAGGGAAAACGCTCAAAGCATTGTACACTGCCTTACAGATATACAGAAACAGGGAAAGGAAACCGGGCCGGAGCAGTTGAACATCATCACATGGACAGATGATCCGGTTTTCATCCGGGGAAAGATTCTTCGCTGTTAATCCGAATATGGAGATTTTTATGAACAAAACCCTGGTTCTCCAAATTTTTTCCGACTGTATCTGAACCTGGTGCTATTTCATAACCGGGCGCTGTGAAAGATTGCAAAAATAATATCATGTTGAAATCCAATGGCGTGCCTTTCCCCTTCATCCGGAAACACCTGAATTTTGGCAGCCTGCACTGTGCCAAAATTCCTTTTCACTTCATATTGGCACTCCTTTTTTAAGCCAAAATTTTGTTTCACTTTATTTCGGCACTCCTTTGCCAATTTTTCCGGCAGAGTGCAGGGCAGGAGGAAAAGATGAAATTCGCGATAAAAACAATGGTTCCCGAAGAGGTTTATACCGACCGTCAGGAATACATTGACTCTTTTTACAAATATGCTCTCCTGGCTGCGGAGCGCAGAACAGTGTCCACCGTACTTCTGGGCCAGCGCCGCATGGGAAAAACCGAAATCTTCAAACGGGTGGTCAACCGCCTGTTTTTTGAACAGAATCACCGTGATCCCAAAGCTGCGGTTCCGGTATGGTACAGTTTTCCGGATGTGCCCAAAAAACGGGAAACTTTTGCTCTTGAATATGTTGAAAACTTCATCCGCTGGTATGCCGCCTTCCGGCTTGGAGATGCCGATTTTATATCAGAAGATATTGAGCGGGGCGAACTGATACCTTTCATCCGGAAGAATCTTCCTGTTTCCAAAGGATTCGACAATGCTTTGGAATGTTTAAGGGTAATGATGACCGGTGACATGACCTCGCCCGAACACAGGGCCCTGATGCTGCCGAGAACAGTGTCTGACATGGATGACAGCACCATAGTGATGTTTCTCGACGAATTCCAGAACACCCATCTTCCCCAGTATGATTTCAACATTGTGGGATATTTTCATGAATCCGTGGAATCCCCGACCTGCCCGCATTTTGTCACGGGTTCGGCCATGAGCATTCTTTCCAATGAAATTCTGGGAAGGGGCACGCTGTTCGGCAGATTTGACTGCGATCCCATCAAAAACCTGACACAGTACTGGGGAGCGGAACTGGCACGGAACGCGGCACGGTATTACCGGGCAGAAGTGCCTGACACCATGAATCCGGTAATATCAGACAGATGCGGGGGCAATCCATTTTACATCACGGCAGTCATCCGGCAGGCAGCCAAGCAGGAAAAGGCCATAGACAGCGAGGAAAGCCTGAACAGTCTTCTGGCCGTTGATCTTTCCTCGGGTTTCATCTGGGGTGAACTCAGCGATCAGGTTTCCCGGTGGATTGCAAGGATTAACGAGCAGGGCATCACCAAATGGGTTCTGTATCTTTCGGCTCTGGGAGAGGGGGAATACATTGATCCCGCAGAGATTCAGCGGCTGCTTGCGCAGAAGGACATGCGGCACGCGGAGATAAAGGAAATCCGGGAGGTTCTCATCCGACTGTCACGGGGTGATCTGCTGGAATATCTGGATGGAGCGGACTGGTTCCGCAGAACCGATGATCCCATACTGCTGGATTTTCTCAGGGTGTGGGGAAAATCTCTTGTGGAGGGGCAGCGCCATACGGCTGCAGTCACGGACATTGTCCGGGAATATGAGCGTATGGAACGGCGGATAACAGATCAGAAGGGTTTTCTGGCGGAAGTATACATGTCCCAGATTCTGTGGAACCGGCAGGGAAAAATCCTTCCGGGAAAATATTTTCACACCGGGCAGGATGTGACTTTCCCGGACAGGTTTATTGAAATCCGTCACAGGGTGCGGCTGGATGCGGCCTCCGGCAGTGAGGCCGATGTGTATGCAAATGCGGGCATGGAGGTCTGGCTGTGCGAAAGCAAATGGTGGGAGACAAAAAAAATTGGAACAGATATTGTGAGTGAATTTCTTAATCTTTCGGAAAAACTCAAAGATTTTGAGGGAAGGGAGCATTTCACCGGCAAAAAACCGGTTGTGCTGAAACTCTGGCTGTTCGCGCACAGCGGCGTGACAGCAGACGCTGAGGAACTGCTCCGCACCAACGGCATTTACTGGTCGGATCGGGATGATCTGGACTGGCTGATTAAAGAAAGCGGACTGCGGAAGCTGCCCATATGACGGAAATTACTGTGTGATAATAGGCATTACAGCGTTCTGGACATCTGCATCAATGCCATTGCGTCATGGGCAGAGGAGTGCCGGACTGAAACTGTGGCACACTGAAATGATTCAGAAAAAAGTGCCAAACTTTCAGACTGGCACTCCCGGAACGCGCAGAAATCCGCCTCAGTCCGGCTTTGTGATTTCCTTGACTTTTCCTGCTTCCAGTGCGAATATAAATAATTCATGATTTACACAATTTATTTTTAATTATTTGATTTTACATAAAAATAATTTGTGAAAAGCAATATTTGCATCTGTAAAAATCAACATGTCAGAATTCAAATGCGTAACTCCTGCAATTATGGAACTGACTGCACATAAGGCCCGGAGGCTCAGAACCATATCCCTGACAGAACCACCATTTTTTTTTAATTCATATCCCAAACAACCGGCAGTTTCAGCCCAATGAGGTGAACCATGCAGACTTTGGAGATGCTCAGAAGAAATGATGCGGAACCCGTATATATTCCTGAGGCGGAGGAGGAATTTTCTGATTCTGGGGACGGACGTTTTGTCTCCGAGGAGGAATACTGGGAGAATTATTACATTCATCCGTACAGCAGTTATGAATGGAACAGCGGATTTCTGGAGGAAAAACCCATGACGGATTACAAAGGCTGGCTGGTGTATGACTGGTTTTGGCGGACACTCAGCCATTTTCTCAGTGTGCATCCGCTTGCCAAAACAATGGGACTTGACTTCGGATTCAGTCTTTCCCTGCCCCGGAAAAGAAAATCCGTGCGCAAACCGGATCTTTCCGTAATCCGCAATGACAATCCGATCCTTCTGCATCCGGATGATCAGAGTTACAGAGGCACCCTTGACATGTGCATTGAGTCCCTGTCCTATTCCAGAAAGAGCGAAATTCTGCGGGACACTGTGGTGAAAAAAAAGGAATATCAGAACGTCCGCGTGAGGGAATATTTCATCCTTGACGCGCGTATGCTGAAAACAGCCTTTTACCGGCTGGATGACAGGGGAAAATACCGGGAGATTGTGCCTGAAAACGGGGACATCATACACTCGGAAGTGCTGCCCGGATTCCGGTTCCGGATTTCCGATCTGCTGAAACAGCCCTGTCTTGAGGAAATGGCGCACGATGAACTTTATCAGGACTGGATTCTGCCTTTTTACCAGAAGTCCAGACAGGAAACTGAAAAGGAGAGACTGCGGGCTGAAAAGGAAAGACTGAGAGCTGAAAAGGCGGAGAAGAAAGCGGAAAGGGAAAGACGCAGGGCAGATCAGTCTGAACGGAAAGCTGAGGAAGAAAGACGGAGAGCCGAACAGTCTGAACTGAAAGCTGAAGAGGAAAGACTGAAAGCAGCGCGTCTTGCCTTAAAACTCAGGGAACTTGGAATTGATCCGGAACTGCCTGACGTCTGATTTTCCTGATTTTTTTCTGTATTAGGAGAATACGATTCGCCATTGATCTGATGCAGTCTGCACTCCGGCTCCGGATTGATCCGGAGGAGTGCAGAAAATAAGCAAAGCGTTTTTCTGTACACGCTCAACAGCGGAAAAACTGACAATACTGCATCAAATCAATGGCGAATCGGTATTATTTGTTTTTCATTGAATGAACCGAAATCCCGGTGAGGTGAGCCATGCAGACTTTGGAGATGCTCAGAAGAGATTATGAGGACCCCTTGTATATTCCGGAGGCGGAAGATGAACTTTCTGATTCTGGGGATGGACGTTTTGTCTCCGAGGAGGAATACTGGGAGAATTATTACATTCATCCGTACAGCAGTTATGAATGGAACAGCGGATTTCTGGAGGAAAAACCCATGACGGATTACAAAGGCTGGCTGGTGTATGACTGGTTTTGGCGGACACTCAGCCATTTTCTCAGTGTGCATCCGCTTGCCAAAACAATGGGACTTGACTTCGGATTCAGTCTTTCCCTGCCCCGGAAAAGAAAATCCGTGCGCAAACCGGATCTTTCCGTAATCCGCAATGACAATCCGATCCTTCTGCATCCGGATGATCAGAGTTACAGAGGCACCCTTGACATGTGCATTGAGTCCCTGTCCTATTCCAGAAAGAGCGAAATTCTGCGGGACACTGTGGTGAAAAAAAAGGAATATCAGAACGTCCGCGTGAGGGAATATTTCATCCTTGACGCGCGTATGCTGAAAACAGCCTTTTACCGGCTGGATGACAGGGGAAAATACCGGGAGATTGTGCCTGAAAACGGGGACATCATACACTCGGAAGTGCTGCCCGGATTCCGGTTCCGGATTTCCGATCTGCTGAAACAGCCCTGTCTTGAGGAAATGGCGCACGATGAACTTTATCAGGACTGGATTCTGCCTTTTTACCAGAAGTCCAGACAGGAAACTGAAAAGGAGAGACTGCGGGCTGAAGCAGAAAAACAGAAAGCCGAAAAAGAAAGGCTGCGGGCTGAAAAGGCTGAGAAAAAAGCTGAGGCACAAAGACGCAAAGCTGAGAAAGAAAGAATCAGAGCCGAACAGTCTGAACAGAAATCTGAGCAGGAAAGGCTCAGGGCTGAACGTCTTGCAGCCAAACTCAGAGAACTGGGAATTGATCCGGAACTGCCTGATCTTTGATTTGTCTGATTTTTCATGTCTGACAGGATGTTATTGCCGAAATCTGCGCCGGATATTCTCCTCTTATGCAGTATGGAGAGGGTATCCGGCGTTTTTGTTTTTCTGAACTGCCTGAACCATGATGATCCTGCAAAAAACCAAAAATACCGTCAGACAAGAATTAAGTTTGAAAAAAGAACAGATGTCAGGTAAGATGGTGTATGGAAGATTTTTGGGAAATTCTTCCCTGTAAACCATGACCATGCTGAATTTCGGAGAATCAGCAGAACACGCCCCTGCCCTTTCAGGAGGGGAAATATATCCGGCAACTGCAAGGCATAAAAATATCATGATACTGGACAAAATCATTATCCGGGGCGCAAGGCAGCATAATCTGAAAAATATTGATCTGGATCTGCCCCGGAACAAATTGGTAGTGATTACAGGGCTTTCTGGCTCAGGCAAATCCACTTTAGCCTTTGACACCCTGTATGCGGAAGGTCAGCGCAGATATGTGGAATCCCTTTCCGCGTATGCGCGGCAGTTTCTGGAGCGCATGGAAAAACCGGATGCGGATCTGATTGAGGGACTTTCCCCGGCCATAGCCATTGAGCAGAAAACAGCGGGACACAATCCCCGATCCACTGTGGGAACTGTCACGGAAATTTATGACTATCTGCGGCTGCTTTTTGCACGGATCGGCAGACCCCACTGCCATCAATGCGGAAAACCCATTGCATCCCAAAGTCTGGATCAGATTCTGGATCAGGTGCTGTCGCTGCCGGAAAAAACAAAAATACAGATACTGTCCCCTCTGGTGAGCGGTCAGAAGGGAAGTTTTGAAAAACTCTTTGCCCTGCTTCGCAAAGACGGATTTTCCCGTGTCCGGGTCGACGGGGAAAACATGGACATCGAATCTGTCTCCAAACTGAATAAAAATCAAAAACATACCATTGATGTGGTCGTAGATCGGCTGGTTATCAAAGAGGGAATCCGCAATCGGCTGGCTGATTCCCTGGAACTGGCCCTGTCCCGATCCGAGGGGCTGGTTTCGGTCGAGGCAGAAGGAGCAGAACCCATTCTTTTCAGTGAAAAATCCGCGTGCATTACCTGCGGAATCAGTTATCCGGAATTTACTCCGGCCAGTTTTTCCTTTAACTCACCCCAGGGCGCATGTCCCAAATGTGACGGTCTGGGAACCACAACCGAATTTGATCCTGATCTGATTATCCCCAATCCTGAACTTTCCCTCAGAGATGGCGCAGTTGCACCCTGGGCAAGCCGGAATTCTGTTTTTTTCTCGGATTTTCTGGAAAGCCTGACCAAACCTTACGGCGTGGAAATTTACACCCCTTACAAAGATCTGCCGGAGAGTTTTCAGAAAATTCTGCTTTACGGCTCAGGAGACCGGGAACTCACTTTTTATTATGATCATAGGGGCAAAAAAATGCCCTATCAGAAAATCTACGAAGGCGTGATTCCCAATCTGCAGCGCAGATATATGGAAAGCGATTCCCAGCAGTCAAGGGAGGAAATTCAGCAGTTTATGAATTTCCGTCCCTGCCCGGAATGCGGTGGCAGGCGTCTCAACCCGGCATCCCGTTCCGTAAAGGTTGGGGGCAAAACCATCTGGGAGATTACCGCTTTGCCGGTGGGCAACTGCCTTGCCTTTTTCAAAGAACTGGGGCAGATTCTGCGCGGGCAGGAAGCCCTGATTGCACAGAAGATTCTCAAAGAGATCACGGAACGTCTTGGATTTCTGGAAAATGTGGGACTGAATTATCTCACGCTGGATCGCTCGGCCAATACACTTTCCGGCGGAGAAAGCCAGCGCATCCGGCTGGCAACGCAGATTGGCTCCAAACTGACCGGAGTGATGTATGTGCTGGATGAACCCAGCATAGGACTGCACCAGAGGGATAACCAGCGTCTGCTTTCCACACTTATGCACATGCGCGATCTGGGCAATACTGTGCTGGTGGTGGAGCATGATGAGGAAACCATACGATCTGCGGATCATGTGGTGGATATGGGGCCGGGCGCGGGCATACGGGGCGGGGCAGTCGTGTTTTCCGGAACTCCGGAAGAACTCATGAAAAATGCGGTTTCCCTGACCGGTCAGTATCTTGCGGGCATAAAATCCATTCCCGTACCGGAAAAACGCAGAACAGGCAATGGAAAACGGCTGATCATCAAAGGCGCATCAGAAAACAATCTCAAAAATATAGAGGCTCAGTTTCCTCTGGGCTGTTTCATCTGCGTAACCGGTGTTTCAGGTTCCGGCAAATCCACGCTGGTGCTGGAAACCCTGTACCGGATTCTGTCCCGGCACATATGGAAAACCCGGACATCAGCCGGAGCGCATAAAGAAGTAAGCGGACTGGAATATGTTGACAAAGTGGTGCATATTGACCAGTCTCCCATTGGACGCACGCCCAGATCCAATCCCGGAACCTATACCGGCATTTTCACCCATATCCGTGATCTTTTTGCCCAGACAGCCGAAGCCCGGATGCGGGGTTACAAACCCGGACGTTTCAGCTTCAATGTCAAGGGCGGACGGTGCGAGGCATGTACAGGAGACGGGATTCTCAAAATTGAAATGCACTTTCTGCCGGATGTCTATGTTCCCTGTGATGTGTGCAAGGGCAAACGCTATAACCGGGAAACTCTGGAAGTCCGGTACAAGGGGAAAAATATAGCGGAAGTGCTGGATATGACGGTAAACCAGTCCCTGGAATTTTTTCAGAATATTCCAACTATCCGGAGCAAACTGGAAACTCTGGTGGAAGTGGGCATCGGTTATATTCATATTGGTCAGTCCGCAACCACTCTGTCCGGAGGCGAGGCACAGCGCGTGAAACTCTCACGGGAACTGAGCAAACGGGCCACAGGAAAAACCGTTTATATTCTCGACGAACCCACCACCGGTCTGCATATGGAAGATATACGGAAACTCCTGCTGGTACTCAGCCGACTGACGGACATGGGAAATACGGTAATTGTGATTGAGCATAATCTGGATGTCGTAAAATCCGCTGATTATCTCATTGATCTGGGACCTGAGGGCGGCGAGGACGGAGGCAGAATCATTGCCTGCGGAACACCCGAAGAGGTTGCACACACGGAAAATTCCCATACCGGTTTTTTTCTGCGCAGGATACTGGGAAAGAGCGGGAAATAATATGAAATCTGAAAAATATTTCAGCAAAAGGAAATTTCGCTTCCCGGTGTTCAATTTGCCGCGAAGTTACAAAGCATCACGAAGATTAATGCACAATTGTTTCTCAGACTTCATATAAACTTACACTGATTTGCTTTCAGATTTTTTTCGTGTATTTTGTATGTTTTGCTGTTAAAAAAATACTGGCATTTTTCAATCTCTGAAAGTGGTTTGCCAGGAAATACGCCCTCTTCATCTGTTTTGCAAAAAGCATAAGGATATGATCATGTTTGACGGTATCAACCGGAAGATTATCCCTTTGTTTGTTCTGCTGCTGATTCCTGCTGTTTTGACAGGCATTTTCACGCTGATTTATGCGGATCGGCATATGGAACTGTGCAGGAAAAGTCTTGCTGAAATCCGGCAGGCAGGCGCAGAACTGGAGGAAACCGTGATTCGTCTCAGGGAGAAAAAGCATTCAGATGGGGAAGCAATGCCGGATTCTGCGGAAAGGATTTCAGGCGCAGTGAAAAAAATCCGTGAACATACACAATGGATGAATACAGCCGAAATCATGGCAGAAATGAAAACAGTGGTATACACGGGTCTTGGCTTCAGTCTGATTCTCACCCTTTTGGCAATGCTGATTATTGAACGGACTGTAAGTATGCGAATCCGCAGAGCAGTGAAAGGTCTGTCCGATGCTTCGCGGGAGGTAAGTCCGGTATCCAACAGCGTATCCTCTGTCAGTCAGGCAGTGGCAGACGGAACAGCAGAGCAGAGGACTCTTCTGGATACCACAGTGTCCTGTCTGCAACAAATCACTGCCATGACCAGCGAAAATGTCGGACGTGTGAAAAAAGCAGATGCAATTTTGCTCCAGAATGCGGAAACAGCAAATCTCACGGCTGTTTCCATGAATGAACTGTCGGCCCTGATGGGAAAAATTTCATCAGAGAGCAAAGCAGCGTCCAAAATCATTCACTTTATTGATGATGTGGCCTTTCAGATCCATCTGCTGGCCCTGAATGCAGCAGTGGAGGCGGCCAGGGCTGGAGAATGCGGGGCAGGTTTCGCGGTTGTGGCAGCAGAAATCCGTTCTCTGTCCTTCCGCACAGCAGGTGCAGCAAAGGAAATAGCCGCGCTGATAGAAAACACAGACCGGACAGTGCGCAGCGGCACTGCCCAGTTTGGCAGGGCAGACAGCAAATTTCGGGAAGTGGTGGAAAATATTTCTGTCATACGGGATATATTTGATCAGATATCAATGGTTTCAGCTCAGCGGCAGCAGAAGATTGAAGACGTGGACAATATGGTTGCCAGACTCAAAGAGCTGACCCGGAAAAATGCAAAAGAGGCTGAACGCTCGGCTTCGGCCTCAGTGGTCATGAGCAGTCTGGCCGGGCAGTTGAAAAACCATATCACAGAACTGACTGTTTTTGCAGGAAGAGGAGAGGCTGGGGAAGTTCGAAAAGATTCTCTGGAAAAACGGGAACTGGCTCCGGGGCAATACCTGATCCGCCAGGGCGAGTATTCCCAGGAGGCATATATCATTGACAAAGGGGTGTTTGACATTTTTCTCAATGATAATCCGGATCGGATTGTTGCAAGCCTGAAAGCCGGGGATATTGTGGGGGAAATCGCTCTGGTCAAGGATGTGAAGCGCACCGCCAATGTGGTGGCCCGGACTCCGGCGCGGGTGACTGTGCTGCACAAAAACAGTTTTATGAAAATGTTCCGGGAACAAAAGGATCTGAACCAGTCTGTTCTCACCATGATCCAAAGACGGCTGGAGGAACTGAAATGAATATTTGGAAAAAAATAAAACTGTACAGAAAACTGCCCCCGGTATTCCTTCCCTATCAGATTGGCCGGAAACGTCTCTATATTCTGCCTACTGGACATGGCTGTCTTTTTATGGTGGTTCTGATGGGCATGCTGCTGGGTTCTGCGAATTACAACAACAACCTGGGATTTCTGCTCACTTTCCTTCTGGGCAGTATGACTTTTGTATCCATGCTCCATACCCACAGAAATCTGATGGGAACCCAAATCCTTTCCATCCGCGCTCTTCCGGTATTTGAAGGAGAAAAGGCTGTGTTCCGTTTAACAGTCCGGGGAGGAAATACCGAAAGAATGGCTCTGCGTTTCCGTCTGCCCGGTGGAGAGGAACAAGGTCTGGATATTCTGCCGGAAACAGACTGTATTATAGATGTATACGTTCCCGCAGAAAAACGGGGACTGCTCAAACCCGGCATTCTCACGGTTTCCACCCGTTATCCGCTGGGGCTTTTCCGTACATGGACAAGTCTTAATCTTCAACTGGAATGCCCGGTATATCCCGCGCCTTTGTACGGTTCTCTTTCCCTGACACACGGGAACAGCAGGGAACAGCAGGATACAGGAAAAAGCGCAGGCCCTGGAGCCGATGATTTTCAGGGGCTCAGAAACTACCTGCCAGGAGATCCCATGCAGCATATTTCATGGAAGGCATTTTCCAAAGGACAGGGACTGATGACCAAGACCTTTGTGGGACAGGCCGGGGCTTCAGTTTTTCTGGACTGGGCATCTGTGGAGGAAAAGGATACAGAACGGAAACTTTCACGGCTGTGCGGCATGGTGCTAAGTGCGGATCGTCTCGGTCTGACATACGGCCTGAAACTTCCCGGCACCATCACTGATTTGGGAAAAGGGGAAGGGCATAAGCACAAATGTCTAAAATCTCTTGCATTGTTTGGAATTTCCGGGGAACATTCTGATTCGGGGGATACACATTCATGAAAAAGATGGACAATACAAAATTCAGAATACTGATTGTTGATGACAATCCCAAAAATATTCAGATTGTGGGCAGTCTGCTGACCCAGTATGGGTATCCCACGGCCTTTGCCCTTAACGGCAGCCAGGCTTTGGAGATGTGCAGGAGTGACCGTTTTGATCTGATTCTGCTCGATATCATGATGCCGGGAATGGACGGATTTGAAGTCTGTGAACATCTGAAAAAACAGGTTGATACCAAAGATATTCCCATCATATTCCTCACTGCCCGAACTGATACGGACAGCGTGGTGAAAGGATTTGATCTGGGAGCCTATGATTATGTCACCAAACCCTTCATGGGCATGGAACTGCTGGCACGGGTCAGGACACAGTTGTATATCAAATCCCTCAATGATGAACTGAAAAAACGCTATGAAAAGATTCAGCAACTGGAAATCATGCGGGAAACCCTGACAAACATGATCATCCATGATTTGAAGAATCCCCTCAACGGGATCAGCGGTTATGCCCACCTGCTGCAGATGAATCCGGCTGTGGCTGCTGATCCCAAAGCCTTTGTCCATGCCGGCTCCATTCTCAATTCCACACAGACCATGCTGGATATGATTATGGCGATTCTGGATGTTTCCAAAATTGAATCCGGTCAGATGGAGCTGAACATTGAAAATACGGACATCCGCAATGTGCTTCGGCAGGTGGTCGAGGGACTGACGCCCATGATGAAAGAATCCCGTGTGCGGCTGAAGATAAATCTGCCGGGAGACATTCCGGTTCTGCGTGCAGACAGTGAAATTCTGCGAAGAATTCTGGTCAATCTCATGGGAAACGCGATCCATTTTTCACCACCGGATTCCCATATCACCTTTTCCGCTCTTTCCGAAGTACCGGATGTCCGCGTATCTGTTTCAGATGAAGGCCCGGGGATTCCCAAAGAATTCAGGGAAAAGATATTTGAAAAATTCAGACAGATTGACAGCAGCTCCGGCAAAAGGAAATATTCCACAGGACTGGGACTGACCTTCTGCAAAATGGCTGTGGAGGCAATGAAAGGAAGCATCGGAGTGGACAGCAAACCCGGAGCAGGAAGCACTTTCTGGTTTATGCTGCCCGCTGCCGGAGAAACGCGGAGGCCGGAATGAAAAAAAACATATGCACTCTGGTGCTGTTTTTCTGTTTTGCAGTGCCGCTTCATGCGGAAAAAACAGAGGAACTGCTGAAAATGAGGACAGAGGAACTCTTTGAACTGCCTTTGGAGGAACTGCTGGACAGGGAGATTTCCAGTGCGGGAAAAATGGCGGAAAAAGTGGTGGATATTCCGGCCAGTGTGCATATTGTCACACGTGAGGACATAGAAACATTCGGATACCGCACAGTTGCGGAAATTATCCGCA
This sequence comes from uncultured Desulfobacterales bacterium, assembly GCA_964534335.1. GTDB lineage: Bacteria > Desulfobacterota > Desulfobacteria > Desulfobacterales > Desulfococcaceae > JAABRU01. The sequence goes on from CAZHPS010000019.1 coordinate 17,506, forward strand.
ACATGCCGGGTTTTTACACCATCTACGATTACAATGAGGATGTTATCGGTGTTCGGGGAATACTGAACAACAATAATATGATTATTCTTGTCAACGGCACTGTCCAGCATAGCAGTGAAATCAATCAGATTATGATACCGGTCGGAGCCATAGACCGCATTGAGGTTGTACGGGGCCCAATGTCTGTTATGTACGGCAGCGGCGCGTTTCTGGGTTCCATCAATATTGTCACCAATGAGATTCCTTATGGTGCGCCCCTGAATATGCTTTCCGCTTCTTACGGCAGTGCAGGCACATACAATGCCTTTGCCAGGGCATCCGGAGAAAAAGGGGATTTTGGATACACTGTGAATGCCTCACTTTACGGCACAGACGGCATTGAGGAAAGTTATCAGGATATGATGAGTCCTGAACAGTACAAAAAAATTCATCCCCAGGCACATAAATGCACAGACGGCGATCTGGAAAGGGAAAACGCCAATCTGAATTTTTCATCTGCATACAGAGGATTTTATGCGGATTTTCAGTATAATGAAACGAAAAACGGGATATTTGAGGGAGAACCTGCTTTCAATGATGGAAGCAAAAAAAAGATTCAGAGCACAACAGCACGTGCCGGGTGGCAGTCCGATTTCACGGAAGCATTTCATGCAGACATAAAGATGACTTACAGTTATAATGATATGCACGAGGAATCCGACAGTTATCCTCCTGAAACTTACGGATACGGGTCATTATCCGCATATGACGGCAAAGAGGAACGCTTTGAAACCGAACTGGATCTGGTCTGGAAACCGGCAAACTGTTTCAATATGATTTTCGGAATCAGTTATAAAAAAATCTTCGGCACAGAGTATGACGCTCATTATCCAAAACCTCCTGAATACTATGTTTTTCCGGAAGTGATTACAGGTGAATACGATATATCTGACCGGGATACGCATGCCACTTTCGCACAGATCAACTGGCGTCCCTTTGACTGTCTGAAATTCACAGCCGGAGCCCGTGCGGAACAGTATAAAAAATTTGATACGGATATCTGGCTTCAGTATGGGGAAAATCCTTTGATAACTCCAAGAAAAACCGTGTACAATGAAGATGAGAAAATCTATTTTATCCCCCGCGCTGCTGCTGTGTATTCGCTGTCGGATCACCATATTTTCAAACTGATGTATGGAGAGGCCAACAAACCATTTACAGCGGAAAAGGCGGATCTCACGGATATTGAAAGAGGACTGGAAACGGATCTGGACCCGGAGGAAATCGAAACAGTGGAACTCAATTATCTTATGTCCTATACGGATTTCAGTTTCAGTCTCAGCCTGTTTCGGAATGATATTCAGAATCTCCGTGCTTTCAGTTTTCAGGAAGCAGAGAATGAGGCGGGAGATTCGTATTTTATACCCATACTGGACAATTCGGGCCGGATGGAAACATATGGAACAGAACTGATACTGACAGCGCGGCCTGCCAAATATCTGGAAATGGAACTGAGCGGGGCATATCAGGATACCCAGGATCGGACAGTGAAAAACCGGAACATTGCCTATTCCCCACATCTGCTGATGAAAGCCAAAATGGCATACCGGTACAATGGTTTCACTGTGGGACTGAGCGGGCTGTATGTGGATGAAATGGATCCGGAAAGACCTGATGTTACAATGAAAAATGGGAAAAAACCGGAATTCGGACAAACATCTGATGATTATTTCACAGCAGACATTAATATGCTCTACAATCATGAGAAAACCGGTCTGTTCACCGCATTGAAAATTTCCAATATTTTTGACAAAGAGGTGCGCTATCCCAGCGAATACCTTAAAAACGGGATGATAGATGAAGGCCGAAGTTTTCTGGCCACAGTGGGTTGGAAGTTCTGACAATGGATTTACAGATACAATGAGAGAAAAGATGGTCTTACAGAGAAATATCCTTCTGTTTTTCATGACAATGTTTATTTTTCTGACACTGCCGGTGTATGCGGAAAGTTACGGAAAAGTGCCGGAAAAACTGCAGGCTGCTCTTTTCGTCAAACTTCTGGTGATGAGCAGGGAAATCAACAGCGGAGAGGATCTTTCCATTTATGTGGTAAATGCTCCGGAAGCTGCGGCGGAACTTCGGAAGGCTGTGGGACTTTCCATTGGCAAATCTGTTCTCAGGGCTGTTTACGAAGGCAAAGGATTCCCTTCTTTCCGTCCTTCGGTTCTGTATATCGGGGAAAATACTGATACAGAAGAACTGATCCGTTACTGCCGGAAAAACGGGGTGCTGAGTGTGACCGGTGAGCCGGGACTGGTGGAGCAGGGGGTAACTTTGGGTGTTTGCATGGATGGGGAAAAACCCGGCATTCTGCTCAACGTGACTGCATCAAAAGCAGAAAATATCACATGGAACCCTACGCTGCTGAAGATTTCAAAATTGTACAAATGAAAATTTCTGTGGTACTGGAGGAGTGCAAAAATTAAGCAAAGCGGTTTTTTGCAGTGAGGAGTGCAAAAATTAAGCAAAGCGGTTTTTTGCATCCCAGCATAAAAATAGGAGCAGACCATGAAATTCCCATACGGCATCTGTGATTTTTACAAAATTATCACACAGGGATATTTTTTCATTGATCGGACAGACCGGATTCCCCTGATTGAAAAAGCAGGTCAGCATCTGCTTTTCCTCCGGCCCCGGCGGTTCGGAAAGAGCCTGCTGCTCTCCATTCTGGAAAATTATTATGACGTGGCAAAAGCCAAAGAATTTGAAAGACTTTTCAGTCATTTGTCCATCGGTAAAAACCCGACTCCGGATCATAACCGCTATCTGATTATGAACTGGGATTTTTCTGCGGTCAATCCGCAGGGAACACCGGATCAGATACAGCAATCTCTGCACAATCACCTCAACGGATGTATTGAGCATTTCATTGTGCGTTACCGGGATATTCTGGACTATCACATTGTTCTGGATGAAAATGATGCCATGCGCTCCTTTCAGTCCGTGCTTTCCGCAGTGGAATCTTCTCCCTGGAAACTGTATCTGCTCATTGATGAATATGACAATTTTGCCAATGAGGTTATGATGGGACAGCATCCGGAAAGCCGGAAGCGGTACGAAAGTCTGCTTTACGGCGAAGGCGCGCTGAAAACTGTGTTCAAGGTTGTGAAATACGCCACAAAAGGCATGGGACTGGACAGAGCATTTATTACCGGGGTTTCGCCTGTGGTGATGAGTGATGTCACCAGCGGCCATAATATAGCAGAAAACATCTGTATGGAAGAGGAATTCAATGATCTCTGCGGTTTCCGGGAATCTGAAATTGCGGAAACACTGGAGCAGATCCGCACAGATTGCGATCTGCCAAAGGAAAATACGGCAGAGGCTCTGGAAATGATGCGGAAATTCTACAATGGTTACTGTTTCAGTTATGAAAATCCCCAGTATGTGTACAATCCCACACTGGCACTTTATTTTATGAAGGCATTCCGGAAAAAATGCCGGTATCCCGAAGAAATGCTAGATGAGAATCTGGCTATGGATCGGGGGAAAATTGCATATATTTCAAAACTTCCCAATGGCGGAGATGTAATCAGGGACGCTCTGAATGAGGCGGATCTCCCGGATATTCAGCGGCTGGCCCGGCGGTTTGGTGTGGCAGATATGCTGCAGGAAAGCAAAGACCGCACCTTTATGATCTCCCTGCTTTGGTATTTCGGTATGCTGACCTTTGGGGGCCGGAAAGCCACAGGCAAACTGGCGATGAAAATCCCCAATCTCCTTGTGCGGGGCCTGTATATTGAAAAACTGAGGGAAGCGGCTCTGCCGGAAGGGAAACAGGATGAAGCTCTGCACATTGCGGAAACATTTTATCACCGGGGCGATATGGCTCAGTTGTGCGAATTTATCGAGCAGGGATATTTCAGGGCATTTGACAAACGGGATTACCGGTGGAGCAATGAACTTACAGTGAAAACCTTGTTCCTGACCCTGCTGTTCAATGATCTGTATTATATCACAGATTCGGAAACTGACTTGGAGAGGGAATATGCGGATTTCACCATGATCCTGCGTCCGGACATGCGCAAATACGAACTGCTTAATTTTCTCATTGAATTCAAATATGTGAGTCTGAAGGAAAGTGAACTGGGCGGAGAGGAAATCCGGAAAAAGAGCAGTTCAGAACTGAAAATGCTTCCTCCGGTACAGAAAAAAATGGCAGAAGCAAAGAGCAAACTGGAAAAATACCGTAAAATCCTGTCCGAATCATACGGAGAGGTTCTGCGTCTGCGGGTGTTCAGTGTCACAGCCATCGGTTTTGAAAAACTGGTATGGGAGGAACTGGGATGATGCTGCCACAGGTGACAGAATATATTACGGAAGAAGAATATCTGGCAATGGAAACAGAGTCAGATCTGAAGCATGAATATTTTGAGGGTGAGATCTTTGCCATGACCGGGGCTTCGGAAAAACACAACCTGATTGCCGCCAATGTGATTGGAGAACTGCGTTCACAGTTGAAGACAAAACCGTGCAGGGTGTATCCGGGGGACATGCGCCTGAAGATCGAAGCCACCGGACTTTACACCTATCCTGATGTGATGATTGTGTGCGGGCCGCGCAGATTTGCTGAACCGGGAAGAACCGACACGCTCACCAATCCCCTTGTGATCATTGAAGTGCTTTCTGATTCCACCGAAAATTATGACAGGGGAAAAAAGTTTCAGCATTACAAATTCCTGAATTCTCTGAGGGAATATATTCTGATTTCCCAGCATCAGGAAAAAATTGAATGCTGGTTCAAAAATGAAAGAGGAATATGGGAATTCAGTGAAACAGATACGGAAAACCCCTTTATCATACTTATGTCTGTGGAATGTGAACTGCGGCTGGATGAAGTCTATGACAAAGTATGAGGGGTATCGGTTTTGAAAACTGGTATGGGAGGAATTATGATGATGATGCCACAGATAATTGAATATATTACGGAAGAAGAATATCTGGCAATGGAAACAGAGTCAGATCTGAAGCATGAATATTTTGAGGGTGAGATCTTTGCCATGACCGGGGCTTCGGAAAAACACAACCTGATTGCCGCCAATGTGATTGGAGAACTGCGTTCACAGTTGAAGACAAAACCGTGCAGGGTGTATCCGGGGGACATGCGCCTGAAGATCGAAGCCACCGGACTTTACACCTATCCTGATGTGATGATTGTGTGCGGGCCGCGCAGATTTGCTGAACCGGGAAGAACCGACACGCTCACCAATCCCCTTGTGATCATTGAAGTGCTTTCTGATTCCACCGAAAATTATGACAGGGGAAAAAAGTTTCAGCATTACAAATTCCTGAATTCTCTGAGGGAATATATTCTGATTTCCCAGCATCAGGAAAAAATTGAATGCTGGTTCAAAAATGAAAGAGGAATATGGGAATTCAGTGAAACAGATACGGAAAACCCCTTTATCATACTTATGTCTGTGGAATGTGAACTGCGGCTGGATGAAATCTATGACAAAGTGTGAACGTGCCGGTTTCAGGTGATTTCCGGAAAAGAATATCCCGGAAAAGTAGCAAAAGCTTCCAGCTTTTGCCCTGTGCCTGTGAACTGAAATGGTATATTTATTTTCAGAAATCACTTCAGCAGATCTATTTTTTCCGTATGCGTTACAGATCTGTTGTATTTTTCAGAAAACTGCGTTATTTGTCTGCAGGTCTGAGCATTGGCAATTTTTTTATATGGGCAGAATCCGTACTGTCATCAGGCAGTAAAGCGATGCAGCGGCATATTCTGCCGGATTAAACCAAAAGAATGAAAGGAGTTTTACATGAACAGAGCAAAGCATTTTCTGTGTATGACCGTTTCTGTGCTGATTTTTTTTGCGGTAGTCCCTGCCTACGGCGATATTTACTGGGAATCCGCAGTGGAATCCAAAGGAAATCCCAAAGGCATGTCCACAAATCTGCCCCAGATTCTGATGGGACAGTTCAACAAAAGCGATACCGTGAAATACTGGCTTTCGGAACAGGGAATGCGCAGGGAAAGCAAAGACGGCATCATGATTGTGGATTACAGCACCATGACCTTTTACAACCTTTATCCGAACAATAAGACATACATGAAAACAGATATGTCTGATATGGGGAAAAAGGGAAAAAACCCGTCTGCAGAAAGAAAAATTACGCCAACGGATGAACACAGAACCATTGCCGGGTATCCCTGCCGGAAATATCTGGTTACACTGAGCAGCGGGGCAGGAGAGTACTGGGTTTCCAAAGAAGTGAAAGTGTATGCACAGTATAAGAAACTCAGGGAAAAAATCAAAACCGCTGTTGAAAAAAATCCGGCTGCGGAGCGCATGAAGATTCCGGGACTTACTGTGGAAATGGACGGATTTCCGGTAATGACCAGTGTGGAAGTCATGGGTATCACCACCACAGACACGGTAAAGCAGGTGGAGGAAAGGAAAAATGATCCGGGCCTGTACAAAGTTCCGGATGATTACAAAGTGTTGGATATAAAAAATATTTTTAACATCAAACAGAAACAGGGGAAGGAATAGTATTTATGTGTCAGAAAAGGTTTGTCTGCGGTTTATGGATTCTGCTGGCTGTTTTTGCATTTCTGCCATGTGCTTACGGAGATATTTACTGGGAAAGTGAACAGTCTGTTCAGGGTGGGGATGGAAAACCCAGAAAAAAAACCATCCGGAATTATTACACTCCCTACTGTTCCCGCATGGATATTGGCGAAAATGTGATGATTGCGAATTTCAAAACCATGACCGGATATGTGCTTAATACCGAAGACCGTATGTTTATGGAAATGAAAATGAATGCGGTTGGCAAGATTCCTGAGGGACTTAATGAGGAGATTCAGGTGACACCCACCAATGAGACACGGAATATTGCCGGATACAACTGCCGGAAATACAAGGTTTCTTTCATGGAGCGGCAGTATGAGGAATGGCTTTCCAAAGAGGTGAAGGGTTATGAGGAACTCAAAAGCATCAACAGCAGGTTAAATGATGTGGTAAAGAGAAATCCCCTTTTCCAGATGGGAATTGTGGGAAAAATGGATAAACTCGATGGTTTTCCTGTGCAGACAGTGATGCGCATGGAAGGCGGACTGACCAAAACCGTCACATTGCGGAGAGTGACCACAAGTCCCATAGATGAATCTGTGTTTACCGTACCTGCGGGTTACAAACCGCCGTACTGAAATAAAAAATACAGGAAGGTGTTATGAAAAAAGGACTGATTCTGGTAGACATTCAGAATGATTATTTCCCCGGCGGAGCAATGGAGCTTTCGGGAATGGACAAAGCCGCAGAAAAGGCTGCCCTGCTTATGGACAGATTCAGGAAGGAAAAACAGCCGGTTTTCCATGTGCAGCATCTTTCCCTCCGGCCCGGTTCAACATTTTTCCTGACAAATACCAAAGGTGCGGAAATTCACGCATCGGTTTTGCCCGCAAAGGATGAGATTGTTGTTCAGAAGCATTTTCCCAACAGTTTCCGGGAAACCGGGCTGCTGGATTATCTCAGGGAAGCGGATGTGAAAGATCTTGTTATCTGCGGGGCCATGAGCCATATGTGCATTGATGCCACAGTGAGAGCGGCCTTTGATCTGGGTTTTTCCTGCACAGTGGCTGCGGACGCATGCGCGACCAGAGATGTTGAATTTCAGGGTGTCAAAGTGGAGGCTGCAAAAGTTCATGCCGCTTTTATGGCTGCTCTGGCGGCTGTATATGCAAAGGTAATCCGCACGGAATAAAAAATGTCAATCTCCTGATGATCTGCGGGATTGCGCTTTCCGCACAGGGAAAAAACCGGGTTTTTCAGGAAAACCCGGTTTTTCTGATCTGTTTTCTTCTTTTTTTCCCACCAATTTTCGATAGTGGGTCAAACCGGTTGATAATGTCATCCCTTCCGGGATTCCGGTTTGTTTTTTTCAACTTTTTCTATAATAATTTCAATCCTTGCGGATTTTTCCTGTCCGTGTGTCAGACCCGAATCAACGGATTTGACCCACTACCCAATTTTCTTCAAAGGAGGTCTTTATGATTTCATGTCGGCAGGCAATACTGATTCTGTGTTCAGCATTTATTTTCATCTCTTCGGCTTCCGCGGGTGACAAAGTGTTCAAAATACACTGCGACAGCACACCGCCCTTTATTTACTGGACGGATGAAAATCATACAGACGTAACCGGACTGTGGGCGGAAACCGTGAGTTCGGTGATGAGAATCATGGGAGAAAAACATGAACCTTTCCAGATTTTTCCCTGGGGAAGACTGCTGGAAATGGGACTGAAAGGCGAATTTGACGGCATTTTCAGCGCAACCATGAACGGGGAACGTAAGAAAGTGATGTGGTATCCCAAAGAACCGCTTATGGTGGAACCCTGGATATTCTGGATACGGAAATCTGATGCTGACAGGCTGAAATTCACTTCCTATGAGGATCTCAAAGGTCACAGAATCGGACTGGTCAAGGATTATACCTATACCCCGGAACTTTGGGAATTTGTCAGAAAGGAACAGAATTATGAGGAAGTGGTGCATGATCCCCTGAATTTCAGAAAACTGGTTAAAGGCAGACTGGACTATGTTGTTTCATCCGTGAATTTTGGTGCGTACATTGCAAAAGAGGAAGGCATGACTGATTTGGTGCATCCGCTGACGGAAAAACCGGTTGTGGATTCCAGATTCTATATCATATTCAGCAAACAGAGAGTTTCAGAAGAATGGGTAAACCGCTTTTCCGGCCATCTTGCGGCCTTCAAGCAAACGGAAGAATACAGGAATCTCCTGAAAAAATTCGGAGTCAGGGATGAACTGAGATAAAGATCGGAGTTCCCATGCACAAAGCAATCATCGGTCCGCTCCGTATGAAATCCGCGATTGCCCGCAAAATGATCATCTGGATTTTTCTGTTCAGTTCGCTCATCACTTTGCTGTCCACAGCCATTCAACTGCATATGGATTACCGCAGGGATATTTTCCTGATTGAAGACCGTATCCGGCAGATAAAAGAGACCCATCTGGAAAGCATTATCCGCAGCGTATGGGATACCAACATAGAAGTGGTGAAAATTCAACTGGAAGGAATCCTGAAACTGCCGGATATGCAGTATATGGAAATCCGCAATGAGGATAAGCAGAGCATATCCGCAGGTCAGCCCGGAACAAAGCATGTGATGAATTATGAATTTCCGCTGGTATATGTTCAGAGGAAAATTCCCTATCATCTTGGAACCATGTATGTCACAGCATCCCTGGAAGGGGTTTACCGTCGACTGATTGAAAAAATGATCGTGATTCTCATCAGCCAGACAATCAAAACCTTTCTGGTTTCCCTGTTCATTTTTTTCCTGTTTTATGTGCTGGTGGGCAGACATTTGCGTGTTATGGGGGAATATGTCAGAGAACTGGATTGGGAACATCTGGATAACCCTCTGATCCTGAAACGTAAAAAAGGGAAAGAGGATGAACTGGAAGTGCTGGTCAGATCCTTTAACGGAATGTGCGGTAATCTGAAAGACGCATTTGACAAAATCCGGATAATGAATGCACAACTGTCTGAAAGCAATGAAAATCTCAGGGCAGAAATCAGGGAGAGGGAGAGAGCGGAAAAGGCTTTGCAGGAAAGAGAGCACTTTATCCGCAAGGTAATTGATACGGCTCCGGGCATTGTCTATATTTACGATATATCGGAAAACCGCAATATTTACAGCAATTCCGGAGTCAGCCGTCTGCTGGGTTACAGGCCGGAAACAGTACGGGAACTTGGAAACAGGCTTTTCCCCCGGATGCTTCATCCGGATGATTTTGAGCAGGTTGCTGCCCATCATCATCATCTGCTGAATGCGCGGGACGGGGAGATTCTGGATACCGAATACCGGATGAAACATGCAGATGGAGAATGGCGTACCCTGCACAGTTGGGATGTTCCCTTTCTGCGTGATGACAAAGGCGGTATTTCTCAGATTGCAGGTACGGCCATTGACATAACAGCCCGCAAACGCGCGGAGGAGAATATCATACACCTGAACCGGGAACTGACAGAGAAAAACAGGGAACTGGAGCAGATTGTGTATGTGGCTTCCCATGATCTGCGTTCGCCTCTGGTGAATATTCAGGGATTTGGAAAGGAACTGCAAAGAACCTTTGATGAAATGTTCGCACAGATCAGTCAGTCCGGTGACATGCAGGAACTCAGGGAAAAAACCGCTTCCTTTTATCAGGCTGATATTCATGAATCTTTGGAATACATTTTTAAAAGTGCGACCAAAATAGATATGCTTCTTTCCGGGCTGCTCCGCCTGTCCCGTCTGGGAAGGGGAGCCATAAATATCAGAAAAATCCGCATGAATGCCATGCTGTCGGATATTCTGAAAACCTTTGAATACCGGATCAAACAGATCGGGGCGGAAGTGGAAATCCGCGAACTGCCGGACTGTTTCGGAGACGAAACCATGCTCAATCAGGTGTTTTCCAATCTCATTGACAATGCCCTGAAATTTTCGCATCCTGACAGAAGGTGCACAATCCGCATTTCAGGAATTGCCAAAAACCGCGAAACTGAGTATTGTGTGGAAGACAGCGGCATTGGAATTGCGGAAGAATATCATTCCCGTATTTTTGAAATTTTCAGCCGGCTTGATACAAAAATTCCCGGAGAGGGACTGGGACTGAGCATAATCCGCAAAATTCTGGAAAAGCATGAGGGAAGCATCCGGGTGGAATCCGCGCCCGGAGCCGGAAGCCGTTTTTATGTATCTGTACCCAACATGGATAAGGTTTCAGGAAATGAAAAAAGAGATGAAGAGCAAATCCACAATTCTCATAGCAGAAGATGATGAGGGACATGCCACCCTGATAATGAAAAATCTGCGCAGGTCCGGTATCCGCAATGAAATACTGCTTTTCAGGGACGGAGATGAGATTCTCAGCTTTTTATTCAGAACATCTGAAAATAAAAGAGAATCAGGCAGTTCCTACCTGCTGCTGCTGGATATACGGATGCCTAAGATTGACGGAGTGGAAGTTCTCACGCGGATCAAGACTGATCCGGAACTGAAAAAAATGCCGGTTATCATTCTCACAACCACCGATGATCCCCGTGAGGTGGAACTCTGCCATGTTTGCGGATGCAACGGTTATATTACCAAACCTGTGGAATATGAAAAATTTGTGCAGGCTGTGCAGAACCTCGGTGCTTTTATGAACATTCTTCAGCTTCCGGATATTGACGGCATAACCTGAGTGAAAACCGGAGTGCGGTATTGAAAGTTTGGGTAGTGCTACACAAGTAATGCTGTCATAATATTCATACTTTACAAACATATATATCTGTATTACTGTTTTCCGGATAACTTTTGAAATCACAATGCTCAGTGAAAGGATTTTATTATGAACTGCCCGGAAT
>CAZHPS010000020.1:0-28817 GCA_964534335.1 uncultured Desulfobacterales bacterium
ATGATATTACAATCAATCCTAAAACGGTATATTAAGAAATTGATAATCCCTAAGTACCGGTACAGTTTAAACAGCCACGAATAACACGAATCTGCACGGATGCACAAACCATAATTCATGCAATTCGTGTCATTCGTGCAATTCGTGGCTGTACCATCAAATCTTCTGTGTAAAGGTATACAATGGATAAAACACAATTGCAGACAGCCTTCCGGAATCAGGCAGACATGCTGGCAAACAGGGTCAAAAAACGCTGGCATCATCTTCACAAACGGTTCACAAAACAGGGTATAGATGTTTTCAGGCTCTATGACTGGGACATTCCTGAAATCCGTGCGGTTGTTGACTGGTATGCAGGGCATCTGGTCCTTGGGGAATACATACGGATGCAGTCCGTACCGGAATGGCTGCCAATGATGGGGGAGGCTGTTGCCAAAGCTTTGGACGTTCCAATGGAAAATGTGCATCTGAAGGAACGGAAGTCCGGAAAGCAGGAAGGGAAAAGATATGAAAGGATTGATTATACAGATAAAAAAATTATTGTCTCGGAAAGGGATCTGAAGTTTTCTGTCAATCTTTCCGATTTTGTGGACACCGGTCTGTTTTCCGATCACCGGAATACCCGCCAGATGGTGAGAGAACTGTCTACAGGAAAGGATTTTCTCAATCTCTACTGTTACACAGGAACCTTCACCTGTTATGCTGCAAAAGGCGGGGCCGGATCCACGGTTTCGGTTGATCGGTCAGAAACAGTCATTGACTGGGCAAAAGAAAATCTGGAACGCAATGGAATTCCTGAAAATGGAAACACCCTGATACACGCAGATGCATTTGATTTTCTCAGGCGGGCAAAGCGGCAGAATCAGACCTTTGATCTCGCATTTGTGGATCCTCCGTCCTACTCAAGCACCCGGAGCAAAAATCAGGAATTTGAGATTGTTACAGATCATCCTGTTCTTCTTGAAACAGTAGTGTCCCTGATGAAAAAAGGTGGAATTGTTTTCTTTTCTGTAAACCATCAGAATTTTGAACCCCGGATGGATCATCTGAACATCTCTGAAATAAAGGAAATCACCTCTTTGACCATTCCCGAAGACTATGTAAGCAAAAAGAAACAGATTCACCGCTGCTGGAAGATTATTGTATAATTTTTTTAAAGACAGCAGCATTCTCAATGGAGAAATACCATTCCAAATGGATGAAATCCGCAGATATTTGCAGGAAGGCGAACAGGCCGGGCAGGTGTATTCCCTGAAAATCCCACGCGAGGCACTTAGGGGAAAGCAGGGGCATCTGTCTGGGCATGGTGTGGGAACCTCTTTGGATTTCAGAGATTTCCGTGAATACCAGCCCGGAGATGACCTGCGCCGCATTGACTGGGGAGCTTATGGCAGAAGCGACAGGCTCATGGTGAAACTTTTTCGTGAGGAAGTGGAACCCCATACGGATATTCTCATGGATACATCCTGTTCCATGAATCTGGAAGGCACAGATAAGGCAAAGGCCGCTCTGAAACTCGCTGCCCTGCTGTCTGCTGCTGCACGGAACGCTGGATGCACCTGTAATGTATGGATGACTGCGGAAGGCTGTCTGCCTGTGGAAAACGGAGCGGATCGCGCTTCCGTCTGGCAGGGAATCTCTTTTGCGTCCATCCGTCCCCTTTCAGATGAACTTGCTTTTCTCCCTCCCCGCTGGCGCGGCCGCGGCATACGTATTCTGCTCAGTGATCTTATTTTTCCCGGAGATCCGCAGATGGTTCTGTCCCGGATAGCGGATGGAGCAGCGGCTGTTTATGTGATACAGGTGCTGGCCGAAGCAGACAGAAATCCGCATCTACGGGGAAATCTCCGGGTGACTGACTCGGAAACCGGGGAGATAAGTGAACTGTTTTTTGATGAAAATGCCCATAAAAATTACCTGTCCGCACTGGAGAACCATCAGCAGAACTGGATTCAGGGCTGCCGAAAAATGGGGATTTCTCTGACTGTTTTTACAGCAGAAGAAATGATCCGGAATGGCAATATGACAGCTTTGGAAAACTGCGGACTGCTGGTAAGGATATAACCTGAAAATCAGATTTATACCATTACCTTAAACATTTCGGTTGTAAAGTACCGTATTCGAAAGGCCTGCATAAGCAGAGTTTATAAAAATATTTACAGTTCAGACAGCCGCGAATAACACGAATCTGCACGAATGCACAAACCATAATTCGTGTCATTCGTGCAATTCGTGGCAAATCTTCTGAGTATAATGGTATATCTCTGATGCGGCTGCCTGTGCGTAAAGATACGGCGGCAGACGGGCTGATACCGATTCGCAATTGGTTTTATATACCATTACTCATAAGATTTGACAGTACAGCCACGAATGACACGAATCTGCACGAAATGCACAAAATGCACAAAACATAATTCGTGTAATTCGTGTAATTCGTGCAATTCGTGGCAGCACCATCAAATGTTCTAAGTAATTGTATACAATACGGAATACAAATCCGGCGGAGTGCAAAAATTGAGCGGAGCGGTTTTTTGCACACGCAATCCGGAGGAGTGCAAAAATTAAGCAAAGCGGTTTTTTGCACAGGCTCAACAGCAGAAAAACGGACAATACTTTATCAAATCAATGGAAAATTGGTATAACATTCAGCATTGAGCATTCAACATTCTTACAAGGTTTGGGAATTACATTATGAAGGAAATAACAACACAGAACATTATACACGCGGAAATCACTGTCCCCGGTTCCAAAAGTTATACCCACAGGACATTCATAGCTGCGGCTCTGTCAGACGGCATATGTACTGTTTCCAATGCACTTCGCAGCGAAGACACTCTGCTGACACTGGAAGCCCTGAAATCTTTCGGAGTGCAGGTGGAAGATCGGAACGGACAGTTTATTATTCACGGAAAATCCGGAAATCTGATGGCATGTCCTGAAATTTATTTGGCAAATTCCGGAACATCCATGCGTCTGCTTACGGCAGTTGCCGGGCTTGCCAAAGGAACAACTGTGCTGACCGGTTCTGAACGTATGAAAGAAAGGCCCATCGGAGATCTGCTGGAAACCATGCTGCAGGCCGGGATTCCCGTGCGATCTGTGAACAGCAACGGATGCCCGCCAGTGGAAATACAGGGTGGAAATGTCAAAGGCGGAAAAGTGCAAATCCGCTGCGGCGTTAGCAGTCAGTATCTTTCCGGGCTGCTGCTTATGGCTCCCTGCACAAAACAGGGCATGGACATTCATGTGACTGAAGGGCCGGTATCCAAACCTTATATTGATCTTACAGTGGATATTATGAACCGTTTTCAGGTTTCTGTGGAACGGCAGGGATACGAACGCTTTTCTGTCCCCGGAAATCAGTTTTACCGATCCGGTTCTTTCACTGTGGAAGGGGACGGGTCCAATGCAAGTTATTTCTGGGCTGCTGCTGCGGTTACACGCGGGACAGTGAAAGTAAAAGGCATCAACGGAGATTCCCGGCAGGGGGATGTGCGCCTGTGTGAATGCTTTGAACAGATGGGATGCCGTGTTATCCGGGAAGCAGACGGCATTACCGTTATCGGTGGAAAACTCAGGGGAATTGAAAAAGATATGGGCAATATGCCGGATGTGGTTCCCACGCTGGCTGTAGTCGCGGCCTTTGCTGAAGGTACGACTGTCATAAGCAATGTGGCCCATCTCAAAGCCAAAGAATGCGACCGGCTGCTTGCAGTTGCAGCAGAACTTTCCAAAATGGGAGCGGATATTACAGCCACTGAAGACAGTCTGATTATCATGGGCGGAAAGCCTTTGCACGGAGCGGAAATTGAAACCTACAATGATCATCGTATGGCTATGTGCATGGCTGTTGCCGGTCTGAAAGTTCCTGGTGTCTGCATCAAAAATGAAATGTGCGTGGAAAAATCCTTTCCGGATTTCTGGACTGTATTTGCGGAACTGTACAGCAGATGAATTGTTGTTATCCCTTATCCCCTTTCCTTCAGGCAGGGGTGTTAAGTTCTTATTCCCCTCTTGAGAGGGGATAAAGGGGTGTGTTCCGGCAATGGGGAAAAGACACACCCCTGCCCCTCTCAAGAGGGGATTTTTTAAAGAACTTAACAGCCCTGCTTTCCTTCAGGGAAGGGTCCGGAGGTTGGGTTTTGTCAGTATGAAAAGACCCACTGCCGTTTTTCCAAAATGAAAGGCCGTGTCCGTAGCAAATACCATGCAGCATGTCATATTGTCAGGATTCTTAAATCCGATGGCATGGCGGATGTATAGCAGACTTCTTTCAAAAGTACATTTTAAAGGCTTATGATTCCAGATAAAAAAAGGGTAGCCAGCGACTTTTGAAAGAGGTATAGTATTTTCAAACTGAAGACGAACTTTCATTAAAGGAGCGAGTATGATAATATCGCATATTTCAGTGATAGAGGAAATGCCTTTTTTTGAAACATTCCTCAGCAAAGATAAAGCAGTCGTTGATATAAACGCTTTTGAAAAATGGCTTTCCCTTATCCGGTTGGATTCAGGCATTGAATCTTTGGCTGATTCTGAACAGGAATGGAAGATTCTGGCTGAGGAAATCGGATCTGCATGGAAAGGCGGTAAAAGTGCTGTCGAAGTATTGTCGGAGATGCGAAGATGACGCTTTTTCAGTTTGCACCGGTTGAAGAAGAACGTGTTTCAAGAAAATCCGGATTTTTCAATTGTGAGATTGATATGTCCCCATTTGATGATCCCATTGAAGAAATGAAGGAATACGAATGAATTATCTTCCGGATACGCATGTTCTGATTTTTTTTGGATGCGGGTATGAAGATAAAATTGGCAGAAAGGCATTTGAGATATTGAAAAATATTAATTCAAAACTTGCTGTCAGCCAGATTTCCTTTTGGGAAATGGCGATTAAAATCAATATCGGCAAATTGGAAATTCCCATTGGTCTGAAAAATATTATAAAACTGACCAGAACGGCGGGAATGGAAATTGTTCCTGTCCGGAATTCCCATATTCTTTATTATCAGTCACTTGAAACTCATCCGGATCATAAAGATCCCTTTGACAGATTCATCATTTCAACAGCCATATGTGAAAATATGCAGATTCTTTCAGGCGATCCGAAATTTGATCTGTATGCTGATATAGTCTTTAAGATAATATTTTTGGGGTTTCCTGTAGTTTCCTGTAGGTTGGGGTGAACGGAGTGAACCCCAACATTCTTAAATTGTTGGGGTTCACTCCGTTCACCCCAACCTACTCCAAAATAATTATCTTAAACACTATATAACCCGTATCTGGCAATGATTCAAAAGGATTATATTCACAATGAACATTTTTCTCATCGGATACCGCTGCACCGGCAAAAGTACCATTGGCAGAATGCTGGCCGAAACTCTGGGACTGACATTTGCTGACGCGGACAGGGAACTGGAAATGGAACACCGCATTACCATTGCGGAAATGGTGGCACGGCACGGATGGGAATATTTCCGGCAGAAAGAGCGGGAAACCCTTGTCCGTCTTTGCAAAAAAGACAATCAGGTAATTGCCACCGGCGGAGGTGTGATTCTCAATCCTGAAAATATCAGTGACATGAAAAAAAGTGGAACTGTGATATGGCTGAAAGCAGATGCCGAAACCGTAAAATCCAGGTTGCTTGGGGATGAAAAAACCCAATCCCAGCGACCGGCACTGACGGATAAAGGACTGGTGGATGAAATTGAGGAAAATATGGCATTCCGATACCCTTTGTATGAAAAAGCAGCGAATTTTTTTGTGAATACAGACGGTGTATCCGCAGATGAACTTTGCAGAGCATTGATTGACAAATTATGAAAAATCAGTAAAAAAAATAAAAAATGCCATTCACAGATTAAAAGAATCCGGCATCCGTAATACCAATTCTCCATTGATTTGATACAATACCGTCAGTTTTTCCGCTGTTGACCGTGTGCAAAAAACCGCTCCGCTTAATTTTTGCACTCCTCCGGATTTGTATACCATTACTCAGAAGATTTGATGGTACAGCCACGAATTGCACGAATGACACGAATTACGGTTTGTGCATTCGTGCAGATTCGTGTTATTCGTGGCTGTTTAAACTGTACCGATACTTAAAAACTCTGCTGAGGCATGCCTTTCGAATGCGGTATTTTATAACCGAAATGTTTCAAGTAATGATATATTCTGTATTGTACAGAATCAATAGCGAATCGGTATAAATCACTTTTCCGTTTTCAAAGAACAGGCCACTGCGGTTTTCAGATTTTCCAGTTCCCTGCATTCATAAACAATGTTCACTTTTCTGCGTTCTGCCAAAACCGGGAGCAGAGGATAATGCTCTTTCACATATGCGGCATCATGGAAAAACATGACCGTTTCCGGGGCTGCATTGATCAGCGCACGGCAAACTTCATTGGCGTGGATTCGCAGATTTGTTTCTGCAAAAAAGGGATGTTTTGTTCTGCTGCGGGGGAAGGGATTATTGTTTCCCACAGATAACAAAGAGGGTTTGTTGTTTCCCACAGAGGACACAGAGGGTTTTTCACTTTTTTCATGCAGTCTGCTTTGAAATGTTACTCCATTTCGGCAGACAGAATTTGTATCGGATAATACGGAATTTGCAGGCACAGGGCAGAGTTTCTGCCAGCATCCTACCAAATCTTCCCGGCAGTATTTTCGGGGGAAACGGTATGCAGAAAAGAGATTGTTTTCATCAGTGAAAAATGTCCGGGAAAAACCCAAAGTGGATGTGCCCGTGAAGCAGGCTGTGGGACAGAATATATCTTTCTGTATGCCGGAGAAATCCGCACATCCCCAGGGATCATTGAGAACTGCCAAAGGGCCGCAATTGAGTTCCCTTATGGCGCGGGCCACGCCGCCTTTGCCTGTCCAGCCGTCAACAAATACAATTTTCCGCTCTGGCCAGGTCTTTTGTATCATCTGCAAAGCGATCCGATCTATGCCCAGTCCCACAAACAGGGAAAGGGAAACTGCTATTGATCCGGGCATCATTTGGCAGAGCCAGTCTGCAAGGGGAACACCGGCTCGGAGAATTGCGGCAAATATCAGTTTGTTTCCCTCCGGTTCCCATTGGAAAATCTCTTCTCCCAATTTTACTGCTGCGGATTTTACAGTTTCACTGTCCAGATGGTTTTTCAGCATTTCCCAGAATTCATCATCCAAATCCGGTTCCGGAGAGGGAACTGACCAGAAGGTATTGTTTCCGGTATAAGCCCGGTGCAGAGGACGGAAATACCCCGTATCCAAAAATGGATCAATTTCCTTTTCTATCCGGGCATATACGGTCTGGTTCCAGAGATTGTCAGGGTGATCTGATGGCATCATGTTTCTGATTTCCCGGCCAGCAGCAGTTCCAGTTTCTGCTGCATCTCATACAAAAATATCTGCCGGTCTCTGTCCAAAGGCTGCGCTGTAATATGCTCTGCACTTTCCCGCACAGTCTTTAACTGCATTTCCGCGTATTCCTGCCACTGGCTCATCAGATTTTGGATCAGGGGATCAAAACTTTTCCCAATCTGCTCCGGCAAATCCTCTGTGATTTGTTCAAAACAGGTTTGCAGGGAACTGCGGATTTTTTTCTTCAGCACACTGCCCGCAATGGATACTGGCAGGGCTTTGTTGATCAAAGGGATATAATGCACCAGCAGCCGGATAAGAATATCCGCAATTGGGCCGAATGGGCCGAAACGGGCAAAGAGCATAAGATCAAAGGCCAGCACCGCAAACGGCGGAATTTTTGCCAGAATGCCCCCGTCAATTTCCATTTTCCTGCTGATGTCCGACTGCCAGGGCTGAAACAGCACCTGTGTTTTCATTCCGTATCTGCGAATCAGTTCAGCAAGTTCCTCTCCGGCTTTGCGGGAGCAGGTCAGCAGCATTTCCTCTGTATCCCGTTTGAGAAAATCTGCCGCATTTTTCAGGCGTGTGCGGATTTCCGGCAAATCTTCACAGCCATCAAATCCGCTTATCCATTTGTCTGCGATCTGCCGAAGTCCGGTCTGTGCATTCCGGATAAGTGTGTAACGCACTGCGTCCAGTTCCTGCCGGAATTCACGGGTGAGAACTTCATGCCTCAGACGGATTTCCGCTTCCTGCGCCCGGATTTCACTGCCTATATGCTGGCGTTCAGATTCACTTTTGCGAAACGCGGACAGTTCTGCCTGACACCGGAACAGAGCCAGCCGAATCTGATTTTCCAGCACGCGCTCTGTCTTTTCCATGCGTCCGGGCCGTACATTGTCCCGGATAAAGGCAATGATTTTCTGCTCCAGCGCGGATGTTTCTGATGATCTGCTGTCAGATATTTCAGATATTGCCGCAGGTTCGGTTTTTTTCTTATGACCGAGCAGTTGGGCTATGACATCATCCGCGTCATTGGCTGAGGGTTTTCTGTCCGGCACAGGGATTTCTCTGTCAATCCGTTTCCGAAAACTTTCGCTGCTCTGCTGAGAGGGAATTTCCCGAATGTCAAAAAATTCAACCGGAATGTTTTCATGTCCCATATGTGCCAACTGTTTCCGGATGCTTGCGGCCAACTGATCCCGTTCGGAAGCAGACTGTTCCCCGGATGAATCATATGTCACAATCATCATGCACCGGGTGATTCCCTCCCGGAAAATGAGCGAGGAAAGAAATTCCTTTTCTGTATGGGACAACTGCTTTGCGCCGGTCATAAAAAGCACAAGGTCAGCTTGGGGAAGGATGCGGCAGGTCGCGGCAATCACTGCGGCATTCAGGGAATTGATGCCGGGCGTGTCAAAAATATGCAATCCTTCCAGATTGGACGCAGGCCAGTGCAGTTTCACTTTTGCGGTTTTTTCCGCAAGACGGGCGCGATCTTCCGGGCTTTCCGCAGAGGTATAGGCTTTGATCGTGTCCGGGTCAGGATCAGACAGCCGGAGAGGTTTTCCTTCCTGTGTGCGGATAAGGGGGAGATCAGGGGATTCATCCGGAAAATCATTTTTTTCAGAACCACTTGAAATATATGGATATATTTCAAGGCATTTTTCTGTCCCGTAACAGATTTCCACAGGCACGGCAGTAGCTTCCATAATGTCGGTGAACAGCAGATTTTCTTTCAGAAATATCCGGTTGATCAGAGTGGATTTCCCGGTTTTGAACTCACCTGCGACCGCAATTTTGTATATGGCGGATTCTGCGGATTCCAGTTCCCTTTCCATGCGTCCGGCCATATCTTTATAACCGGCCTGACGGATAATCCTTACCGCATCTTTGAATCGATTTTTCATTTTTTTTATGTTATGGCTTATCTTTATAAATAAACGGGTTTCGTATAAAATCTTACAGAAACATGGAACAGAGATATTTCCGTATTGCCTGCAAATCTTATCTGAAATGAAAAAAATATGCAATAATAACCTGTTTTTTCCGACAGAAAAATGGTATGTTCGGATTTTTTTTATCCTGTCCGGTGTTTTGTGAAATTTCAGGAATAAACCATAAAAACAGGGAGGAAAAATGGGCAAAGAACGGGAGGTCATTCTCATTGTTGACGATACACCGTCCAATCTGGGCGTTTTGTTTGATACACTGGAAATGTCCGGATTCCGGGTGCTGGTCAATACCAACGGGGAGTCAGCACTGGAAACCGCAAAACAGGCACATCCGGATATTGTTCTTCTGGATATTATGATGCCGGGTATGGACGGATTTGAGACATGCCGCCGTCTGAAATCCGATGATGCGGTAAAAGATATTCCGGTGATTTTCATGACTGCCCTTACAGATGCAGTGGATGAGGTCCGAGGTCTGGAAATGGGAGCGGTGGATTATATCATCAAACCCATAAGGGTGGAAACTGTTCTGGCAAGGGTAAAAACCCATCTGTCCCTTCAGAGCCTGCAAAAAGAACTGAAAGAAAAGAACATCAGTCTGGAGCATGAGATTGCGGAAAGGACAAAACTGGAAACCCAGCTCCGCATGGCCCACAAGATGAAGGCCATTGGAACCATGACAGGCGGAATTGCCCATGAATTCAACAATATTCTGGGTATTATTCTGGGAAATGCAGATATTGCCGCAGATGACATTCCGGAATGGAATCCGGCCCGGTTCAATCTGGAGGAAATCCGCACAGCCTGTTTCCGCGCCAAAAATGTAATCCGGCAGTTGATGTATCTTTGCCAGAAAACAGAACTGCTGCCCAAACCCATGAATATAGTGCCCATTATCAGAGATTCCCTGGAACTGATCAAAGCAATTGTTCCCAAATCCGTGGAAGTCCGATCCAGTCTGCCGTATGCCTCTGATCCGGTTCAGGGTGACCCGGCCCAGTTGCATCAGATTATGCTCAATCTTTACAACAATGCTGTGCAGTCCATGGTGGAAAGAGGCGGCATTCTGGAGGTGAGACTGGAAAATATCCGCATTGGGGAAAAATCCTTGCTGTCTAACCATGAACCCGCACCTGATCCGGGGCATTATGTCCGCATTTCCGTGTGCGATACCGGGCACGGAATTGATCCTGAGATCCGGGAAAGAATTTTTGAGCCCTATTTCACCACAAGGGGAATCGGGGAGGGAACCGGGCTGGGACTGTCCATTGTTTACGGCATTGTAAAAAATCACGGAGGGAGCATTACCGTATCCAGTGAGCCGGGACGGGGAAGTCAGTTCAATATTTTTTTTCCTGTCACTGCTTCTGCGGGTGCAGAAAAAATTGACAGTTCCGCAGATCTGCCATCCGTTACTGACACAGGTGAAAAAACATGTTCTCCAACACAGTTCTGATTGTGGATGACAACCCTGACAATATTCAGGTATTGTCTGACTGTCTGGAAAAATCCGGTTTCAGGGTGCTGGTGTCCGCTTCCGGTGAATCCGCGTTTGATATTATGACCCGGATTCTGCCGGACATTATCTTATTGGATGTCATGCTGCCCGGTGGCATGGACGGTTTCACTGTCTGCCGGATATTGAAAAAGGATGAACTCCTGGCTGCCATTCCTGTAATTTTCATGAGTGAACAGACAGATTCTGCTGACAAAATCAGGGGGCTGGAAGCCGGCGCGGTGGATTATATCACCAAACCCTTTGATCTGGGCGAGGTGCTGGCCCGCATCCGTCTGCATATACGGATGAAGGATATGCAGAACTGTCTGTATGAACAGAATATTCTTCTGGAAAAGGAAATCCGTGAGAGAAGAAATGCAGAAAAATATCTCTGCATGGCAAAGGATCAGTGGGAAAAAACCTTTGATGCCGTGCCGGATCTGATTATGATTCTGGACAAAGAACACAGCATTGTCAGAATAAACCGGCCCATGACACAGGAGCTGGGAATAGACAGCAAATCCGCTATAGGGGAGAAATGCTACAGAATTTTTCACAAAACAGAGGCTCCGCCTTCTTTCTGTCCCCACTGCCGCCTGCTGGAAAACGGGGAATCCCAGATGCAGGAAGTTTTTGAACCCACCCTGAACCGCCATTTCATTGTCACTGTATCCCCCCTGCATGGGGAAAACGGGAATCTGTCCGGCAGTGTGCATGTGGCCTGGGATATTACCGAACAGAAAATGACAGAGGAAAAACTCCGCTATCATCTGATTTTTGAACATATTGTGGGGAAAATATCCTCCGGGTTCATCCATTTTTCCCCGGATGGAATTGACAGTGCCATCAATGAATCTCTCGAACAGATCGGCATTCATGCAGGCGCGGATCGCAGTTATCTTTTTCTTTTTTCCCCAGACAGTGTTTATATGGACAATACACATGAATGGTGCGCGGCCGGAATACCGTCACAGATTGAAAAATGCAAAGGTCAGCGGATTGATGATTTTCCCTGGGCAGCTTCCCGTCTGATGCGGGAGGAAGCTGTTCATGTTCCACGGGTTGCTGACCTGCCTCCGGAAGCCTGTGCGGAAAAAGCTGAATTTGAAACCCAGGCCATTCAGTCCCTGATCATGGTTCCACTGGGATTTCAGGGAAAAACCACAGGTTTTATCGGTTTTGATGCTGTGCGCAAAGAAAAAGCATGGACAGAAGAGGATATCAGTCTGCTCCGGACTGTGGCCGATATTTTTGTCAATGCCATCCGGCATAAGGAAAACGCTGAAACTCTCCGCAATGCAAAAGAGGCAGCCGAGGCCGCAAACCGGGCCAAAAGCCTGTTTCTTGCCAATATGAGCCATGAAATCCGGACGCCCATGAATGCCATTCTGGGGTTTGCCGAGATTGTGGAAGAAAAAATCAGGGATGAAAAACTGAAACAGTATCTTTCCCTGATCCGGGCCGGCGGCAGATCCCTGCTGGCTTTGATCAATGATATTCTTGATCTTTCCAAAATTGAGGCCGGAAAACTGGAACTGGATCATAAGGCTGTGGATGTGTATCATCTTTTCAGTGAAACCGCACGTATGTTTTCCCAAAAAACAGCAGACAGGGGACTGAAAATGACTCTTGTGACAGATCCGGCCATACCTGCCTTTCTGCTCATGGATGAAATCCGTGTACGCCAGGTGCTGTTCAATCTGGTGGGAAATGCTGTCAAATTTACGGATGCAGGGGGGATTCATATTTGTGTATATACCGAATATCACAAAGAACCAGATACATATGATCTGATCTTTACGGTTGAAGATACCGGTATCGGCATTCCTGAAGATCAGGCAGAGCATATTTTTGAAGCCTTTGAGCAGCAGAAAGGGCAGGATACAGGCAGATACGGGGGCACAGGACTGGGACTGACCATCACCAGACGTCTGGTGGAAATGATGAAGGGGCAAATCTCCCTGCACAGTATGCCCGGAAAAGGAAGCACCTTTACCGTGACAATTCCGAATCTTCACAGTACCGGGGAGCAGAAGGCTGAAATATTTTCTCCGCGTCCCGGAAAGACAGTCTTTGAACCGGCCTGTATTCTCATGGCTGATGATATGGCAGACAACCGCTTACTGCTGAAAAAATATCTGGAGGATCAGCCCTTTGTTTTCATTGAAGCACAAAACGGGGAGGAGGCAGTGGAAAAGACCAGGCAGCACCGGCCGGATCTGATTCTCATGGACATTAAAATGCCTGTGCTAAGCGGAAGGGAGGCTGCCCGGATTCTCAAAGCAGATGAAAATTTCCAAAAAATTCCAATTATTGCCGTCACTGCCTGGGCCATGAGGGATTCAGAAAAAGATCTGTCAGAAATCTGTGACGGGTATCTGAGCAAACCGGTGAACAAATCCGGACTGATTTCCCTGCTGGCCCGTTTTCTGAAACACCGTGTGGCAGAGTCTGAATGCCGTATGGAACAGATTCAGGCTGTGAAAAAAACAGATACACCTGATTCTGCCATGCAGGAAAAACTGCCGGAACTTCTTCAGATATTGGAAAGCATGACAGGGGAATGGAAAGAAATTTCAGAAATCATGACCATCAATGATATGGACACATTTGCGGAAAAAATGAAAAAACTGGCAGAAAAATATCCCTGGCCGCCCCTGTCTGTATGGAGCAAAGATTTCCGCTTCCAGCTTGATCTCTTTGACACAGAGGCCCTGAACAAAACACTGAAAAATTTTCCCCGGATTGCAGCGCAGATCCGTTCGATCCTGTCTGATACTCAATGCCATTGATTTAAGAGGCAATTCAGGGCATATCCTCATACCCCCGCACCAGCACTTCTCTGGTTTTCCCTCTGTTCGGTGGACTGATAACCCCTTCTTTTTCCATGATTTCCAAAAGTTTTGCCGCACGTTTGTAACCAATGCGCAGATGCCTCTGCACCAGTGTGACAGAAACCTGTTTTGACTGTGTCACCAAAGCCACAGCGTCATCATACCGCTCATCAAATATATGAATCTGACTATCCTCCCCCCCTTCATATTCCTCTTCCCTGTCTGTATTTTTTCCTGTGAGTCCTTCCAGAACAGTCCCGTCATATTCGGGATGCTGCTGATCTTTGAGAAAATCCGTAATCCGTGTAACCTCATCTTCTGAAATATAGGCTCCGTGAATGCGCTGCAACGTCGCGGTTCCGGGCGGAAGAAACAGCAGATCCCCGTTTCCCAGCAGGCTCTGCGCACCGTTCGCGTCAATAATGGTGCGGGAATCGGTTTTGGATGAAACCCGGTAGGTCAGGCGTGTGGGGAAATTTGCTTTGATTACGCCTGTCAGCACATCCACCGAAGGCCGCTGGGTCGCAAGAATCAGATGAATTCCCGAAGCCCGTGCCATCTGTGCGAGACGGAGCAGTGAAAATTCCACATCTTTGGATGCCACCATCATCAGATCAGAGAGTTCATCAATAATCACAACGATATAGGGCAGCATATGCTCTTTTTTTTCATCTTTTCCCTTTTCCCGGTTTTCCTTTTCCACTTTGCGGTTGTACTGCGTGATATTGCGCGCCTTTTTTTCTGAAAGAAGCTGATACCTCCGCTCCATTTCACTCACGGCCCAGAACAGGGCATTGGTTGCCATTTTCACATCTGTCACCACCGGAGTGATGAGATGGGGAATGTCCTCATACATGGAAAGTTCAATGCGCTTGGGATCAATAAGCACCATTTTGACCTCATCAGGCGTGGATTTGTACAGCAGACTGCAAATCATGGAATTGAGTCCCACGCTTTTGCCTGTTCCGGTTGATCCTGCAATGAGCAGATGCGGCATCTGATCCAGTTGCGCAACAACCGGATTTCCCACAATATCCTTTCCCAGACACAGAGTCAGTTTTGAATTGGATTTTTTGAATTCAGCAGAATTGATCACTTCTTTCAGGCGCACGATTTCCCGCTGTGCATTGGGCACTTCAATGCCAATGACAGAACGCCCCGGAATCGGAGCCACAATCCTGATGGTCATGGCACTCAGGGTCAGGGCCAGATCATCTGTGAGATTGAGAACTTTGTTAATCTTGACACCCGAAGCAGGCCGGTATTCAAATGTGGTGATAACCGGGCCGGGAATGACTTTTACAACTTCCCCCTTTACACCAAAATCATCCAGCTTGGCCTGCAGCATACGGGCCTGACGGTTGAGATGATTCATATCTGTAAGGGAAACGCTGTGGGCCGGATCAGTGAGAAAACCAATGGGCGGCAGTTGAAATTCTTTGCGGTCTCCGGTGAACAGCGCTGGGAAGAATTTTTTTTCTTTACGGGGTTTTGAATGTTCCACGGAAGAAATTACCGGAAAAGCAGAAGGAATGTTCACGGGAAGATCCGCATCAGTATCTGTCAGGGAATCCGTCCCATGATTTGGTGCAGAATACTCAGCAGAGTCTGGGGAATGACTGACAGAATATTTTATGGAAACACCGGCTGTCTCATCAGCGTCTTTGTTATCCGCATTAACATCGTTATTCAGGTGAAGAGGCTCCGGAATATGGTTTTCCGCGACTTCTGCTGTTTGTGCAGGCGCAGGCGGTTCGGTTCGGACAGTTTTTTCAGGCTCCGGCATTTCCGCGGACACAGGCGGCGACATATTTTTTTTCAGTTTTGGGATGGGGGGAATCAGTTTTTTCAGATTTTTAACAGGCAGTTCCGGCATTGACGGCAGCCGGAGGACAGGGCGTCCCTGCACCTGCCACATTTCCAGTGCCTCCTTTGTCCGGCTGACTCCCACAATGGAAGCCCGGCGCATCCGTTCACCAAAAACACTGAGGGATATGCCGGTTGTTACAGAAAAAGCAATCAGAAGAAACAGAGTCAGAACAATACTTCCTCCAAGCCTGTTAAATCCGCCCACAATCAGGGAGTTCAGGAAAATACCGATCATACCTCCGGATGAAAACCGGTTTCCGAACAGTTCATAAAAATCCCCCCACAGGGCCAGAAAACTGCCGGACGCGATCATCAGCATCAGTCCGCCCAGAGCAGAATGGATAATTTCCTGCCGGGGATAGTCCCGTGTAATCTGGAAATTGGCAAGAACCATCATCATGGGCAGCCAGAAAGATCCGATTCCGAACAGGGAAATCATGGCTCCGGAAAAGCAGGCACCGAGCGCACCGAAAAGATTGTGAATCTTCGCATCACTCCAGGCAAGATTTTCCAAATCTGCGGGATTGTGGGAAAGCAGGCTGAACATAACAAATATCAGCAGAAACAGTTTTAAAATTACGGTAAATTCTCTGCGCATGGTTAAAATCTGTCAGATTTGCAGGTCTGGTCAGCAAAGCCTTAGCCGACATCATAATGCTGAAAAAACAGGCAGTTTGTTTTTTGGAAAGTCCCCGGACAATCAGGTGAGTATTTGTAATCATCTGAAAAACTGCTTTCTTTTACCCAACTTTATGACATAAATCAACAAAAATATAGATAGCGGGTCAAATCCGCTGATCTGATACCAATTCTCCATTGAAAATATACTTATGATTCGGTTTCCCACAGAGGACACAGAGAGAAAAAACCGCAGAGAACACAGAGGAAATAACTCACCTTATTGTATAAATTAAATAGCGAATCGGTATTATACTGAAACAATTTTGGTTTACTTCGGCATGTTTTTTGCCTGACATTCTGACGGGGAAAAATCATCCGTTTCCGGCCTGAAAAACCCTTCGGACAGACTGAAAAAGCATATTCCTGCACATACGCAATTTCCGTGCCAAACAAAACCAAAATTGTTTCAGTATACTTATTATTTCCTGATTTTTTGAAAGGACAGATCCGGAAAGAACAGAACGGCCCGACTGCGGAATGCAGAAGGGCCGTTTTGCTTTGTCAGACTGATTTTACAGCAGTCAATATCATATGTTGCATCATCCGGTGGTAATGGGCATTCCCATCAGAGGCCATATCACAGCCACAGCCAGACCTGTCACAATCATCAGTATGACACTCGCGATAAGGCCGTAGAGAAAAAATTCTCCTGTGGTGAACTGTTTGGAATCATACGCGATGGCATTGGGAGCCGCGCCTACGAGCAGAAGGAAGGGCATACCTGCTGTCACAAGGGAAGCAAAAAGAATGACTTCACCTGTGACATTGAGATAGGGGGCAATGACCAGAGCCACAGGCAGGGAAATGGCAATTGCGGCCACGTTCATGATGAAGTTGGTCATTATCATGACAAAGAAGGCTATGCCCATGACAAAGACAAACCAGTGGGATTTCTGGAAAAGGGTCAGCCAGTTGATAGCCATCCATTCTGCTGCGCCGGTTTCCCACAGACAGAAACCAATGCTCATGGCTCCTGCAAAGAGAAGAATGATGTTCCAGGGGATTTCCTCCAGATCATTGAGGTCAAGAATGCCGACAACAAAAAACATAATGGTGGAAATCAGGATGATGGCTGTCTTGTCCGGCGGTTTGAAACCGGGAATTGCGGATTTCATGATGGCTGATGCGCCCAGCACGATAATCACGGATGCCACAAGAACTGCTGCGATAACCTCATTGCGGGTAATGCCGCCAAGTTCCGCATTCAGTCTTTTGGCTTTTTCCCGCAAACCCGGAATGGAAGCCTTTTCCGGTTTGAAAAAGATCATAAAAAAGCCCCAAAGGAGAAAGACCATGATCCAGCCAATCGGGAACATATACCAGCTCAGTTCAAAAAAACCGATGCTTTTTTTCATAATGCCGCTGAAAAAACCAATGGCAACTGCGCCCCGTGCCGCGCCCAGCAGGGTGATGATGCTTCCTGCACCGGCCACGTATGCCATACCGATAAACAGTCCCTTGCCAAATTTGGTTGGTTTGTCGCCTTCACCGTACAGAGAATAAATAGCCACCAGCAACGGATAGATGGTCGCTGCAACAGCCGTATGGGCCATGATATGGGTCAAAGCCGCAGTCAGCACAAAACAGCCCAGATAGATCATGCTGGTTTTTTCCCCCACAATGGCCAGCATTTTGTAGGCTATTCGCCGCGTCAACCCGGTTTTGGTAAAAACCAGACCAATCACAATGGACCCGAAAATGAACAGAACCGAGGGATCCATAAAATCTTTAAAAGCCACTTCGGGTTTGCGGATCAGAAACAGAGCCTGCAATACCCCAATGGCCAGACTGGTCACACCAATGGGAAGAACTTCAAACACCCACCATGTGCCTGCCAGCAGAAACACGGCCAGCGCGCCTTTTCCCTCCTTGCTCAGCGCAAAATGCTTTCCCAGAGGATCCACCGCATCGGGCCAGGGTGGCGAATAGTACACGAGAATAAAAAGGAAAACACCGATTCCCATGAACATGTATTTTTTCCAGTTGAACTTTTTCTGATTCAGATCAGTTGCAGCTTTGCCTGCCATATGTTTGTTCCTCCTTTTTTATGTCAGATGGTCAGATTTCACAGGCCAGTATGGATTCGCTCACAGCCTCAAACACGTCCGTCAGTCTCAGTATGCCGACAATCTTTTTGTCCTCACCGATCACGAGCAGGGACTGATGATGCCCGATCACCAGTTGATGGATAGCCTCATCCAGCGTGGCATTGACTTCGATATATTCTCCCTCGGTGAGCGGTCTGACAATGGATGCCACTTTGATCTGTCCGGCTTTTCTGCAGATATTCTCCAGAGGCTCATCCCACAGCCTCAGTTTTTCCAGCATGGATTTCTGAAAGGTACGGGTAAATCCCACATGCCAGGGGCCTTTGTCAGACAGCATCTGATCATATTTGGGTTCCAGAGACTTTAAAATGTCGATCAGCCCGATCTTGCCGATAACATTGCCTGTTTCATCCAATACCATAACAGCCCTGTGATGGTATTTGGACTTGTCAAATCCCTCCTGCACCTTTTTCAGGGCCAGCACCGCTTCGCTGAGCGCGGCATCTTTGGAAACAGTCGCATATTCCGAAAGGTGCAGCATCAGATCTTTTACCATTTTTGTCTTCAAATTTTTCCTCCATAGGTTGCGTTGAACACTTATAAAGCATAAATCCAATCACAATCAAAAGATTCCGGATCTGTCCGGAATCCATTCGTCCGTATCCCTTATTTCAAATCCCTGAGACGTTTTTCATTCTCAAGCAGCATTTCATATGTTTCCGCCCACCGGGCAAAATCCTCTTTATCCGCGAATACGCATTTTCTGTACTGCCGGTAAAATTCTTTGGACAGCATATTGTATTTCTCCTCAAACTGTTTCATCTGCAGCCGGATGTGGAATATGCCGTTTTTCAGTTCTGCAATCTGCGATGTGACAATTTTCTGTGCAAAGGCTTCCTCATCTTTGGTGTATTCCAGAATCTTTTTCAGCCGCATCTCTGTCTCAGGTTTGACATTCAGCTTCAAAATCAGCATAATATCCCTTTTCAGCAAATAAACGTGAAGTATTGTGAACAGCAAACCTTTCCTATATCATTCTGAAACCATTTCAGCAATTCCCAAAAGAATATCCTCCAGATGAAGAATGCCCACCACCTCTTTCTGCCTGACCACCGGGAGGGAATTGATCTGATGCCGGTTGAACAGAAAAATCGCCTCCATAATCATTTCTGACTCGCTGATGCAGGTTTTGAAGGGTGTCATAATTTCGCCAATCTTTTTGCGGAAGGCCTGTATGCACTCGGCCCGAAGCTGCCCTTCCCAGAAAATCGGCCCAATCCGTTCCGCACCTTTGAAAAAATGTCTGGCAATGCCGAACACAATTTCCGGCGGGGAAATAAACCCTCTGGCTGTCCCCTGTTCCTCTCCGCTGTCACTGACCACGATGACAAAGGGGGATTTCCGCTCATTTTCATCCCCGGTAATAAACCGAAGCACATTCCTTACCGGCTCGTTCTCCCCGATGTACCGGTAATCTTTCAGGGGGTGCATAAAATCTTTGACGACTTTTTCCAGTTCCAGAGGCATAAATGCTTTTCCTTCCTTTTATCCTGTTTGACAGGCAATCTGTGAGCAAGTTATGTGCCACAGCCCGGAAAAATACAGACAAATCTGTTTATCCTCCTGTAATTGTTTTCTATAAAATATTAATCCACTCCCGGCAGCCAGGTTCCTGCCAAATCGCAAACGGCAAATTTATGCCGGATCAGTCATGTATTTGCCGTTTTCAGAGATCTGACACTTTACAGGGAAAGAAATTTCGGTTATGTGAGGGGGATGAACAAGGGAGAAAAACCCGTGCAGATTTGTGATTGTCAGATATATTCCGCAAATAGCTATGGAATCATCAGCAGGACTTTCAACTTTTAATTTACGCAGGCAATGAAACTGAAATATCCGAAAAAAGAGTATTTTGAAAAATCCATCACCCTGGAATTTATTCTGGGATGCGAATCCATGCACTCTGTCATGGAGATTATCCGGCAGGTGGCACGCTATGATGTGAATATTCTGCTTCTGGGCGAAAGCGGCACAGGCAAGGAAATGCTTGCCAAAATCATCCACATGCTCAGTCCCAGGGCCGGAAATCCCTTTGTGCCCATCAACTGCGGTGTGCTTTCCGGTCTGATGTTTGAGGACAAACTTTTCGGGCATGAAAAAGGGGCCTTTACCGGAGCCATTGACCGGAAAAAAGGCTGCCTTGAAATCGCGGACAGGGGAACCCTGTTTCTGGATGAGGTTTCGGAACTGCCCCTACAGAACCAGGTGGATTTTCTGCGGGTTCTGGAAGATTTCCGGTTTACACGCATCGGAGGCAATGAAACCCTTGAAGTGGATATCCGCATCATATCGGCCACGAATAAAGACCTGAAAGAGGAAATACGGACAGAACGCTTCCGGGAGGATCTGTTTTACCGTCTGCAGGTTGTACCGGTCTATCTGCCGCCTTTGCGGGAAAGAAAAAAAGTCATTCCCAAAATGACAGAGTATTTTCTCGATCAGTTTGAACTGATCTACAAAAAGACAAAACCCTCTGTCCATCCGGAAGTGACAGATATTTTTCTGCGCTATGAATGGCCCGGAAATATAAGGGAACTGAAAAATCTGGTGGAAAGAATCTTTATTCTCACAGAAGGGGATGAAATCACAGTCAGGGATCTTCCGTCTGATTTTCTGGATTGTCTGAATGTGTCCTGTCATGAGGAGATCACGGATCTGGCTGAAGTGCGGAAAGTTGCGGAAACCAAAGCTATTCTGGATGCTCTCAGCCACAGCGGGGGCGACAGGGAACTGGCTGCAAATATGCTGAAAATCAGTCCCAGAACCCTGCGGCACAAACTCCGGGAATACAATATACGGGTGAACAGAAACGGGGAAAAGGTCTGAACAGATTAAGCGGGCAGTTAAAGTATATACTATTACTCAGAAGATTTGATGGTACAGCCACGAATTGCACGAATTACGGTTTGTGCATTCGTGCAGATTTGTGTTATTCGTGGCTGTTTAACCTATAAATATCTTTATAAACTCTGCTAAGACAGGTCTTTCGAATGCGGTATTTTACAACCAAAATGTTTCAAGTAATGGTATAGTCAAAGAAAATTTTCGTGTATCAGAAAAACCAGATTTTTTCAGGAAAACCGGATGCCGTGAAAAGTTTATACCAATTGGCTTTCAAAACATGAGCATACAAAATGCTGTTTTTCGTGCTGTACGTGTTTTTCGTGGTTTAAAAAAAAGAGGCATTCCCCGAACTTTGAAAGCGGTTTGGTATTATACCAATTCTCCATTGATTTGATACAGTACCGTCAGTTTTTCCGGGGTTCCGCATGTGTGTGCAAAAAACCGCTCCGCTTAATTTTTGCACTCCTCCGGATCAGTATCAGTTCAATGGAGAATCGGTATCATAGCCGTGACCGTGAGGGAACCGATGCGGAATACTGAAAATCCGCTCCCTTACGGTCACGGCCATGATTCATGGTTTCATACCAGTATCCTGTGTCAGAGATCCGAATATACAATTTTCCCGCCAACCATTGTCAGCACGGCCTTTCCCTTCATTTCCCATCCGGCAAATGGTGTATTGCGGCTCCGGGACTGGAAACTTTCAGGATTCACTGTCCAGATTTTTTCCGGATCAATAATGGTAATATCCGCTCTCATTCCCATTTGCAGACCGCATTCAATTCCAAGTATCCTTGCCGGATTATTAGCCATTTTTTCAATCATTTGTGAAACAGTCAGAACACCATCCCTCACCAATGCCAGACTCAGAGCCAGTGAGGTTTCCAGTCCGATGATGCCATTGGCTGCACGGTCAAACTCCACTTCCTTTTCCAGCACGGAATGGGGCGCGTGGTCGGTGGCTATTGCATCAATGGTTCCGTCTGCCAGAGCTTTGCGCACGGCCTCCCTGTCCTTTTCCGAGCGCAGGGGAGGATTCATTTTGGCATGGGTATTGTATGCGCCCACAGCCGCATCCGTAAGAGTGAAATAATGGGGCGCGGTTTCTGCTGTAACCCGAATGCCCCGCAGTTTGGCATCCCGTATGGCATGAACTGACTGTGCAGTGCTGACATGCGCAATATGCACAGGAACTCCGGTCAGTTCACACAGGGCTATTTCCCGCATGACTGCAATGCTTTCCGCAGCATTGGGAATGCCCGGAAGTCCCAGCCGGGTTGCTGTTTCCCCTTCATTCATGGCCCCGCCTTCGGCCAGATCCATATCCTCGGAATGGGAAATCACCAGAAGACCGAGTCCGCCTGCGTATTCCATAGCCCGGCGCATAAGCTGGCTGTTTTTCACAGGTCTGCCGTCATCTGTGATGGCAACTGCTCCGGCTGCTTTGAGTTCCCCGTATTCACACAGGGCATCTCCGTTCAGTCCGCGTGAGACTGCCCCGGCAGGAAACACCCTTACCCCGTTTGCTTCAGCGGCTTTTTTCAGAATATATTCTGTAATCTGCCCGTTATCATTGACCGGTTTGGTATTGGGCATGGTGCAGACAGCCGTAAAACCGCCATGTGCAGCAGCACGGCACCCGGATTCTATGGTTTCCTTGTATTCCTCGCCCGGCTCCCGGAAATGAACGTGCATGTCAATGAGACCGGGACAGACAATTCTGCCGGATGCGTCAATGATCTGATCCGCAGAGGCAGAGGAAATATCTTTTCGGATTTCGGCAATCTTTCCATCTTTCACCAGAATATCTGCGATTTCATCTCTGCAACCCGGATCAGTGATTCTCCCGTTTTTAATCAGTATCTGCATTGCGCGCACCTCCTGAAACAAGATATAACAGAGCCATCCGCACAGCCACTCCGTTGTTCACCTGATCCAGAATGACCGACCAGGGGCCGTCTGCCACATCCGGAGAGATTTCAACGCCCCGGTTCACAGGTCCGGGGTGCATAATCAGCACATCCTTTTTCGCGTGTTTCAGACGCGTGCTGTTCAGACCGTAGAGACTGGCATATTCCCGTTCTGTGGGAAAAAGAAAACCCTTCTGCCGCTCTTTCTGAATCCGCAGCATCATAATCACATCCGCTCCTTCAATGGCCTTGTTCATATCATGGGTGACAGCGGTTCCCAGAGATTCAATTCCCTTTGGAATCATGGTCGGCGGGCCTGCGACAGTCACGCGGGCTCCCATTTTTGTGAACCCCGCGATATTGGATCGGGCCACTCTGCTGTGGGAAATGTCGCCGATAATGGCAATGTGCAGGCCTTCAAAACTGCCTTTCCGCTGTCTCACGGTCAGCATATCCAGCAAAGCCTGGGTGGGATGCGCATGGGTTCCGTCTCCTGCATTGATGACTGAAGCCCGCAGCAGCGGGGCCAGCAGATGGGGCGCGCCAGAGGAGGAATGGCGCATCACAATAATATCCGCATTCATGGCCTCCAGATTCCGGGCTGTGTCAATCAGGGTTTCGCCCTTGACAATGCTGCTGGTGGAGGCAGATATGGAAATGCTGTCTGCGCTCAGCCTTTTGGCTGCAATGTCAAAAGAAGTCCGTGTGCGGGTGCTTGGCTCATGAAAAAAGAGAACAACGGTCTGTCCTCTCAAAGTCGGCACTTTTTTCACAGGCCGTTGGGAAATTTCCTTCATCCGTTCCGCCGTATCCAGAATCATGGTGATCTCTTCGGCAGACAGGGAAGCCATATCCAGAACATCTTTTCGGCCAAACTGCATGAATCACCTGTTTATTTGAGTAAATCCCCGATCCTGTTCCACCGGACACTGTGCAGCCAATCCTGCTCTTTGTCCCAGGACCAGTAAATAATGAATGCCTTTCCCTTTACCGCTCCAAGTTTCACAAATCCCCAGAACCGGCTGTCATAACTGTGATCCCGGTTATCCCCCATAACAAACAGGGAATCTTCCGGCACGGTTATCAGTTTCATGTTATCTCTGGGCTGAAGATTGCCGGGAATTATGCGCCCATCTTTGAACACGGCCTGCTCATATTCCGCTGGTTTTCCGTTGACAAAAACTTTTTTGTCATGGATCTCAACAGTATCACCTCCCACAGCAATAACCCGTTTGATAAAATCCTTGTCCGGATCTTCGGGAAATTTGAAAACAGCAATATCACCCCTTTGCGGATTTTTCAGGGAAATAAGGGTTTTCTGCGTAAAGGGCATTTTGATGCCGTAGATGAATTTGTTCACCAGGATATGATCCCCGATCTGCAGGGTTTCCTTCATGGACCCGGAGGGGATTTTGAATGCCTGCACCACAAAGGTGCGGATGAACAGCGCGAGAACAATGGCTATGAGGATGGCCTCTGTATTCTCCCGCAGCGCGCTTTTTTTGGCAGGTTTCTCTTTGAGAGGGGCGGACTCGGTCTTTTCCCGCAGATCAGCCTTTTTCTCTCTGTTATCTGATTTTTCTGTTTTTTCCAATGTCATGGCAGTTGTATTCGAACACAAACCTGTTCTGATTCCTTTCTGTATGGGTTATCTGGTTTGATCCGGCAGAACAATCAGGGGAAAGGGGCAGGAAAATATTTCTGATCTTTTCTGCCCCATGAACACCCGGAAGTATGCCGGAAGTCTGTAATACAGCTTTCCTGAATCATTTGCGGAATACAGCCGGGGAACGCGTTGGAAAACAAAGCATTCGGCATGAATTGTGCAAATGGGGCAGGAAAGATGTATGTCAAAAAAACTGTTTAAAAATATCTGTCAGTACAAAAGCTATAATACACAGGCAATTTAATTTTTGGATAATCCGGTGTCGGGTTACGGCCTTTGGTCTAACCCGACCTGCAAATCTGATAAAGTCGGAAGTCAGATGTTTTTATCCCCCCTTCGCAGGCATCCAGAAAAATTTTCCATAAAATTTATTGAACAGCCTATTTTATTTTCCAAATGTCAGTCGTCAACATCATGTTTTTTATGGCATATAGGGTTATTGTATTTGCATTCTTTGCAGTTTCAGCCTGTTTATGGCTCGCTCCAATACCGCAGTCAGGATCAGCCACAGGGGAAAAAGAATAAAAAAGCATACCATTGACGGAACAGCGATCAGCACCATTATTCTGGCTGCCACAGGATACCCCGCAGACTTGAGAATGAAGTGGAATATGAATCCTCCACAGATAATGCCTGCGTGCAGTACATGAACAGAGCAAAGATATGACATTCTCATAACCAGACTGTTGAGCATCCAATCGTACAGGTTTTCAAGTTTTGATATTTTTTTATCCAATTCCGCTCTGCCATTCATGCCAGTCCTTATTCCATTTGACAGCAGGATTGTGGAAATGCGGCTTTGCATGTTCCGTTTGCTGTAAAAAATTGTTTGGGTATTAATGCCTTGTCAGAATTTAACTGACAGGTTATACTCTTTTGCCTTCCCTTTGTCAAGCTGGGTGAATCTGCCGATCTGCCAGTACATGACAATGTTGAAGTTCAGAGAATCAGCAGGAAACAGCCCTGTCCCTCTCAGGAAGCAGTGTGTTCCGTTCTGTGGATAACTGTCTGAAATTTTTAAGTCCCGGTTTTCCCCTTTTTTAAAGGGGGGCAGAAATTCTCTTACCCCTTTTGTACCGGGAAAAAGCAAAACCGGAATACTGCCCATGCAAAGCATGTGTTAAATTATATAAAGCAAAAACAGTCTGTTACAAAACAGGTTTGGCATTGCAATAAGTAACCTTCCATAAATTTTATACCCGAAAATTTATGGAACCGTCCTTAATAAACATAATTTTTTCCTCTGTGTCCTCTGCGGGTGTTTTTTTCTCTGTGTTCTCTGTGGGAAACCCCGATCCGGACATCCTGAAAACTTTATACACGAAAATTTATGGAACCCTACTTATCCTGATTTTGCTGATTTCAGAGTTTTTGTCCCTTACTGATTCAGTCATTATATGTCAAAAAATCTGACAATGCAATAAGGGATTTTCTTCAGCAGAAAATTGCCTGTTTTGTCAGCGGGGTTCGGGGGGAAATCATGCCGGGCATATTATTTTTCTGAAATTTTTATGCTGACCACAATTGAAGATTTCATTCCTCAACTGTCAGAAAAATCCCTTTGCATTAAACGTATTATCATGTATAATCAGAAAAAAATGATGCGCACTGATTAAAAGTAGCATAAGCTTCCAGCTTGTGCCCTGTGCATGTGAACTGAAAATGGGATATTTATTTTCAGAAATCACCTAAACAGCATTTACGGACAAAACAGGACTTCGTTATTATCCGGTGACGGGACTTCCTGGTATTCCTGCGGGAGGAGAAGCCATAACCGGAAATCGGTTGCAGAGATTGCACGCGGAATCAGTTCCGGGACAGGGAAGCATTTTTGTGATACGCCTGCCCCTTCACAGAGAATAAGCTGTATATGTAATTGATATTATGCCCCGGCATGGCACTCCCTCCTTTTGCAGTGAAGAGTTTTCCGGAAGATGCGGATGAGAATCTGCATAAAGTGCTGTCCCTTTATGCAGAGGGACAGCACCGCTTACCGTAAAACGGACTGGGATGGGCATCTGAATGTTTTGAAAATATACTGAAAATCAGATCTGAGGACTGCCCTGGTCAAAACCATGCTTGGCAGATGCAAAAATTTTATGTAAAATCAAAGTTATATGAACTGATGGAGACTCTATGCGGCTATGAACAAATAACCGTTTAGTTCAACCTCTCAGATTTTTCGAAAATCAAAGGATTTCTGCATATGCCTGTCATAAGCAAGGCGATTGCCGGACATATCGAATGATGGGACTGGGGAAAGTGATCATCCTTATGTTTGGCTGATGTTCGGCTGATGTTCGGGGTGATAACAGGTCTGAGGAAACAGCAAATTTCAGAATGCTGTATCATTCGTCCAGCAGGAACTCAATGGAGGAAAAACAATGATGATACTATCCAATGAAAAATTCAAAAAAACCGTACTCACCGGATGCGCCATACTGTGCCTGCTGGAATCCATCCGCAGTTTCATCTTTGGAATCAACTATAACCATGAAATTGTCAGAAATGTAAGTCTGATATACGGTGCAGTGCTGTTCGCTGTGGCCTTCACCATTTTTCGCCAATACCGGTGGGCTTTGGATCTGACGGTGCTGATATGCCTTTATATGGCTTTTTTTCTTCTGCCTGCGGTGATATTTTTAGATTATGCGGTGTACGGTTTTCGATCCATTATGCCTACGGAGACTCTGAAATGGCTGATTCCTGTTGAAATTCTGATGATTGCGCTCGTGCTTATCATAAATCCCGCATTCTTTGACATAGCCCCGATTGTGAAATCAGCAATGCGCTGCCCGCAGTGCAACCAAAAACTGTCATACTGGACCTGGACGCGGGATATGAAACTGAACGAAGCGAGCATACTGAAAAGAAAGCGATTGCGCAATCAGCTTCGCACCGAGCCGCAAAAAATATTAAATTCTTATTTCAGAGGTTTTTCCCTGTTTACTTTTATCGTTCTGATTATCGCCTGCAAAGTCTTTAAACTTGAACGGAATACAATTTTAATAGTGGCACTTTCCTGGCTGCTGATCGTTTTTCTGATCACGCTGTTTCCGAAATTCAAAGAAAATCTGTCATACCGGATAGCAGATTCATTCATCGGTGATGAAAACGCCCTGACGGTAAAAGTTCTTCTGCATAACGAAAATTACTGCTCCAAATGCGACATCACACTCGAAAAAAAGGAAAATCCGTGTTTCAGGCTGTTCTTTTGGTTTGTCTTTATTCTTCTGACCGCCGAATGTGTTTACTTTAAAACTGACTGGATTTTTTATTTGTTATTACCGGGGTCATGGTCGGTTATCGGTTTTCTGCTCACGCCCCTTTTTACGCAGTTGGTCCCCATTCCTGCTTTGTCTTTACGACAAGAATTGTGCGGAACCATGATTGGATTAATCAGATTTTTTATTGTTGTCCTGATGATAACCCTGTTTTTGGCAGTTCCAGTTCTATCCATATTTAATGTATCCAGATATTCAAAGGAATTTAAAGACGTATATGAATTCTGGTATGCTAAACGGCTGGATTTTATCCCTGAAGAGGAACTCATAAGTGTCCCTTTTTCAAAAAAAACACAAAACCTTTCGGAATCGCTAAAAACCTTATGGCATGAAAGGAAAGACAGTGCATTTATAAAAATGCTTTCCCGCGGAAAAAAATTAAAAAGCAATCCGAAAGATATTGAAGGAGAACTTGAAAAATATAAGGATTTTATGACGGTATTCAAATCCCTTGTTCTCCAGCCTGATTATGAAACAGATGCTTTTCTATTGAAAGATGCAGATTACTCTTTTTACCCTTTCCCTATACCAGATTTTCAAATATATTATGCAGCTAACACGCTTATCATGCTGGAAACAAAGCTGGCCGTCCAGCAGAAAAAATTCAGTGATGCCTCATATCTGGCTGAAATCATTATCCGATCAGCAAAAATACACAATTATCCATCTGTGTCAGAAATATTTTATATTTCAAGAGAATATAGAGATGGAGCAGATATTTGGAATTATGTTATGGAAGAATGTAAAGATCCGATAACTCTTCGATATCAGCCCTTTCAAGGTGAGTTTTGGCAAATTCAAATCAATTTTTTAATCAAAAA
>CAZHPS010000021.1:0-8275 GCA_964534335.1 uncultured Desulfobacterales bacterium
CGGAAAGGAAACAGACGGACCATACTGAAAGATTCAGCTGCACACTCCGGCAGCGCGTTTCGCGGCTGGTAAGAAAGACTCTTTCCTTTTCCAAAAAAGATGATATACTGATCCAATTTTGGTTTTCTTTGGCACGGAAATTGCGTATGCACCAAAACAGTTTTTTTCAGCCCGTCTGCTGGGTTTTTCAGGCCAAAAACGGATGATTTTTCACTTTCAGCCCGTCAGGCAAAAATCATGCCGGATAAAACCAAAATTGGATCAGTATAATCATATACGCTCAATCCGTTATTTTATCCGGAAATTCAATTCAGCATTACTTGTGTAGCACTACCCGAACCCTGTTTCACCGTATGAAAAAATTTTAACTCTCCTGTCATTATTATAAATTGGTTCAGATATCTGTTCAGGAAATGATTCTTTGAATTCGCGTACATGTTCTTCGTTTTTTTTATATGCGAAGGACGCGGCGTTCTGTGTCCGGCCCAGGATAATATCTGACTGTTTTATGGACAGTTTTATATGGTATATCAGGATGATAATTCTCTCTGATCCATATCCGTGGTTCATCATATGATCCGAATCCCTCCGGTTCGGAAAGACGTTTTTTCAGACATTCCGCGACTTCAGCAGGAACAGCGCGCCTCCGCCCCGTCACTGTTTCAAAATGCAGAAGTTCTGTGATTCCGCCGGCTTCGTAACGGAGGAACCATTCCTCCTCCGTAAGGCTGGAAACACTACAGAGCTCCGCTGCACGGGTCATAGTTTCGGCCTCTCCGGTTTTCAGAAACAGCAGCATATGGAGACGGTCACGGAAACGTCCCTTTTTTTCTTTTTTATTATAACAACAAGTTGTCCGGCAGTTTCTGACACCTCATATATTTTATTTTTCGGCATTTTCATTTCTCCTTTTAAAAAAATGTCATTCTGAAATTATGTGTCATTTTTACAGCAGATTTTTTATATAATTTCAATAGAGAATTGGTATAATACCGATTCGCCATTGTCTACAGAACCCTGTACATCCGCTTAACATCCTCTTTTTTGCCCAGAACTACCAGAACATCCCGCTCTTCAAGGATTTCAGAAGGCATGGGATTGAAAATCATATCTCCGGACGGTTTTTTGATACCCACAATGATGATCCCGAAATCTTTGCGCAGATGACTTTCAATGAGATTTTTTCCAATCAGTTCAGATCCTGATTTGATTTCTGCTTCATCTATCATCAGCCCCAGCTTGTTGCCCATAGTTGCTATGTCTATGAAATCCACGACTGTGGGCTGCTTTAATATCTGGGCCATGCGCCTGCCCCCGATATAATAGGGGGAAACCACACGGGTGGCTCCTGCACGTTTGAGTTTTTCCTCGTTTTTCACATCCGAGGTGCGCGACATGACAAAAATATCAGGCCGAAGCCCTTTGGCAGTAAGGGTGATAAAAACATTGTTGGCATCCGCCCGCACCGCGGTGACCAGTCCCCTGGCCTTCATGATTCCTGCTTTGATCAGTGCTTCATCTGACGCTGCATCCATCTGTAAATAAAGGTATTTTTCCTTTTCCAGAAATTGGATTGCAGCGGGATCACACTCAATGATCACAAAGGGAATATTATCCTGACAAAGCTCCCTGCAGATAATGCGGCCGATTCGTCCGAACCCGCAGATAATGAAATGGTTTTTCAAATCCTGTATCTGCTTTTCCACTTTTCTCCTTTCAAAACCCTTTCTCAGTTCCCCTTCAATCAGTATCCGGGCAACCACTGTCAGAGAATACGCGCCGATGCTGACACTCATGGTAATGATAATCATGGTGATAATCCTGCCATAGGCCGACAAAGGGTGAATCTCGGAAAAACCCACTGTGCTGATGGTGATCATGGTCATGTACAGGGCATCAAAAAAAGACATCCGCTCCACATAACGGTATCCCAGGGTTCCAAAGGCAAGAATACCGGCCAGCACAGCAAATGATATACGCAGGCGTTTCAGCTCCATCTGCCACTGCCTTTTTTGTCATTCAGACAGAAATGCGGACATGACTGCATCCGGTATTTCCGGGGGAACAGAAAGCGGATTTTCTATCTTTTCCGGCAGACCGAGGCTTGCAAAAATCTCCGGCAGAGGTGCATCCGGGTTCAGTTCAGACCGGAATCCGTATTTTTTCATTATAAACTGATGAATTTCCGGATCTGCCAGAGCTGCTGCCAGTTTTTCCCCGGACGATCCCAGAGACAGAAAAGGGAAATACTGCAGGATAAGCGGTTTTGGCATCAGCACCCGGACATGCTGTGCCATCGTATCCCGGTATTTGGGAAAAGCCTGATAAAAACCGGGAACATGGCATTCTTCTGCAAGAATCAGGGGAAAGCTCAACTGTCCCTGTTTGATGTACTGGGCAAAAAGATCGTCTGATGTTTTTGCCGATGTGCGCATCTGTGCTGCGGTCTGCTGCAATGCTGTCAGAAAAGGCCCTGAAAAATCTGAAACAGACAGGTTCCCCTGCCTGAGAATCTGCGCCATAAGAACAGTGCTGAACACTCCGGTGTCGGTTTCCGCAGAAGAGGAAAGCCCGGCAATCTTTATCTGCCCTTCTGCCTGATGCAGTCCCATATCCGCCCAGGTCTTTCCATCGGCCATCATTGTGAGCAGAGAATCCATACCGGAAAAAACAAGGGAATTTCCTTTTTTTTCAGCCATTCCCTTCTGCATCAGCACAGAAACAGTTTCCGGACAGGAACAGATGACCAGAGGTGTGCTGAAAAGCGGATGCAGGGTATATTTCAGATCCGGATGCCCTTTTTGGAAAACACGGACAGACTGCATTCCCGAAGGCCACAGTCCGTCAATCCCTTCAGCACGGGCCCCGGCCATTTCCTGCAGATGCACCATATTTCCGCTGAGGGTGATTGCATGTCTGCGTTTCAGCAGTTCCCGGAATTCCGGATCATGGATAATATTCCTTTGCATTTCTCCGCAGAGAATCCGGATATTGAGGATTTCCTGCTGCGGTGTGCTGTTTTGCCCCAGTTTTTCCATGCTTCCATAAAACAGAAATACAAGTCCGGCTGCAAACACCGCGAAAAAACCCACTGCCATATGCCAGTTTTTCATGCTGACCAGTATCAGAAAAATAAACAGAAAACCGACCAGGAATACGCTGCTCATTGGATTATTCCTTCTCCCCATTGTATTTCTGCAAAGGCCGGACACGGGGCTTTCCTTTGCGCCGCGCGGCAATGCCTTTGGCAGCAGTCAGGGCAGAGGCTGTGGTGGTGATATTTGGCACACGGTAGCGCACAGATGCCTTGCGGATATAGGAATCATCCTCCTGACTCTGTCTGCCGCCTGGTGTATTGATGACCAGATCAATCTCCCCGTTTTTGATGGCATCCGTGATATTGGGCCTGCCATATCCCATTTTTCTGATCAGTTCGGATTCAATCCCGTTTTCCGCAAGAAACTGCCGGGTGCCGCGGGTGGCAAGAATCCTGAATCCCATTTCCCTGAACAGCCTGGCCGGTTCCAAAGCTGCCGACTTGTCCTGATCCGCGACAGTGATGAGAACCGTTCCTTCAAAAGGCAGAGTCATTCCGCAGGCTTCCCATGCTTTGAAAAATGCCCGTCCAAAAGAATCAGACAATCCGACAGCCTGTCCGGTGGATCGCATTTCCGGGCCTGGCAGTGGATCGGTTTCCGGAAACACATCAAAGGGAAAAACCGCTTTTCTGACACTGAAATGCCCAATGTTTCTCTGCCGGGGTTTGATTTCCGAAAGGGTTTTTCCCAGCATAATCTGCGCGGCCATCCGGGCCAGCGGAATATGGCAGACTTTGGAGATGAGGGGAACTGTTCGGTATGCACCAATGCCTGCCTCCAGAGGATAGACCGTATCACCGGCAATGGCATAACGCACACTGATCAGCCCGGTCACATGCAGTTCCAAAGCAATCCTGCGGGTATAGTCCCGGAGAATATCCAGTTGCAGATGGGAAAGCATCAGGGGGGGAACAGCAAGCGTGGAATCGCCGGAATGAACCCCGGCCCGTTCCACATGCTCGGCCACACCGGCCACAAAAACATCAGAACCGTCTGAAACAGCCAAAGCTTCTGCCCCAATGGCATCTTTGAGAAATTTTTCAATGAACACAGATGGATGTGTCTGCATATCCGGAGACAGTCTCAGCCAGTCCCGGAGTGATTCCCGATCCGTAAACACGTCTGCCGCAGGATGCGCTGTATCCTCAGATTGGATAAAAACCGGATAGCCAATGGTATCGGAAATTTTCTGTATCTCCTCCGGTGCTGCGGCCATGCCGGAAGCAAGCCGGGGAAAGCCCAGTTTGCGGACAATCTGCCGGAAACAATCCCTGTCCCCTGTTTTGCGTATGGCAGAACTTACAGAAGCAAAAACCCGGATACCCGCGCTTTCCAGTTCGGCTTCCATATCCAGCGCGTGCTGTCCCCCGAACTGCAGCATGATTCCTTCGGGATTCTCCTGCTGTGTGATATTCAGTATATCCTCTGCTGTAAGCGGTTCAAAAAACAGTGTGTCAGACATGGCCGGATCTGTTGTCACGGAAGCAGGATTGCAGTTGAGCATCAGGGCCGCATATCCGGCTTCCCGGACAGCGGAAACAGCCTGAATGCAGCAGTGATCTGATTCCCTGCTCTGACTGATGCGGTTTGGGCCGCTGCCCGCAATCAGAATGCTTTTTTGTTCCCTGCGGCTTTTTTTCCCTTTTCCTTCCTGCGCA
Organism: uncultured Desulfobacterales bacterium; assembly: GCA_964534335.1. Lineage (GTDB taxonomy): Bacteria > Desulfobacterota > Desulfobacteria > Desulfobacterales > Desulfococcaceae > JAABRU01. The sequence continues at coordinate 4,757 of CAZHPS010000021.1, forward strand.
TAGGAAAAATAATATCCGCTCCGGCCGCTTTCATCCCCTGCAATGGCAAAACAGGCAGGAAAAAGATTCAGGGTCTCACGTCTCTGCCGGATCTGTGTTTCCGGAATTTCCAGTAGGCTGGCCAGGTATCTGTCTCCAAAACCTGCTTTTTTTGCCCGGATCAGCAGATCATCGTCAGACAGATTTCCTTTGCTGCGCAGGATTTCCTCCTCCAAATCAGCTATTTTTTTAATCTGCGCTATAAACAGGGGACGGATCCGGGTTTTTTCATAAATTGCATTGACATCAGCACCTTTGCGCAGGGCTTCGTACAAAATGAACATGCGCCGGCTGGAAGGTTTTCCCAGCAGATTCAGCAAGTCATCTGCGTTTTTTTTCTGCCGGTCTCCTGCAAATCCCAGGCCGCATCGATCTGTATCCAGTGAGCGGACAGCCTTTTGCAGGGCCTCTGCAAAACTTTGTCCAATGCCAGCAACTTCACCGGTTGACTGCATCCGGATGCCCAGCCGATCCTGGCTTTTGGGGAACCTGTCAAAATCCCAGCGCGGAAATTTGACTGTAACCTGTCCATCAGAAAAGGAGTTGCTGTGTTTCCATTTCTTCAAATCAGGAATATCATCTATCCGCAGACCGCAGGAAAGCAGAGCGGAAAAGGCTCCCAAAGGAAGTCCGGCAGCTTTGGCAGCCAAAGCTGCCGTGCGGGAGGCTCTGGGATTGATTTCAATGACCACAACCCGGCCGGTGTCCGGTTCATGGGCAAACTGAATCACGGCCAGTCCTTCCGGTGCAACGGCTCCGGCAATGGCATGGGCCTGGGTTTCCATCCGATCACGGAGTTCAGGGGAAACACTCATCATGGGAATCACGCAGATGGAATCTCCGGTATGCACGCCTGCGGGATCAATGTTTTCGACAAAACAGACTGTGCAGATGTGATTTTCCGCATCCCGGAGCAGCACGACTTCCAGTTCATCCCATCCCAGCAGGGATTCCTCCACCATAATCTGACCGATCAGGCTTGCGGAAATACCCCGTGCTGCGGCATCGGGAACATCCTCCATATTGTAGAGCATTTCCCCGCCGCTTCCCTCTATGCTGAATGCCGGGTGTATGACCAGGGGACATCCCAGTTCACCGGCAGCCTTCCGGGCTTCCTCCACGGAATTCACGGTACGGCTCCGGGGCGTTTCAATGCCCAGATCATTCATGGTTTTCTTGAACGCATCCCTGTCCTGACACAGACGCACAGCATCTGCACCCGTGCCGATGATTTTTACCCCGAATTCCCTAAGCACTCCGGATTTTTCCAGCTCAATGCCCAGATTCAGGGCAGACTGTCCTCCCAGATTTGTCAGCAGGGCATCGGGGCGCTCTGCTGCGATGATTTCTGTGATGACTTTGGTATTCAGAGGTTCAATATAGGTGACATCCGATCTGTCCGGATCTGTCATAACAGCAGCCGGGTCAGCATCTGCTGTCACCACTTCATAACCCCTGTCGCGCAGGGCCTGACATGCCTGGGTTCCGAAATAATCATATTCTCCCCCCTGTCCGATAATCAGAGGGCCGGAACCGATGATAAGAATTTTATGAATATCTTTGTGTCTGGGCATGGTATTTCCTTTTTGAATGTTGAATGTTGAATGTTGAATGCTGAATGCTGAATGCTGAATGCTGAATGCTGAATGCTGAATGCTGAATGCTGAACTAATTTAACATTCACCATTAATCATTCATCATTTTTTTCCAGAACCCGGCGGATGCTTTTTGCCATTTCCCCTTTGAGAATGGGTTTCATGATATATTCCCGGATTCCCCGTTCCATTGCTTTTTCCCTGGTCACCAGTTCGCTGAAGCCTGTGCAGAGAATAACGGGAATATCAGGCCGTATCTGCATCAGTTCACGGGAAAGTTCAATCCCGGTGATGCGGGGCATGGTCATATCCGTAATGACCAGATCAAACTCATCCGGTGCATTGCGGAACACATGCAGTGCGGCTGAACTGTCGGTCAGTTCTGTCACCTTATAACCAAGGCGTTCCAGCATCTGTTTTTCCATCTGCACGATCTGGGGTTCATCATCCACCAGCAGTATCCGTTCGCTCCCACCGGGTACAGTTTCACCTTCCTCAGCACGGGGCGCATCAGAGATTTTTTCCACCACAGGCAGCCAGATATCAAAGGTGCTTCCCTTTCCGGGCCTGCTCTGCACGGCAATATGGCCGTTATGGTTTCTTACAATGCCGTGCACCACGGAAAGTCCCAGCCCGGTTCCCTCTCCCGGCTCCTTGGTGGTGAAATAGGGGTCAAAAATATGTTCCCGTATCTCATCTGTCATGCCGTGGCCTGTGTCGCTGACAGAGATCCTGACATATGCCCCGGATGCCACCGGAGGCAGGAACAGGGAATTTTCATCGCTGATTTTGGTTTCCCTGATCCGTATGGACAGAACCCCCCCTTTTTCCCGCATGGCATGATATGCGTTTGTGCACAGATTCATCATCACCTGATGAATCTGCGTGGGATCGCCCAGCACCTCCCTGCACCCGGAACCGGTATCCTGCTGAATCTCGATGGTTGAAGGCAAAGAGGCCCTGAGCAGTTTCATGACTTCCTTTACAATCATCCGGATGTTTACAGGTTTGCGTTCCGTATCAGTGCGGCGGCTGAAGGCCAGAATCTGACTGACCAGATCCTTTGCCCGGAACGCTGCCTTGAGGATCTGCTCCAGATTCCGGTACATGGAACTGCTTTCAGCAATATCATCCATGACCAGTTCGGTATAACCGATAATGGGGAAAAGAATATTGTTGAAATCATGCGCGATCCCACCGGCAAGCGTGCCCAGTGCCTCCATTTTCTGGGCATGACGGAACCGGGCCTCGCTGCGCTGATGCTCCTCCATTTCCTCTTTGAGCCGCTCATTTGCGATCTCCAACTGCTTTGTCCGGTCTTCCAGTTCCGCAGTGCGCTTCCGGATCTCGCTTTCCAGATGTTCCCGGTATTTTCTGTTCTCCACCAGCAGTTCGGAGCGTTCCAGTGCCTTGCGGACAGCATGTTCCAGCACTGCCATATCCTGTATGGGCTTGGTGACATAATCCCATGACCCCAGGCGCAGGGCTTCAATGGCATCCTGCATCACTCCGGTTCCGGAAACCACAATGATGGGGATTTCCGGAGCTTCTTTGGTGACAGCGGACAGCACTTCCAGACCATCGACTTCCGGCATACGGAGGTCCACCAGCACAATATCCGGACGTTTCTGTCGGAAGATTTCCAGGCCAATCCGTCCGTTTTCCGCTTCCAGGATAGTAAACCCGCTGTCTTCCAGAAAAACACTGATGCTTTCGCGGATTACCCGATCATCATCAATGATCAGAACCCTTACTCCGGATTTGTCTGTTATCATGAAATATCCTTTCCCATACCAGAGTTCAGTTATCAGTGAACAGTGAACAGTTGCCAGTGAACAGTTGTCAGTAAACAGTTGCCAGTGAACAGTTGCCAGTAAACAGTTGC
>CAZHPS010000021.1:8375-28651 GCA_964534335.1 uncultured Desulfobacterales bacterium
CAGTGAACAGTTGCCAGTGAACAGTTGCCAGTGAACAGTTGCCAGTGAACAGTTGCCAGTGAACAGTTGTCAGTAAACAGTTGCCAGTGAACAGTTACCAGTGAACAGTTACCAGTGAACAGTTACCAGTAAACAGTTGGCAGTGTTCTGCCAATGTCATTGATTTAGACCGATTCGCCATTGGCCTGATAAAGTCTGCTATTCCGCCCCGGATTCCGGACTGCTCCGGAGGAGTGCAAAAATTAAGCGGAGCGGTTTTTTGCACACATACACAACCGCGAAAAAAAACTGCCTGTATTGTATAAAATCAATGGCGATTTGGTATTATACCGATTCGCCATTGAACTTATGCTGATCCGGAGGAGTGCAAAAATTAAGCGGAGCGGTTTTTTGCACAGACGCAACAACGAAAAAACTGACAATATTGTATCAAATCAATGGCGAATCGGTATTAGATCGGAAATGATTTATCCGGAGTGCCAACTGAAAATTTGGAATACTGCGGTCTTTGCCAATTTTACCAAATCGCTTTCAAAGTTAGGGGAATGTCTCTTTTTTTTAACCGCGAAAAACACGGACAGCACAAAAAACAGCATTTGACATGCTCATGTTTTGAAAGCGAATTGGTATTATTTTGGCACTCCTTCAATCATTTAACAATTCCGGTTTACTGATACCAATTCTCCATTGATTTGATACAATATTGTCAGTTTTTCCCCGGTTCCGCGTGTGCAAAAAACCGCTCCGCTTAATTTTTGCACTCCGCCGGATTTGTGCAAAAAACCGCTCCGCTTAATTTTTGCACTCCGCCGAATTTGTATTCCGCATTGTATAAAACCAATGGAGAATTGGTATTATACCAAATCACCGTTGAAAATATGCTTTTGAAAAAATCAATCCACTGTAATCAAACAGAAAAATATGATTTTATTGTATGTTTTCAATGTCGATTTGGTATTACTGATAACTGTTTACTGATAACTGTTTACTGATAACTGTTTACTGATAACTGTTCACTGCCAACTGTTCACTGATAACTGATAACTGTTCACTGCAAAAGTCCGTGTATGGCCTGCACCAGCAGTCCCATATCCCCAACCGGTTTGACAAACACCTGACCGGAAGTGATGCCGATGGCTGTCAGCGGTTCAGGCAGAGTGTAATTGGCAGAACCGGTATGTATAATGAATTTCATTTCCGGCTGCACGCGGTGGGCTTCCAGAATCAGGGAATTTCCGTCTGTATCCGGCAGACGGATGTCTATAATCCCGGCATCAAAAGTGTGGGAAGCCAGTTCTTTCATAGCATCTGTCATATTGGAGGCAGTGATAACCAAACAGTTTTCATCTTCCAGAAATGCCTCCAGGTTCAGACGTATGGTGTCTTCATCATCAACAACCAGAATACTGAGACTGGGAGGATTCATGACAGACTCCTGATCAGGGGCAGACGGATGATGCATTTGGTTCCCTTTCCGGGTTCAGACTCCACAGTGAGAGTTCCCTTATGGTTATTGGTGATAATATAATAGGATACGGACAGTCCCAGCCCAGGCCCTGTTCCCACAGGCTTTGTGGTGAAAAAAGGCTCAAAAATGCGTTTGACAATGTGCGGTTCCATTCCCGGCCCGTTATCCTCCACCTCGATCCGTGCCATTCTCCCCTCTCTGATCAGGCGCAGGATGATGCAGGGGGACCGGTCATGTGATTCTTTTTCCCCGGATACAGACAGTTTGGGTTCCATTGCCTGGGCCGCATTGCGGAGCAGATTCAGCAGCACCTGTTCCAGTTCTGTCTCCATGCAGGGAACAGTGGGCATTTCCGGGTCAAACTCCCGGATAACTTCGATATTGCGGAAATCATATCTTTTTCTCAGATCATAATCATGCTCTGCAAGTTCCAGAACCCGCTCTGCCAGTTCCGCGAGATGCAGGGGAGCCATGCGGGATTCACTGGGACGGCTGAAGCGGATTACCTTATTTATGATTTCCGAGGCCCTGTTGCCGGATTCACGTATGCTTTCCAGAAAATTCAGAATATTGCGTTTCTCCAGATAACAGCGGATGGACTCCAGATTCGTGCCGCATTCTGCTGCGGTTTCCTCATTTTTCGGCAGTTCCGGGGAAGTCCGGCGGAAAACATTCTGAACACTCTGCAGAATCCCGCCCAGGGGATTGTTGATTTCATGGGCCATACCCGCTGCCAGTCCGCCTACGGACATCATTTTTTCAGCCTGCACCATCATTTCCTCAATCCGTACCCGTACAGTAATGTCGTCAATCTGTATAACCGCTCCCTGTGCGCTGTCAGTGATCAGAGGAAAAATTCCCACATTTTTATACCGCTTTTCCCCGTTCACCTCAACTTCCAGTTTTTCCCACCGGGAAGGCTGTCCTTTTTCCGCCACAGTTTTCAGACAGTCCAACTGTTTTGATATATAAGGAAAAAATTCACCTGCCTGTCGGCCCCGGACATTTTCCCATGTAATCCGTGCCTCTTTTTCCGCTTCAGTGTTCCATTCCATGATCCTGCCTTCCCTGTCCACGCTCAGCAGAACAGAGGAAAGGGAATCAATAATGTTTTTCACATAATTTTTTGCTGATTCCAGTTCCCTGTTCCGCAGCATCAGTTCTGCAAGCAGGAGTTTCCGCCCGTTTTCAGCAGCTTCTTTTTCCTGCCGCAGCCCGACCAGATCAAAGGCCCGTTCCAGAATTTGCAGCAGTTCATCGGGCCGGAGCGGTTTGTGCAGATAGTGAAAGGCTCCATGACGCACAGCATTGATGGCAGAATCTGTATCTGCATAAGCTGTTGCCATAATGCACAGAATATCCGGATGCAGTGCTTTGAGCTCTGCCAGAAGCCGGGTTCCGTGTCCGTCAGGAAGTTTCAGATCCAGAATGGCAACAGATGGCTGTTTTTCCCTGGCCAGGGACAGAGCCTGCGCGCAGGTTCCCGCAGAATATGTCACATACCCTTCTTCTGTGAGAATATCCGCCAGATTGTCACACTGGGCGGACTCATCATCCACAATCAGGACTGCCTTTTCTTTCATGCTTTTTTTCCCCTTTGTCTTCGGGAGAATCTTTTTTGCTAGTACACAACCAACTTAATTTTTAAATAATCAGGTGTCGGATTACGCTGACGCTAATCCGACCTACAAATATAACCATTTTAAATTATAATAATAAGTAGGTCGGATTAGCGTCAGCGTAATCCGACACTAATCCGACACTAATCCGACCTGCAAATATAACCATTTTAAATTATAATAATAAGTAGGTCGGATTAGCGTCAGCGTAATCCGACACTAATCCGACACGGTGATTTCGATAATACAAAAACCAAATTGGTTATGTACCAGTGCATTATGCTGCAGGTGAAGAAATTTCCTCCTCCCCTTTCTGAAGGGATGGGAGATTTTTCTGTTCCGGTATGGGAAGCACAATGGAGACTGTTGTTCCCATGTTCATTTCACTGTCCAGAGAAACTGTTCCCCCGTGCTCATCAACAATTTTTTTGACAATGGCAAGTCCCAGCCCGGTTCCCCTTGCCCGTGTGGTGAACAGGGGTTCAAAAGCCCGATCCGCTGTCTCCCGCGTCATTCCCGATCCATTATCCTCCACCCGGAGGCACAGCCCCTTTTCCGTCACAGATACAGATATTTTTATCATCGGCACATACGTTCCGGACTGTTCCGCCATTTGCTTTTTCCGTTCCGTTACAGACTGCCTGGCATTCTGCACCAGATTGATGATGGCACGCCGGATCTTTTCCCTGTCAAAAGAAACCCGCGGAAGTCCGGTAGCGGCTTCATAAACCGTGTGCATCTCTTCGGATGACGGCATCTGTTTCAGCACTTCTTCCAGAAAGGGGCCAATATCCCCCACAAGCGCATTGCTGTGCCGTCCCCGTGTATATTCCAGCAGATCCTCCACAATGACGTCGCACATTTCAATCTGATCGTCAATACGGGACAGATGCTTGTCAATTTTCGGATCGCTTCCTTTGAGCATTTTGCCCAGGATATATACGGAAGAACGGATAACGCCCAGGGGATTGCGCAGGTCATGGCTGACTGCTGCCGTGAGTCTGCCAAGAACCGAAAGTTTTTCTGCTTTCAGCAGTTCCTCTTTGATGCGTTCCTGTTCCGCTATATCAGCCATCAGTTTCATCCGCATCTGGTTAATGGCCGAAACCACATGACTCAGTTCATCCTTTTTTTCCCCCTTTTCCCTGCGGTTCAGAATCAGCGGCGCGTCCAGATGGTTCATATCCAGATGCCGGGTATAATCAGCAAGTTCCATCAGATGCCGGGTGATGAGATGGCGGACGATAAACAGGATAAAAAGCGAAACCACAAAGGTTTTCAGAGCCTGGGTAGCGAGAATCACCAAAACCCTTTCCCGCAGACGTTTCCATACACCGGTCAGGGTGGCTGTGATATACATCTGTCCGAGATACACCCTGTCTGTATTCCATTCCCTGTAATATATCCGGGCATTATAGTACAGGGGAAAAGAGCGGGTGATACGCTTCCGCTGTCCGCTGTCCTCTCCGGATGAAAAACGGGTGCCGTCTTCTGTCACAATTTCCAGATATTCAATATCCGGAAGTTTCAGAATTCCCTGCATCTGAATATTCAACTGCTCCTGGTTGAGCCCCCAGAGACTGGATGCCATACTTTCAATATAGGTATCCTGAATCTGGAGAATCCGGGTGTCAATCAGGGATACATCCTGGCGGTATTCTATATAAACCTGCAATGCGGTTGCAAGCAGGGCAAAGGTGGAACTGCAAATCAGGATATAAAAGAGCAGACGGTAGGCCAAAGGATGCCGGGATCTTATTTTCAGCATACAGTTATTCCCTTATTGTCGTAAAAACCATATCGGTCTGTGACAGCAGTTCATTGTCCGGCTGAAAACCGATTTGTTCGGCAGTTTTCAGGTTTATGGCGATTCTGGCTTTGTATTCAAATATCTGGGGCAGATCACGGGGTTTTGCCCCGTTAAGTATCCGTGCAATGGTTTCTGCATGAAAACGGCCCAGTTCCTCCCATTTCTGCACCATGCCCATCAGAGCACCGTATCTGACAATATCGTGTCCGCTCTGTGCAAAGGTCGGTATTTTCTTTTCTGTGAGTGGCCTAAGATAATTCTTCGCGTTCCGTGTGCTGAATTCCACATTGTTGATGATATAGACAGCATCCGTATGCAGGGACAGGGCTTCCATACATTCTGTGGCATGGGCATCGGTATGGGGAGTATTGTCTGTAATATATTCAGGAAGTTCACATGCCACCACCTCAAAGCCCTTTTCTCCGGACAGGCTCAGAATATCCTCAATTGCCGCATAAGATCGTCCGGCCGGTGTATCCTTGTACTGAATGCCCAGCCTCCGGAAGTGAACAGCATTGTAAAACAGTTCCACCTGCCTTCTGTACCGGGTCGGCTCCACTTTTGCATGGAGATGGTCATATCCTGAATCCTCCGGATACGGGATAATGTCTGAACGGATCGGATCTGATACAGACATGCAGACTGTGGGAACACAATGCTCATCATTTGCCATATCTTTGCCTGCCCAGGTTCCCATGGCAAAAACCAGATCAATGTCACGCTTATGATTGAGCCGGTGTATCAGCCGATCTTTGATGATCTTCCGCTTCTGTGCATCCCAGTCTGCGCTGTAAAAGGCATCCCGGACAAATTCAATATATTGGCTCTGCACACGCGCGCTGGACAGAAAACTTACCCATATCATGCGTGTGTCTTTGCCGTCCGAGATTGAGGGAAGATATTCAAAGTCAATCCATCCCAGGGATTTGAGTCCCTGCGCGACATGAAGCAGCACCTGATAATAATCAGCATATGCTCCGCCCTCAATATAGGCTATCCGCCATTTTCTGCCGCCAGGGCCTTTGCAGGGAATCATTTTATATTGCTCCGGATGCTTCTCCGGGTATTTTTTTTTATATTCGTCCTGTGTTTCCGGATTCACTGGAGGGGTCAGGCAGACAATTCTGATTTCCTTTTTTGCCTCAGCCGGTTTTTCCGGGGCAGCAGGCTTCGGATCGGTCTGAACCAAAACAGTCTCCTCAGATTTTTCACAGGCCGGAATCATGCACAGGCACATGAAAAAGAGCAGATACAGAAAAAACAAAAGGGCTTTGGGCATGGCAAATTTTATGAAAGTCTTTATGGGTTAGGCAGTTAAAACTGTTTTAACGCAAAATCCGCAGGGAAAAAGCAACCCATTATTTTTTTGGTTTGGGTTCTTTGCGGTTCATTTTTTGACAGCGGGTCAAACCGGCTGATAATGTCATCCCTTCCGGGATTCTGATTTGTTTTTTCCAATTTTTTCTATAAAAATGTCAATCCTTCCGGATTTTTTCCCGACCCGGAGTCAGGGGGCAGATCAGCGGATTTCACCCACTACCCATTTTTTCATGCAAAAATCACAACTGCATAACTTACGATTTTATTGGTCTTGCCGGTTTTTACAGATTCTTACTGCCGACTGAGGGATTATATGACAAAAATTAAATAATGACAAATATGAAAAACAATGATAATCATTTTCCTGTACGGTATCATCACCTGCTGCATATCTGGTGAAAAAACATCAACCCCAAACCTGTCTGTAACTCATAAATTATCATGGACGTATCAGCAGATTCAAAAAAAAACAAATATATCCGGCTTGCTGTCATTGCCGGTCTGGTCATTGCTGCCGATCAGATCACCAAGCTGATTATCCTGAAAACCATGCCCCTGCATCAGTCAGTTCCGGTCATACCCGGACTGTTCAGCATTACCCATATTCACAATCCGGGCGGGGCATTCGGTTTTTTTGCCGACCAGAATCCCCTGGTGCGCAAAGCCGTATTTCTGGTCATGTCATCGGCTGCGGCCGGTTTTGTTCTCTGGTTTTACCATAATACTCCCAAAACCCATACCTGGCTGGCCTTTGGACTGTGCCTGATCTTCGGGGGGGCCATCGGCAATCTCATTGATCGGTTCCGTTTTGGAAAAGTGGTCGATTTTCTTGATTTTTACATCGGAACTTACCACTGGCCGGCTTTCAATGTGGCAGACAGTGCCATCTCGGTCGGGGTTTGCATATTTGTGATTCATCTGCTGTTCAACAAAATGCCGGACTGAGGAATCTGTATTTTTCAGGACGGATATGCGGCAAGTGCTGCCATTTCCCGCATAAGCTGAAGGGATTCCATCGCGGCTGTCTCATCAATCTTCTGAATGGCAAAGCCCGCGTGGACAATGACATAATCACCGATTTTCGGGTCTTCAATCATCAGCAGGCTGCACTCCCGCCGGACTCCGTCCACATCAATGACTGCTTTGTTATTGGTGATTTCCACAATTTTTGAGGGAATGGCAAGACACATGTTCTGCTGCTCCTTTTTTCTTATAGCTTACACCCAGGCGGGTCAGTTCCTCCAGCACTTTTTCTGTCATATCATCGATCCGGGAATGGATAAGGGGCGTCAGATCCAAACAGCAGGTTTCAATATCCCGCGGCTCCACACCGAAAATCACGGCTTCCGGCACTTTATCCAACCCGTAGCGGCAGAAGGTCATGGCCTCAAGAAAATCAATCTGGTGCAAAGAATTTTTGGCCCGTATGCGCTGGGGAATATCATCATTGTCAATGCGGTAAAGGGTTCCGGGTTCCCCATTGTTCCGAATCACATCCACCACAATAAGCTGATCCGCTTCGCTGATCACGCCCAGCAGGTTCATGCCCAGAACCCCTCCGTCCACCACTGAAACATTTTCCGGGAAATCGTATTCTGACTGCAGTTTTTCAATCACCCGGATGCCGAACCCTTCGTCTGTGAACAGAATATTGCCCACGCCCAGTACCATGATCTGCGAAATGTCTGTCATAAAAAATGCTCCGAAACAGCCGCAGGGCGGAGCATCCCGCGCCGCCCTGCGGATGGTCTGAAAAAAAAATTGGTGATTGTCTTACAAAACCTTTACTTTATAGACCTCGTTGGAATCCGGATCAATAACATGCACAGCACACGCGATGCAGGGGTCAAAGGAATGGACTGTGCGCAGGATTTCCACCGGACGTTTGGGATCTGCGATTGGTGTGCCGATCAGGGCTTCTTCCACAGGTCCCAGTTTGCCTGCTTCGCACCGGGGGCCAAGATTCCAGGTGGATGGAACCACATACTGGTAGTTGGCGATCTTTTTGTCCTTGATCTCAATCCAATGCCCCAGCGCGCCTCTGGGAACGTCATTGAGACCGTAACCCATGCCTTCGTTGGGCATTTCCCAGGGCTGATATGTTTTGGTATCACCTTTGCGGACATTTTCGACCAGTTCCATAATCCAGCTTTCCATGACATTGCCGATGAGAAGTGTTTCCAGACCTCTGGCCGCAGTTCTGCCCAGTGTGGAGAAAAGGGCTTCCACCGGAATATCCAGTTTTTTGAGGGTGCTGTTGACAACATCCTGCACTGCTTTATTGCCTTTGGCATAGGCCACCACTGCACGGGCCAGCGGGCCGACCTCACAGGCTTCCCCCTGATACCGCGGGGCCTTGATCCATGTGTATTTGTTGGTTTTGCTTTTCCAGAGCAGAAGTCTGCTTTCCTCACCGGGTTCGTATTTGATCCCCTGTGTCATGGGATCTGTCACCCCTTTAAAGGGATGGCTGGCCCCGCCTTCCGCATACCAGGCATGTTTTACATCCTCGGTCACTTTTTCCTGATCCATATCCAGGACTTTCCCCAAATCCCGGTTCAGCACAACGCCTCTGGGGATCAGGAAACTTTCCGGTTCTTTTTCTCCCGAAGGCCAGTCTCCGTAAGTCAGGAAATTGCGGGTTCCGCCTATCACACCCCAGTCTTTGTAAAAAGAGGCCACAGCCATCAGATCCGGGATATAGACATCCTGCACAAATTTCTGGGTTTCCTTCCACAGATGGAGGAATTCAAACAGGCGGTTGGGAATCAGATCCCGGACACAGGTTACACCGCCCACCACCAAAGACTGGATATGGGGGTTTTTGCCCCCGAAAATCGCGTGCATTCTTGCTGTTTTTGCCTGCATCCGCAGTGCTTCGATATAATGTGCGCAGGCCATGAGATTGGCTTCCGGCGGCAGTTGATAGGCCGGATGTCCCCAGTACGCATTGTTGAAGGGCCCAAGCTGGCCGCTGTCCACAAAGGTCTGGAGACGCTGCTGAGTTTCCCTGTAATATGCGGAACCTCCCCAGGGCGCATTGCTTACGTTTTCAGAAAGTTCCGCAGTCTTTTTGGGATCTGCTTTGAGTGCGCTGACCACATCCACCCAGTCCAGTGCATGGAGATGATAAAAATGGACAATATGATCATGCTGGAACTGGGCAGCATGGAGCAGGTTGCGGATCAGGCGAGCATTGGGCGGAATGGTGAGACCTATGGCGGCTTCAACTGCCCTGACTGATGCCAGCGCATGAACATAGGTGCAGACACCGCAGGATCTTTGGACAAAATGATGGGCATCCTCAGGTGCACGGCCTTTGAGGATCATCTCAATTCCCCGGAACATCTGACCGGAACTCCAGGCGTTTGTCACTTTGCCTTTGGATACTTCCACCTCTATGCGGAGGTGCCCTTCAATTCTGGTGATCGGATCTATAATGATTCGTTTACCCATTGGATATATTTCCTCCCTTTTTCGTAAAAGGATTGTTTTTTTAATTTCTCCGCTCTGATACCTGTAACGGCCATTCAAACCAAAGATTCTGTCATCAGCAGAAGCAGGATTCGCCCTTTTTGCAACTGACTGATTTCAGATTGCAGGATTCAATTCCTGAGCGGATCTCTACAGTTCTTTGTAAAACGGCGTCATGGTATCCCAGAAATTCGGCTCACTGCATCCCATGCAGGGATGACCGGCCTGAATGGGCCAGCTTGTTCCGCCGTGGAATTTGGCAATGGGGCAGTTGTTGTAGGTATTCGGGCCTTTGCATCCGACCTTGTACAGGCAGTATTCCATTTTGGCTTCCTCTGAACCAAAGACTTCGACAAATTCCTCATTTTCAAAATGGGAGCGTCTGGGGCATTGATCATGAACAGTTTTTCCATAGGCAAACAGCGGACGGTTCAGATTGTCCAAAGCAGGAAGGCCGCCCATGAGCAGATAATTGACGACTGTTCCCACAAAATTGACCGGGTTGGTGGGACATCCGGGCAGATTCACGGTTTTCATGCCAAGTGCCTCTCCCACCCCTTTGTACCCTCCGGGATTGGGAGCCGCAGCCGGAATGCCCCCGAATGCAGAACATGTCCCGATGCAGACCACTGCCGCAGCCCTGGGACAGACCTCTTTTGCAATCTGCATAAAGGTGCGTCCCCCTACCATTCCGTAATTTTCGTATGCTGTGGGAATGGAGCCCTCCACGACACAGATAAATTTGCCGTCATATTTTTTTACGGCATTGTGCAGATTTTCCTCGGCCTGTTTGCCGGCAGCAGCCATGATGGTTTCATGATATTCAATGGACAGAATATCCAGTACCAGATCAGCAATCCAGGGATAGACGGATCGCAGTACGGATTCCGTGCATCCAGTGCATTCCCCCAGATGCAGCCAGACCACAGGAGGCCGTTCTTTTGGGGCAGCAAAAACTTCTGCCACTTTTGGTACATAAGATGCGGAAAGTCCCATGGTTGCGGTCAGGAAGGTACAGTATTTCATAAAATCCCTTCGTGAGACGCCTTTTTGTTCCAGTTTTTCATAAAACTCCCGATTTTTTTCCATCGGATCCATTTGCACCTCCTAAATGCAGTTGTTAAGTGTAAAAAAAAACCGTACACAGACATTTTCTCTATTAAAGGGAATTTTTGCAAAAGTCAAATACTAAGCAGAAAATAAATGCAGTTTATCTTTCAGGAGTGACAATTTTGGCGGGACAGAATATATGCTGTGCAGATTTGCAGGATAATGGCCTCTGTACAGGATATTTTTTTAAAATCTTGATATTATTGAATCTGACTGTTTGGAATAATTCAAGTTGCTACCTATGAAAAAATTCAATAATATCAGGTATCGGATTTTTCACAAAAATATCATCATTTTTTATAACATACTGTTTATATGATATTTATAATTTTATAGGTAGCAACTTTTAGGTTTGGGATAAAAACATTTAACTATTTTAAATTAAAATTTTGGTAATGGGTCAAATCCGCTGATTCGGGGCTGACATCCAGATGAGAAAAATCCGTAAGGATTGATATTATTATAGAAAAAAATTGAAAAACAAATCAGAATCCCGCAGGGATGACATTATCAGCCGGTTTGACCCACTATCCAAAATTTATCAGAAAAATCAGACAATTTTTTGTCCTAATATACAGAATAATGACAATAAACAGGGGTTTTCAAAGAATTTGACCCGGCTGCCAAAGTCATTGGCCGCGATAAAAATCAGTGGTAAAGGGATATTGGATCAAATCCGCTGATCTGCCACTGACACTATCCCAGATACGCCTTCTGCACTTCCGGATTTTCTGCTACTTCCTGCGCGGAACCCTGCATGACAATCTGGCCTGTATCCAGCACATATGCCCGATGCGCGAATTTCAGGGCCAGCCGTGCGTTCTGTTCAATCAGCAAAATGGTCATTCCTGCTTCATTGAGTTTGCGCAGGGTGCGGAACATGTCATACATCAGCAGAGGGGCCAGTCCCATAGAAGGCTCATCCAGAAGAATGAAATTGCATCCGGTCATCAGCGCGCGTCCCACGGCAAGCATCTGCTGCTCGCCTCCGCTGAGGGATTCACTGCGCTGTTTTCTGCGTTCGGTCAGACGGGGAAAAAGCTCATAGACCCGCTGAAAATCCGCTTCGATCTGCGGATCTTTTTTCCGGGCAAATGTAGCCAGTTTCAGGTTTTCCTCCACTGTCAGATTTCCGAAGATATGGCGGCCTTCCGGGGCCAGTGCAATTTTCAGATGCTGCACAACAGAATGTGCCTCGGTTTTGAGAATGGATTCGCCTTTGTACAGAATATCTCCGGCAGAAACCCTGGGGCCTTCAGGCGGGGGAACCCGTGTGATGGTGTGAAGTGTCGTGGTCTTGCCCGCACCGTTGGCTCCGATCAGGGTTACGATTTCTCCCGGATTCACACAAAAGGATATGCCGTGCAGTGCTTCAATATTGCCGTATTTTACATACAAATCTTTGATTTCCAGCAGCATCAGATATTCTCATCTCCCAGATAGGCTTTGATAACAGCGGGATTGCTCCGAATTTCATCAGGCGTGCCTTCAGCAATGGTGATGCCGAAATCAATCACCTTGATCCGGGTGCATAAAGACATGACCACAGCCATCTGATGTTCAATCATCCAGATGGCAATGTCAAATTCTTTGTAAATCCAGCGGATCAGTTGAATCAGATCCTGAACATCCGCAGAGTTGAGCCCCGCGGCAGGTTCGTCAAGCAGCAGCAGGGCAGGTTTTACCGAAAGTGCGCGTGCAATTTCCACCTTGCGCTGAATCCCGTAAGGCAGGTTGCGCGGAATATCCTCTTTGTACTGCAGCAGATCAAGGGCTTCCAGCATTTCCATGGCGGTTTTCCGTATCCGTTCCTCGCCAGCCATGTATTTTTTAGAGCGGATCAGGCAGTCCCACAGGGAATAACCCATCTGGTAATGCTGGGATATGCGGATATTGTCCAGTACGGTCATATCGTTCCAGAGCCGGATATTCTGAAAAGTCCGTGCAATCCCCAAAGATGTAACCTGATGGGGTTTGAGTCCTGCTGTGTTTTTGCCACTGAAGCGGATTTCTCCCCGTGTGGGCTGATAAAAACCGCTGGTCAGGTTAAAGACTGTGGTTTTTCCCGCGCCGTTTGGGCCGATGAGTCCTGTGAGTTCACGGCCTTCAAAGGTTTCGGAGAAATCCGACAGTGCACACAGCCCACCGAAGTTCTGTGTCAGATTTCTGATTTCAAGTAAAGACATTGTTTTTATGCTGTATTTCAGATACGGTTAAGATTAAGGAGTGCAGAACTGAAGTCTGACACTTTTTTTAACTCATTTCAGGGTCCCAAACTTTCAGTCTGGAATCCGCCGGGAGAGGAATTTCTCCGGACTTTAATCAGTGAACAGCCGTGCTGCGATACGGCGAAACAAAAGTATCCCCTGTGTGTTCCCTGTCTTTTGGCACTTCCATACCGGAAAAACGGATAAATTTGGTTTCCTCTCCAAACTGTGCGACAATAAGCATTCCCACCCGGATGTCCTCAAAATAAAACACGGATGCCATTTTGCCGTTGATAAAGCATGGGCCGTGAAAAAAAGAGGTTTTGGGGATTTTGTAAAGCAGCAGGTGCATTATCTCCACTTCCCCCCTGAAGAGCCGCTCTGCCACCCCTTCCATAATCTGTTTGAGCATGGAATTTTTTTTGACTTTTCCGTATTGGAGAAAATCGCTGTTTTCACCGAAATTATCCATGAAATAGTTGTAAATATCCCCGAAATTGTCACCTTTTACCAAAATTTCCTTGAATTTATCAAGTTCTTTTTCAAATTTTGCCATAGTTTTATTCCTATGAAGATTGTTTATCAGTGTTCAGCCACCAGTTGTCAATGGATAATTTTAAGGATCAAAAAAATTGAAATCAACATAAAAACCGGAGCATCTAAGAAACTGTTTTAAAAATATCCGGGGGCAGAAAATTTGGATGTTTTGCCAAATGCCAAAACCTGATTTTGCCGTATTCAAACGAACATTATCTCTTTTGATACGGGATTTGTTCCCGTAAAAATCAGGGCGGTATATTTTTAAAACAGTTTCTAAAAATTTTCAGGATTTTTAAATTGTCTGAACTGTGATTCATGTGATTCAGATGATTACCATGATTTTTTTCTCATGGCAATCATCTGAATCATAAAAATTACAGCCGCCGGTATGCCAAACTTTCCGTTTGCACTCCGGGGAGTTTCCCACAGAGAACACAGAGAGGAAAAAACCACAGAGGACACAGAGATCAACGAATTGTGTTTAAATGAAAAAATCTCTGTGTACTCTGTGCTGACCTCTGTGCTCTCTGTGGGAAATAAACACACATTTTGCATTCCGGGGAGAATACACAAAAATTTTTGTTTGCCTGCTTATCCTTTTTCAGAACAGGGTTTCTATGGCCTGTACAACGGTTGCCGCTCCTGTCACCTCAATCCCTTTTACTGCTTTCATGCGTTTCAGGTTGCTTTCCGGTATGATACATTTGGTGAATCCCATTTTCCGGGTTTCGGTCACACGGATTTCCACATGGCTGACCGCGCGGACTTCACCGGTCAGTCCCACTTCCCCAAGAACGATATTGCCGTCCGGAACAGGCCGATCCAGAAAACTGGAGGCCACTGCCGCCACAATTGCCATATCCACAGCAGGTTCATATACCTTTACGCCTCCGGCCACATTCATAAAAATATCATGTCCCATAAGGTGCATGCCCAGTTTTTTCTCCATCACAGCAACCAGCAGGGCAACGCGGTTGCTGTCCAGTCCCAGAACAGTTCTGCGGGGGGTTCCCAGACTGCTGCGGCTGACCAAAGCCTGCAGTTCAATGAGAATGGGACGGGTTCCCTCCATGCAGGCCGTGACCACAGAGCCGGGCGCGCTGCCTGGGCGTTCTGAAAGAAATACAGAGGAGGGATTCGGCACTTCATCCAATCCCTTTTCCTTCATCTCAAACACACCGATTTCATTGGTGGAACCAAAACGGTTTTTCACAGCGCGGAGAATGCGGAATACATGGCTTCGATCTCCCTCAAAATACAGCACTGTATCCACCATATGCTCCAGCAGCCTCGGCCCCGCGATGGCCCCCTCTTTGGTCACATGTCCCACAATGAAAATCGGGATGCCGGATTTTTTTGCCATAATCATCAGGCGCATGGCAGATTCCCGCACCTGGGTCACGCTGCCGGGCGCGGAAGAAAGATCGCTGTTGAACATGGTCTGAATGGAGTCAATGACCGCTACAGCCGGTTTTACTTCGCTGATGATCTGCATGACCGATTCCATGTCAATCTCCGAAACCACCAGAAGATTGGAAGACAGCGTTCCCAGCCTTCTGCTGCGCAGCCGGAGCTGGCGAACCGATTCCTCTCCGGACACATACAGCACTTTATGCCCCTGCACCGAAAGCTGGTGCAAAGCCTGCAGCATCAGGGTGGATTTGCCGATTCCCGGATCTCCGCCGATGAGCACCAAAGATCCGGCAACCAGTCCTCCGCCCAGAACCCGGTCAAATTCCTTTATGCCTGTATCTGTCCGAATCTCATCTTCCAGATCAGCAGCATCAATGGGAACCGGTTTTGCCTGCACAGCAGGCGTTCCCTTCAAAGGCCCGTGTGAGGCTTCTTTGCGCTGGGTTTCTTCTGCAAAGGTGTCCCATCCGCCGCAGTCCGGGCATTTTCCCATCCACTTGGGACTGGTCGCACCGCAGGACTGGCAGACAAAAACTGTCTTGTAATTTTTTTTCATGGTTGCACAATACCGTAAAATATGTTTTTATTTGTCTCTGTTTATAGCATGGAAATCTGAAACATGAAACATGAAATCCGCAGCCTGTAAACCAACCGAAACAGGAGAGATATAATGGGCCTTGCACTGAAAATGCCGGAATCTCCGTCACTGCGAATTCCGCAGGATCGGCCCGGCTGGATTCCCGCTGATATTTTATATGACTGGGACACCTGTCCCTATGCCTACCAGACAGAGGAGGAACTTATGCCGGCCGGAGGACTGCACGGTTATCTGCTGCTGTATATAGCTGAAATTTTACGATCTTTTCTTGCTTCCCGGAACAGAATGCTGCTGATGGACACCTTTCTGCTTTACAGGGATGCACGGGGAACAAAGCAGCGGATTTCACCGGATCTGATGCTGATGCCTTTCCGCTTTCCCCCGCCTTCGGCATATGATCTGGATGAGGAATCCCCTCCTCTGGCTGTGGTGGAGGTCACATCCCCCAAAAGCAGGATCAGGGATCTCAAGGAAAAGGTCTTTTTTTACAGCAGTCTGGGCATTTCATCCTATCTGGTCATTGATGCGGTCACATCCGGGGCACGGCTCAGGGAAAACATTGAACTGCACATGTGGAGACAGATTTCAGGCAAACTCTGCCGCATGAAACCTGACAATGAGGGCTGGCTGACGGTTCCGGAGATGAATCTCACGGTAAAAGCAGAGGGGCAGCGTCTGTTTTTCAGAGACAGGGAAACCGGGGAAATACTGTGCGATACCGGAGAACTGAAGGATCGCCTTGCAAAAGCAGAGGAAACAGCGGAATCTGAAAAAATGCGCGCAGAATCTGAAAAGATGCGTGCAGAATCTGAAAAGATGCGCGCAGAATCTGAAAAAATACGTGCAGATGAAGCAGAGAAGGCCGCTGAGATCGAAAAAGAGAAAAACCGGATGATACTTGAAAAACTCAGATCATTGGGAATTGATCCTCAATCACTTAACCTGTAATCCGCAGACAAAGCAGGAGGGAAATATGGGACTTGCACTGAAGAAACCGGAAATGCCTGGTTTGGGTATTCAGGAAGATCGTCCGGGCTGGATTCCCGCTGATATTTTATATGACTGGGACACCTGTCCCTATGCCTACCAGACAGAGGAGGAACTTATGCCGGCCGGAGGACTGCACGGTTATCTGCTGCTGTATATAGCTGAAATTTTACGATCTTTTCTTGCTTCCCGGAACAGAATGCTGCTGATGGACACCTTTCTGCTTTACAGGGATGCACGGGGAACAAAGCAGCGGATTTCACCGGATCTGATGCTGATGCCTTTCCGCTTTCCCCCGCCTTCGGCATATGATCTGGATGAGGAATCCCCTCCTCTGGCTGTGGTGGAGGTCACATCCCCCAAAAGCAGGATCAGGGATCTCAAGGAAAAGGTCTTTTTTTACAGCAGTCTGGGCATTTCATCCTATCTGGTCATTGATGCGGTCACGGCCAGTGCAAAACTCAGACCGCAGATTGAACTGCATCTGTGGAGACAAATCTCAGGCAAACTCTGCCGCATCCGGCCTGACAGTGAGGGATGGCTCACTGTCCCGGAAATGGATCTCATGGTCAGGGCCGATGGACAGAGACTGTTTTTCAGAGACAGGCACAGCGGAGAAATACTCTGTGATCTGAGTGAACTCAAGGTGCATCTCTCTGAAATCCGCGAAAAAGCTGACGCTGAAAAGAAACGTGCTGAGATGGCGCAGAAAGCTGCGGAAGCAGAAAAAATCCGCGCAGATGAGGCACACAAAGCTGCTGAATGTGAAAGAATCCGCGCCGATGAGGCGCAGAAAGCTGCGGAGGCAGAAAAAATCCGCGCAGATGAGGCACACAAAGCTGCTGAATGTGAAAGAATCCGTGCTGAGGAAGCGCAGAAATCTGCTGAATCTGAAAAAATCCGCGCTGAAGAAGCTGAGAAGTCCGCAGAGATCGAAAGAGAGAAAAACCGGATGATACTTGAAAAACTCAGAGCATTGGGAATTGATCCCGAATCGTTTCACCTGCAAACCTGAACCCTGCAAATCAAACCTGAAACACAAAATCCGGATACAGCTATCCGGCTTATAAAGGAATTAACATGCAGACTGTAAAACATTTTTTTCTGATCGCACTGTGTACGGCATTTATTGCCGGCCTTTGCACTTTGGGATTTGCATCAGAATCTGTCAGCACCAAGGACCACTATTTTGCGCACCTGCAGAAGCAGTTGATTGCAGACGGATTCAATGCCGCGCAAATTCAGGCACTGTACAGCAGCCCATCGGTATATTTTGACACCAAAGGCGTATCCACCTATTTTGTTTACCGGGAAGGCAAACTGAATTATGATCAGTTTCTGGCCGATGAACCGATTCAGAATGCAAAAATCTATCTGGAAACGCATAAAAACGCCATGCTCCGGGCTGAACAGGAATTCGGGGTAAGCAGGTATGCCATTGCCGCGATTCTGCTGGTGGAAACCCGGCTGGGAACCTATGTGGGAAACCGCTCTGTATTCAATACCCTTTCCACAATGGCTGCCCTGTCTGACCCTAAGGTTCGCAGCATTCTGTGGCAGACTGTGTCTGCGGAAAGCCGTCTTTCAGTCGAAGAGTATGCGGAAAAAGCCCGGAAAAAATCAGGATGGGCCTATCAGGAACTCAAAGCTTTTCTCCGCTATACAGCAAAAGAAGGGCTGAATCCTTTGGAAATTATCGGATCTTTTGCCGGTGCAATGGGATACTGCCAGTTCATGCCCAGCAATATTTCCCTGTATGCAAAAGACGGAAACGGAGATGGCCGGATTGATCTGTTCACCCATGCTGATGCCATCATGAGCATAGCCGGTTATCTCCGTCACTACGGATGGCATGCTGACATCAGCCGTGAACAGGCATACAAAGTGGTATACAATTACAACCGCAGCAGATATTATGTTGAAACTGTGCTGAAAATCATTGAGATGCTGAGGAGATGAACATGGAAACAGTCATTGTTGTTGTGGGAGCCGGTCTTGTGTTTCTGATCATGACCTGGTGGGCCATTGTGGATATTGCCCTGCGGCAGTTCCCTTCCCAGCAGATTAAAATAGGGTGGGGAATTGCCGTGGCCCTGATTCCATTTGCCGGATGCCTGGCCTATTTCATTTTTGGAACCAGAATGGGAAAACGCAGGGAAAAATCCGGGGTTCAGGCAAAGCAGTGAAAACCCGGGCATGCGCATTTTCAGATTTGTTTTTCCGGGTGCATTTCAGCCCCGGGTGGTCAATCCGCCCGGGTCTGCTTCTGGAGAATATATCCGCAGCACATAAGTAGGCAAACAAAAGTTTTCGTATATTCAAAAAACCGGATTTTTCCGGAAAAATCCGGTTTTTCTGAAAATTTTATGCCAGAAAATTTATGGAACCTTACTTATGTTTTTCACTAGAACGGTATTCTGCATTTTCCGCTTTACAAACACTCACAAAACTTCTATAGATGCCCCTGTCAGCATTTATATTTTTTATTCTGAAACTGTGAAACAGGAAAGGATTTCCCGATGAAACCACCGGAAAAATATGTATCCCCTCTGTCCGATGATGATGTCATATTTCTGGAAAATGTGGTAAAAAAAGATTCCAACTTCCGTGTGCGCACAAGAGCGCATATTATTCTCCTGAGTTTTAAAGGCTTCTGCATAGATGATATTTCAGAAATTTTTGATCTGAACCGTGATACCGTATCCTCCTGCATCAGTTCCTGGGAAAATTCCGGCAGGGACGGACTGGCAGACCGTCCGAAATGCGGCAGACCTCCGGGAATCACCAGTTCGGATATGGAAGCCTTGAAAAAAATTATAGGTGAAGCTCCGCAAACTGTCAGGCATATCCTTGCCCGGCTTGAGGAGGAGACAGGCAAAAAAATCAGCAGGGCAACGCTGAAACGCATCAGCGAAAAACTGAACCTGAACCTGCCTGTGAAAAAAAAACGCTTAAAGACAGAAGACATCCGGATATAATCTCAAAGGACAGAGCAGATTTCCGCAAAGAAAAGATGCTCCGGCAGCAGTCCCTGCCACTCTGCAGATAAAGATTTCCTGAATTCCCCGGACCGGAAAAATGCAGTTTCCGGTTCACAGCCATTTAAGGTGATTTCTGAAAATAAATATACCGGTTCAGCTCACAGGCACAGGGCAAAAACTGGAAGTTTTTGATACATTGGAGGTATATTATTTTCCGTAAATAGCCTAAGTTGGTCAACATAAATTTTCTGGTATAAAACTTTCGGAAAAACAGGATTTTTTGAATACACGAAAAATTTCGTTTGCCTGCTTAAAGGTATGGGCGGAATTGTTTTGACATTTTCATATCATTTGCGGTAACATAGTGCACACGGATGGGAGACAGAGGGAACTGCCGCAAAAAACGGCAATCAGAAAGGAGATTTTGTTATGGAAAGAGAAGATATTATCCGGATTGTGGAAGGGCTGAAGCTCATTGAGGAAGGGGTTGAGAAGATTCAGGGCGTCATGAGAGCCAAAAAAATCAAATCCCTCAAGGATGTGGCAGCGGAGCTGATTCCCGTATTTCAGCAGGATGACCACTCCCTGACCGATTCAGTGATCAGGCATCTGAGTCACTGATGTGCAGATGAAAAAGGAAAAAATAAAGGCTTTCGGAACTGCGGCATAAACACTGATTTTTTTTGCTTCCGGTGTTTATACCGATACTTAAAACATTTTGGTAATTCTGCCGGGCGGATTTTAACCGC
>CAZHPS010000022.1:0-28108 GCA_964534335.1 uncultured Desulfobacterales bacterium
CAGCCACGAATAACACGAATCTGCACGAATGCACAAACCATAATTCATGTAATTTGTGTCATTCGTGCAATTCGTGGCTGTACCATCAAATCTTCTGAGTATATGGTATATAATCCGCTGATTCTTCTGAATATCTGAGTTCTTTCAGTACATCTTCAAAAGGAATCAAAGGTTCATCAGCTCGTTCCTCAAATGCTGCAAAATCTTCAGATTCTTCCGCAAGCAAAATACGGACAGCGTCATTAATCAGGGCTGATACAGATCGTGATGTTTCCGCAGATTTCATCTGCAGTGCAGTGAACAGATTTTGAGCTAAATAAAATTTTGTTTTTTTTGCCAAATTTTCCATAAATCACCTCTTCATTCCTCAAACACTGCCATCAGTCAGTCAGTAGGGTGGGCAAAATCGCTTATAGTACAGGGCAGCAGAGAATCTCCGGCAGCGATTTTGCCCACCCTACAGGCTTTCGGAAAGTTGTCAAATCTGAGAGATATTCTTTTCAGGAAATCACCTAAGTCAGTAGGGTGGGCAAAATCGCTTATAGTACAGGGCAGCAGAGAATCTCCGACAGCGATTTTGCCCACCCTACAGGCTGAAAGATTTGACAACTTTCGGAAAGTTGTCAAATCTGAGAGATATTCTTTTCAGGAAATCACCTAAGCTCCTCAATCGCCCCCACTATCTTTTCATATTCATAAGCATCGGCCAGAGTGCGCAGTTTTTCTGCCAAAAGTATATCATATTTTGCGATTTGATCAATGAGTTCCTGCAACTGATCCATATATCCCCCTTCTGCTGCCTGCTGTATTTCCCGAATCAGTTCTTCCGGCAGATGAGGCCGGGATGCCGACTGATCCTCAGCAGTTGCGGACTGTCCCTGTTTTTGCCTGTCTTCAGGTTCATGAGCAGACGCAGGGATATTTTCACTCTCATACAGATACTCAGCACCCAGCCGGATATGAAGTTCCCCAAAAATTTCTTTTTCTTTGAAAGGCTTGCGGATAAAGGCATCTGCTCCGTGCGCCATAACCGATTTTCTTTCCTCCTCCAGCGCACTGGCACTGACTGCGATGATGACCGTGTTTTTTCCTTCAGGCATGGCTTTGATCCGTCTGGTGACTTCCACACCATTCATCACCGGCATACGGATATCCAGCAGCAGTGCATGGGGATGCCAGTTTTCAAAAAATTCAATGGCTTCTGCTCCATTATCTGCTGTTTTTACGGCAAAACCCACACGTTCCAGCATCCGGGTCAGAATATCCCGGTTGGATTCCTTGTCATCCACAACCAGAATGCGGAAAACAGACTGATCGCTGCGCAGAGCCAAAACCCGCTGATCCGGAAGATGTTTTGCAGGCTGATCCGCACTTTCTGTCAAAGGTATGATGAAGGTAAAACAACTGCCTTTGTCCGGTTCACTGCGTACCTGAATATCGCCTTTCATCAGACGGGCATATTCACGGGAAATGGCAAGTCCAAGCCCGGTTCCCTCAATATTCCGGTCATCCATTTTCTGCTCAAATGGCTGAAAAATTCTGTCCAGATTTTCCGCTGAAATGCCGGTTCCGGAATCCTCCACTTCAAAACAGACTGTGCAGGTATCTGTTTCGGGAATTTCCGGCTTTTTGGCAACCCGCAGAACAATGCCGCCCTCTTTGGTGAATTTCACTGCATTGCCCATGAGATTGATCAGCACCTGCCGGATTTTTCCCTCATCCGCAAAAACATAAGGGGGCAGATCAGGAGATACAGAAACTTCCAATCCCAGTCCTTTGGCAGAGGTGCGAATCTGAAACATCATTTCCAAATCATGGATCAGGCCGTGCAGATCAAAGGAAACCGGATTCAGTTCAGTCTTTCCTGCCTCAATTTTGGACATTTCCAGAATGTCATTGATAATGGAAAGCAGATGTTCTCCGCTGCGGCCAATGATGTGCAGATATTTCTGCTGCTCTGCTGTCAATGTGCCATCCTGCGCCATAATCTGGGTATAACCCAAAATTGCATTCATGGGAGTGCGGATTTCATGACTCATATTTGCCAGAAACACGCTTTTGGAACGGTTTGCGAATTCTGCCGCATCCCTTGCCTGACCGAGTTCTTTCTGTGCCTGACTGCGCTGTGTGATTTCTGCGGAAAGTCTGCGGTTCCAGTACAGAAAAAGAAGAATCAGCACAAAAGCCGGTGTCAGCACCTTCCAAATCAGGGAATAATTCACGCCCCGCTCGTATTTCACGGAGATCCACTGCTGATAAACAGCATTGCGTTCTGTTTCCGGTATTGCGTCCAAAGCCTTTTGCAGAATCTGTGCCAGTATGGGCCAGTCATTGCGCACAGCCAGAGACTGTGCATACACATAGGGCGTATCCCCGGCCACCTTGATGGCAGGATGCTTCAGTTTTCCCAGATAATATCCGGTGGACAGAATATCCCCGACAAAGGCAAAAACCTGTCCTGACTCCAGTTTTTCCAGCGCATCCGGCGTGTTTTCTGTTTGAATCAGTTCTATGTCCGGGCAGTCGCGCGCCAGCCATTCCGCAGCAGCATTGTCCTGCACCACTGCCACTTTTCTGCCTCTGAGTTCGCTCAGTTTTCCCACATAGGTGACCTCATTGCGGGTGAAAATCACAACAGGAACCGAAAGCCAGGGACGGGTGAAAAGCAGATGCCTGTTTCTTTCCGGCGTCTGGGACAGGCAGGAAAACATGTCCATCTGCCTTTGGGCAGCTTTCTGGGGCAGATCCTTCCATTCCATATTCTGTAGGGTTTCAAACTGAAGTCCTGTCATATTTCCTATAATTTTAAGATATTCTATTGCGATCCCCTGATACTGTCCTTTGGCATCCAGAAATTCCACCGGAGCCCAGTTGGGATCAGAGGCCACCCGGATAACAGGATGGGAGCGTATCCAGTAGGATTCCTCCTCGGTCAGGGAAATGGCCTGTGAGGAATCTTCTTTCACTGGCTGATCATAATTCAGAGGAGTCCATTTTCTGAAAATCCTGATTCTTTCCTCCTCGGAAATGGAATCCAATGCCCGGTTAATCAAATCAGCAAGCACAGGCCAGTCTTTGCGAACGGCAAAGGCAAGGGGATTGGGCATCTGATCCGTATGTGCGGCAATTTTCAGATTGCTCAGGCTCAGTTCCCGGATCATATGGGTGACCACAGCCAGATTGCCGATGACCGCATCGATTTCCCCGCGTGAGAGCATAAGCAAAGCCTGCTGAAAGGTATCACAGAGAATGGGCTGTATCTGTGTATGTTCCCTGACAAATCCCTCATGGGAACTGTTGACCTGCACGGCCACTTTTGCAGTACTGAGGTCTTCAAGGGATTTCACCGCAGATTCTGTGCGCGTGGCAATCACACGGGGAAAGCTGAGATATGGCCGGGTATAAGTGAAATATTTTTTTCTTTCCGCAGTAATGCCCACACATGGCAGAACATCAACTTCCTGTTTTGCGGCTTTTCCCATCACATCTTTCCATGCAAGTCCGCTTATATGTTCAAATTTCAGTCCCAGCCGCTCTCCGATAAGTTTCACATATTCTGCTGCCATGCCCCGGTATTCGCCGGTTCCGGAAATAAATTCAAACGGCGGAAATTCAGGATCAACTCCCATACGGATAACCGGATGCGCCCGTATCCATGCTTTTTCCTCTTCACTGATCTGGGGCCGCAGTCCCTGTTTTGCCCCGGATGTCCAAATCGATGGAGACTGGGACAGATAGCGATCCAGAATGCTGTAATACACAGAATCAGATTTCTCTTTCATTTCCCGGACAGCCAAATCAATTTTTTCCCCCAGATATTTGCCCAAAGGACTGGCTTTGGGAAAAACAAACCGGAGATGGATGGGATTGAAGATCACAGATGAGGCTGAAACCCGGTACTGTTTTTCATACAGTTCACCGAACATGCGGTTGACCACGCCCGCGTCCGCGCCGCCTGCATCCAGAAGCCGGAATACATCCGTATAATCAGCTACTTCGGCATACTGGCAGGAAATGCTGAATTTCTGCAAAAGGCTTTTGATTCCCTCTTTTCCGTCTGTGTGAATGCTTCCCTTCATCACAGCCACCCGTGCATCTTTGAGATCCAGCAGCGATTCAAGGCCAAATCCCCTGCGGGTGTAAACTGATCCCCAGTTGATGAAAATGCTTTCCTGAGAAAAATCATATTTGCGGCTGCGTTCTTCGGAATAGGCCACATCCGGCATTATATCAATGTCACCGATTTCAAGCCGTTGCAGGCATTCTTCCCAGGAACCATGCACATAAGCAATATTCCATTTCTCCTGCGCTGCAATCACACGCAGCAGATCCGGAAAAATGCCGGACACGCGTCCCTGTGCATCGGTGAAAACTTTGGGCGGATTTTCATAGGCTCCGACACGTATGGTATCCGGAATTTCCGGCTGTGCATGGATATGCTGGGGGAAAAAAATGCAGAACATAAGAACAATGCAGATTTTCAGGAAAAAAATCTGAATTGAAAAGCGGAAGATATGAGAAATGAAAGGAATGAGCAGTTGCATAAATTTTGCCGTATATTATGATTGCAGGGACTTTTATTTTTGTAAGAAAAAGTTATCTGATGAGCAGATCAGACTTTGGCACTGATATACAAGTAATGATAAGTAAGATTCCATAAATTTTCGGGCATAAAATTTTCATAAAAACCGGATTTTTCGGAAAAATCCGATTTTTTGAATACACGAAAATTTTTGTTTGCCTACTTAAATATGATTCATCAAGATCGAAACTGTTGTTTTCAGAGAATCGGGATAATACTGAATGCCGTTCATCATTACTCTTATATCACTGGCAATAATTTAAAATAGTCAAAGCAGGTCGGATTAGCGGCAGCATAATCCGACCTGCTGCTGATTATCCAAAATTTAACGTGGTCATACAGCGTTCCTAAGTGAGCTGCGGAATAAACTGATCTGCAAAGGTTGAAAACTTTCAAAAATTCCTGATGAATTCCGCAAATGAAATAGGATTGCCATAATCAACAGTTCGGTAAAAATTTTCGGTTTTAATAATTTCAGAAGGTTATAAATCCATGTCTGAACATTGGCATTTAATGATTTCAGAAATTTACATTTTTACAGCCCGGAAATCAGAAAAAATTACCGAACTGTTGATAATTGATTTGGACAATTATATTTTTGTTCCCGGAGGCATGACAGTCCCCGGATTCACGCGGCATGAAGCCCTTTCTGATGCAGTATATCACGGAAAGACTCCAAATTCTGACATTTCACAGCCTGCATGAGAAGGGATTTCAGCACGCTGAATTCAGCTATCTGCTTTACCGTGCGGGAAACATCTCTGGGAACCCTGCCGAAACGCGCTCTCACTGCATCAATCAGCATCAACTGGCTGGCTTCGATCTTTCCTTCGATCCTTCCTTCGATCTTTCCTTCGATCTTTCCCTCTTTCCTTCCGATACGTTCCCAACTGGTCACATAAGGCATTTTTCTCTCCTCCTCTTCCTTTGTCAGTTCGTCAGTCAGTTCCTTTTCCATTGCCTCCGGCAGAACCATCAGCCAGTCAATGAACCGGCATAATTCAAGAATATCTTCTTTTTTATACCCTCGGCCGTAAAGAATTCTGATAAGATAAAATTTCCACTTTTTGCGTTCCTCATCCTTTCCCCTGCCGAATTCCTGCGCCCTGAGATGGGCCATGACCACCACCGCAAAGGGGTTGGGATTTTTTTCCAGACTGTCCCATTTTTCCCGCCAGTCCGAAAGTTTTATCACGGGAAACTCAAATCTCAGTCTGCATCCGTACCGCTCTGAAGCATATTCCGCGGGTTTGAAATCCGGATCAGTGTCTGTCAGAACAGCCAGACTCACCACCGGCATCTGATACCGGTCAAACAGACGGTAATTGTAAATGTACATCCTTGTCCCGAAACCGGCATCTCCGTAACCCTGAATTTCAATGTGAATCAGAAGCAGGGTCTGCTTCCCGTTTCTGAGCCGGACTCTCACCAGTTTGTAGACCCGCCGTGTGCCGGCTTTGGAGTCCCTGACAATCTTCTCCAGTTCCTTGTCCAGAAATATGTAACCCTTTTTCCAGTCAATGTCATCATGAATTTCCGGAAAAAACAGTTCCATGAACGGACGGAAATATCTTTCCAGAGCCTCTTTCCACGGGCTGTCCTGCTTCATGCCCATAGCCCTCCTGTTGTTCCGTTGTTGTCTGAAAAAATCACTGATCTTTCTTTGCAGCACGGAACCCGAAACCTCCTTAAAAATCCGCCCGGCAGAATGAGCAAAATATTTTAAGTATCAGTATAGAATCAAAATTGACAAAGCTCTATGCTGCTGCACTCTGCCGTCTTTCCCGCATCATACTGGCAAAATTGTCAAACAGATAACGCGCATCATGTGGGCCGGGCGAGGCTTCGGGATGATACTGCACAGAATACAGGGGATACTTTTTATGCTGGAAACCTTCCAGAGTTTTATCATTGAGATTCATATGGGTCACTTCAATCTCATTCATATTCAGGCTGTCTGTATCCACTGAAAAACCGTGATTCTGCGAAGTGATTTCAATCCGTCCGCTCATCATGTTTTTCACAGGCTGATTTACGCCCCGGTGTCCGAATTTCAGTTTAAAGGTCTTTCCGCCCAATGCAAGTCCCAGAAGTTGCTGCCCCAGACAGATGCCGAACATGGGACGGTAATCCAGCAGGCTCCGAATGGTTTCAATGGCATAGGTCACAGGTTCCGGATCTCCGGGGCCATTGGACAGAAAAATGCCGTCAGGTTCCATTGCCTTTACTGTATCTGCTGAGGTTCGGGCCGGTACGACAATGATCTCGCAGCCTGCGGAAGTAAGACAGCGCAGGATATTGTATTTGATGCCAAAATCAAGGGCCAGCACCGAAAATTTCTCTCCCCGGTGCTTCCAAATCTTCTGATTCAATTCCTTTCCTGCTTCAAAATACACAGGTTTGTCATTTTCCCACCAATAGGCTCTGTCTGTTGTCACGGACTGCACCAAATCCTGACCTGCCATAATCGGCGTTTCCCGAACCCGTCTGAGCAGTGACGCGGGATCAGAATCCTGTGTGGACATAATCCCCCGCATTGCGCCGCCATTTCTCAGATGCCGGGTCAGCGCACGGGTGTCCAGTTCCTCAATGCCCATCACACCATATTTTTTCAGATAATCGGCAAGAGTGGACACAGATCGGTAATTGCTGGGAAACGCCTGATATTCCCGGATAATGAAGGCCGCAACCTGCACCCGGTCTGATTCCACATCTTCAGGATTGATACCGTAATTTCCGATCAAAGGATAGGTCATAGTCACCATCTGTCCCCGGTAGGAAGGATCCGTAAGCACTTCCTGATAACCGGTCATGCCGGTGTTGAACACCACCTCGCCCCAGGCTTCGCCGGGGCCGGTGAAAGATTTGCAGGGAAAGACTCTTCCGTCTTCAAGTACAAGCAATGCTTTCATAATATGTATAATGCCTCTTTTCAGTTGTCAGTGAACAGTTATCAGTTATCATGTTATGTAACATACCCTTTGAGAAAACCGGTCAGCCCCCGGTATTATGCTCTGCCTGCCGCGCTTTCATGCCTGCAATCCCGGAGCGGACTGACCATGTCCTGCCGGAGGCTTAAACCGTTATTCCCAATATATTCAGCATTTAATAATTTTTCTCAGTAGGTATGTTACATAACACAGTTATCAGTTATCAGTTATCAGTTATCAATGAACAGTTATCAGTTATACCATTACTCATAAAATTTGATGTTACAGCTACGAATTGCACGAATGACACGAATTGTATAAATTAAGTAAGGTGACATAAATTTTCGGGTATAAAGTTTTCAGGACGGTGTTTATTCAGCAGGCACAAACCGGAAGTTTATGCTGCTTTTTATACATGAAAATTTATGGTTGCCTACTTATGGTTTGTGCATTCGTGCAGATTCGTGTTATTCGTGGCTGTTTAAACTGTAAACATTTTTATAAGCTCTGCTGAGGCAGCCTTTCGAATGCGGTATTTTACAACCGAAATGTTTCAGTTAATGGTATATGTGTAATTCTTTTTCAGATTTCATATTATTTTCCTGAACAGTGAACACTGTTCACTGGT
Source organism: uncultured Desulfobacterales bacterium (assembly GCA_964534335.1). Classification (GTDB taxonomy): domain Bacteria; phylum Desulfobacterota; class Desulfobacteria; order Desulfobacterales; family Desulfococcaceae; genus JAABRU01. The sequence continues at coordinate 8,141 of CAZHPS010000022.1, forward strand.
AACTGTTCACTGGTAACTGTTTACTGTTCACTGGTAACTGTTTACTGTTTACTGTTCACTGATAACTGTTTACTGATAACTGGTAACTGTTCACTGACAATACTCCATGATTTTTTCATATACCAGATCCGCAACCCATTTTTCCAGATTCTGGCTGACACGCTGAAACCGGGCTGCAATTTCCTCTTTGGAAAAAAAGCCGTCACTGATCAGAATCGGTGTGGCCTTGTATTTGCCGGGCCTGCCTTCTCCGTCATCCACACGGCTATGCTGATAACCGGATTTTATCTGCCATGTCAGCGCGTGCTGATTTTTAAGTCTGTCATAGCACAGTTGAAAACCGGATATTTCATCCCTGTCGTCAATCCAGACAATCAGATCAAAATATTCATCCATAAACCAGCGGCGGAAGGGTTCTCCCTCAATCTGCCTGACATTGCGTATTTCATATAACATATTGCAGATACACTTCTGTTAAATTCATTCAATATTTACAGTTAAAACAATAAGATTACAAACTGAAAACACTTCATCTGAAAAAAATATTTTTGCCATGCACTGTTATTTTTCATATACCATTACTTGAAACATTTCTGTTGTAAAATACCACATTCTAAAGGACTGCCTCAGCAGAGTTTATAAAAATGTATAACAGCCACGAATAACACGAACCTGCACGAATGAACAAACCATAATTCATTAATTCGTGTCATTCGTGCAATTCGTGGCTGTACCATCAAATCTTATGAGTATACTGATCCAATTTTGGTTTTATCCGGCATGATTTTTGCCTGACGGGCTGAAAGTGAAAAATCATCCGTTTTTGGCCTGAAAAACCCAGCAGACGGGCTGAAAAAAACTGTTTTGGTGCATACGCAATTTCCGTGCCAAAGAAAACCAAAATTGGATCAGTATAATAGTATATCTGACATTATTTGATACGCAAATTTCATTCCCAGGGAGCAGCAGATATTTCTGATGCAAGCGATTTCATTGCTGCATTAAGATTCTGCATAAATTCAGAACGGGTTCCGGGCCAGTAAACCGCTTCACCCACAACAGCATCACAGAAAAAGGGAACCGGCAGCCATTCGCCTTTGGGCAGGGCTTTTCCCAGTCCGTGCATGAATACAGGAATCACAGGAATATCAGGATGTTTTTCAGCAAGGCGTGCAATTCCTGATTTAAAAGATGCCAGGCGTTCCGGCTCTCCGCGTGTTCCTTCGGGAAAAAATATCAGAATATCGCCCTGTCTGAGCGCATCCGAGCATGGCGCCAGAATATCTTCCCCTTTGTCAGAACCGCTGCGTTTTATCGGAACAATCCCGATGATTTTCAGGGCAAACCATGCAAGATATTTATTTTTAAGAAAATAGTCACTGGCAGCAACAGGCCGGATCTTTTTCAGAAACTGCAAAGGAAACAAAGTCATCAGCACCATGGTGTCCAAATGGCTGTTGTGATTGGGAGCAACAATGCAGGGCATCCGGTCCAAAAGTCTGTCCTGATATCTGACATTTATGCCCAGTATAATCAGAATAACCGGTCTGACAACAAGAACAAAAAATATGTATCGCAGAATATGATTCATGGCTTAAAAATACAGATAGCGTACAAAGTGGAGAAAAAGCGGGGCAGTGCAGGTCAGACTGTCAACCCGATCCAGAATTCCGCCATGACCCGGCAGCATACTGCTGCTGTCTTTGATTTTCAAATCCCGTTTCAGTGCAGACACGGTAATGTCTCCCAGAAATCCGCCAAGTCCGATAATAATACCTGCCATAACCGCATGTTTATGATTCAGAGGAGTAAGATACGGTGCTGTCAGAAATGCAAGCAGGGTTGTTGTTGCCACCCCACCGAGCAAACCTTCCCAAGTCTTGTTCGGACTGACAACCGGAACAACTTTATGATGCCCAAAACTTTTTCCCCAGATATACTGGGCAACATCATTGAGTTCTGTAAGACAGACAAGATACAGTATAAGCCCCGCTCCGCCTGCTGCGGGATTTCCCTTTTCCGGCAGAACCAGCAGAAAAGACGCGTGACTGAGGCTGAAAACAGTGGTCATAATCCCCCAGTGAAGGGTTCCGGCTGCACGCAGAAATCCCTCTGTTTCCCCTTTTAAGACCATTCGCATCGGAAGGTATAAAAACATATAGACAGGAATAAAAATAATGAACATGCCGTACCATTCCGTATAAACCCACAGGTATTGAACAGGAATTGTAAGATATGCCCAGAACAGAATTCGGCGATCCGCTCTTCGGGTCGGAATCAAAGACAGATATTCCTTGAGGGCAAGATAGGAGATAAACGCAAAAAAAGCCAGTGCCATGCCTTTGCTCAGGAGAATAACGCCTGCAAACATGGCAGTAATCAGCCACCATGTCCGTATCCGGCTGTCCAGTTCCTGATAACTGCGATCCGGATGCAGTTTTCTGAGAACAAAGACAATGATCGTTGCAATCACCAGAAGAGCAATGATGATACCTATGGCATATTGAACATTTGGCGGGGGAGGCTGCCATTTCATGATCCAATCTCCTTCAGTGCCTGACGCGAGCGGTTGAAAACCGTCAGCACAGACAGTATCAGTACAATGAATACAACAACATCAAGCCAGCAGCCGGCCGGAACACCCATTGCCAGAAGCAGTGCAATAACACCGAATACAAAAGCCCGGTCACTTTTGCCCATTGGGCCGTCATACCGTCTTCCCGCTCCAATCATGACTGCAAGCACGCCGCTCATTTCGCTGATAACTGCCGCAATCACAGTCAATGTCAGCAGATAGGGTGAAAACCCCGGAATTATGGCAAAGGGCAGATACAGCACCGTATCTGAAACAACATCGCCCAGCTCGTTCAAAATGGCTCCCAAAGGTGTTTTCATATCATGCTCGCGGGCCAGCATCCCGTCAATGGCATTTAACGCCATGCGTACAAACAGCACAAGCGGAATCAGAAACAGGGTTTGCCTTATCCTGCCGAAAGTCAGTACGGTCATTCCGGCAAGAAACGAAAGCATAAGAGCGGCAAGCGTTATATGATTCGGACGTATGCTGTTTTTTGCCATAAGAACGCATAAAGGGCGAAGGAAATTCTGAAATAAGGGTTTGAGATCATATATTGTCACGTTTTTTTCCCATTCTGTTTTTGCAGTCCTGCGCTCAGCCTGAATATGCAAAAAACCGCTCCGCTTAATTTTTGCACTCCGGCACTCAGCAGAAATTTTTTTTCAATATCCTTGCTGCGGAAGATTCAAATTCCCTTCCACCGTGCTGCCTTTGCGGATGATGGCCTGTCGATCAGAAGAATTGCGGATGATGACACTGCCACGGAGTTTCACATCTGCTTCAAAACGCACATCCCCTTCAATAACAAGGGATTCGCATTCGGTCAAAGAAGGCACACCTTCGGGAAAACGCTGATCAAAATCATCTGTTTTACCGTAATACTTCTCATCCAGAGTGATTTTCAGACTGTCGGCGCGACGATCCGGATTCAGAATCAGATTTCCTTTTTCCGTGAAAAGAAAATAATCCGAGCGCACCAGCAGCAGATCACTGCATTTTTTCACCGGAAAAAAACGGGTGCGGGGAACACAGACCGCGCCTGCGCCTGCAAAAAGGGAAATCGCCGCGCCCATTGCGCTTTCCACCTGAAACACAGGTGGACTTTTTTTGTCTCTGGGGTCAAGGGTTTTGGGATTGAGAATCATAGGCAGCCGGACAGTTTTTTCTTTTTGGATCAGGTTTTTCAGAAAATTCAGGTTTACCCACAGATTGTTGGTATTGAAAAAATGGTACCGGTCAATATCCCGGAATGCGTCCAGTTCCTCTTCCGGACACTGGGCAGATTCCCGCAGCAGCAGATACCCGTCCTTATGCCGGGCCAGATGTCCGCCTTTGACATCAGCAGGAGTTCTCTGCGCAACTTCCATCATAAAAGGAAAATTCTTTTCCGCAAAATATCCCAGCAGAGACGTATACATATCCGCGCCCAGATTGTCGGAATTGGAAATAAAGGCATAGACAATGCCCTTTTTCAGGAGCTGATCCAGAAGTCCTGATGTTTCCAGAGCAGTATAAATATCCCCGTGACCGGGCGGGTTCCATTCCAAAGAAGGATCAGCAGGCCAAAGAGCCGGAGAAAAATCTTTGCGCAGAATTTTGGGGAATTTGTGCTGGAGAAAACAGACTGGCATTTTTGCGGGCCGGATTTTTTCCAAAGCAGACAGGGTGGCCTCATGGGTGCTGAAACTGTTCATCAAAGCCAGTTCTGTATTGTATCCGGAGGACTGGCGCAGCAGAATATCCAGAAAAGACAGGCTGTTTCTCACTTCCAGCAGGGATTTGGGTCCGGTCAGTCCCATGCTGGTTCCCAAACCCCCGTTGAGGATGATTCTCACGGCATGGGAAAGAGATTTTTCCCCTTTTTCCGCATACCCTGACAGATCTTCCATATGCGCAATATCCTCAGGACGAACCGGGAATATCTCCCTGTCAGAAATCATGCCGCTTTCACCGCTGAGAATTTTTCTGTAATAATGGGAAAAAGTTTCTGTCACAATGGCAGGAAGCCCCTCTTTCTCCATTTTGGAAACAAAAGCCTGCAAATGCCCATCTGTCATTTTTTCCTCCTTTGAATACAAACAGATATGAAAAAACCAGGCTTGAACCACCTGGTTTTTTTTGATTTACCTGATCAGCAGACCTTTTCAATCCATCCCAGCGGATCTTCTGCCCGTCCATACTGAATATCGGTCAGTGCCTGATAGAATTTCATGGTTATGGGGCCGACCTCATTGCTGCCGATGGTGACAATTTCTTCATTGTATTTGATGGTTCCCACCGGAGAAATGACTGCTGCCGTGCCGCTGCCGAAAATTTCCACTTTTCTGCCGGATTTCTGGGCATCAATCACTTCGTGTATGGAAATGCGGCGTTCTGTGCAGGGAATATTCCAAAGCCGGGCCAGCGCGATGACCGAGTCACGGGTTACGCCCGGAAGAATGCTGCCGTTGAGAACCGGAGTGATGAGTTCACCGTCAATAACAAAAAAGATGTTCATGGAACCGACTTCTTCCACATATTTCTGCTCCACGCCGTCGAGCCATAACACCTGGGTGTATCCCTGCTCATGCGCCCTTTCCGCAGCATAAAGACTGGCTGCATAATTGCCCGGAGTTTTGGCTTCTCCTATGCCCCCGCGCACGGCACGCACATGGCGTTTGGTCACCCATATTTTGACCGGGCTGAATCCTTCGGCATAATAGGCGCCGACCGGTGAAAGAATGATATAAAAACGGTAGGTATGGGCAGCGCGCACACCCAGAAAAACATCTGTGGCTATGATGGTGGGCCGGATATACAGAGATGTGCCGGGCGCAGACGGAATCCAGTCTTTTTCCACTTTAAGCAGCTCTTTGAGCGCGTGCAGGGCAAAATGCTCGTCAATGGGCGGAATGCACAGAAGCCGGTTGGAGGTGTTGGCTCTGTGGAAATTAACCTGAGGCCGGAAAAGCTGAATTTCGCCTTTGGGCGTGCGGTATGCCTTGAGTCCCTCAAAAATGGCCTGACCGTAATGCAGAACCATGGTGGCCGGATCCATGGTAAAGGGTGCATAAGGTTCAATACGCGGATTGTGCCAGCCTTTTTCCACGCTGTAGTCCATATTGAACATATGGTCTGTAAAAATTTTGCCAAACCCAAGTTTGCTTTCATCCTGAGGCTTGGGTTTCAACTGTGCTGCTTTTCTGATGGTGATTTCCATGAAAAAATATCCTCCCTGTGTGTCAGATCAAATTTTTGTATGAAAGTCCCTCCGCTGTCAGAGCAGGCAACAAATCCGAAGGTTTTTTTTCATGCTTTGCTGTGCCTGTGTCTGTGCAGGAGTTTCAGGTATCGGAGAAATATAGCAGGTTTATTTCTGAAATCAAGTATTATGTGCAGTCGTTTCCGTTCAGGACAGTCAAACCACCTGTCTTTAAGGCCAAAATGACCGCTCCGGAGTCCCTAACTGAAAGTTTGGAAACCCGGCAAACTTTGCCAAACTTTCAGTTTGGCAATCCTCCGCCCTTTAATCAGGGGACTGGTGTGCAAATGGATTTTTCACTTTCCCGGCAGCATGATAAGAACAGTTCCGGCAACCATGAGAACCGCACCGCTCAGACGGAAAATCATGTTTTCCTCTTTGAACAGAAAACGTCCGTACAAAACACTGATGACCACGCTGAGCCGCTTGACCGAAATCATATACGCAGCCTGTGTGAGAGAAATGGCCCATCCGTGAAACAGGCCGTGAAAAAAGAGCAGAAGTCCTGCTGCCATGCCTTTGGCCCCATCTTTGCGGAATTCGGACAGACGGATGGTGCCGTTCACGCGGAAAAACAGTATCATAAGAAAATTGAATACCATATAAAATGTCATGGTGAAAAACAGGGGCGAGGAATTGACAATGGCCTTTTTTCCGATAACTGTGGTAAAACTGTAAACAAAGGCCACAAAAAGCATGATCCGTGATCCTTTTTCCCGGAAGACTGCCTGCAAAGGGGCAAGAACATGCCACTGATGCGGATCAATGGGGAGAACATATCCTCCTGCGCAAATCAGCAAAATGCCCAGAATGCCTCTGCTGTTCGGTATTTCATCCAAAAACAGGTATCCGGTCAGAATAATGAAAACCGGTGTGAATGCCAGATAGGGAACAGTCAGGGAAAGAGGGGATATTTTCAGTGCTTTCATATACAGAACAAAGGTGATGCCGTTAAGGGGAATACTTATGAGAAAACACCAGAGAAAATCCGGACCGATGGGAGGAATTGGAACCAGCAGCGCGGCCGCGGTGAAAAACGGCAGACTGTAAAGCATGGGATAAACAGCCATCTCAGCCGGTGAGAGTCCGGAAAAGAATTTTTTCACGCACGCGTCCTGTGAGGAAACAGCCAGCGCGGTCAGCAGAGACAGCATCAGCCATTGCATGGAAATATCTTTCTGCACTGAATCAAAACGGATGTCCTTTTTAAATCTGACAGGTGCCGGGCAGTTGAATCCATGCTTTTCTGTTTAACTGCAAAGGAAAACGCAAAACTGAGCAAAGATATTTGAGAAATTTGTGTTCTCTGCTGTTTATTTTTGAAATGCGGGAAATTCAACTGCGTCACTCCTGCCTGAATTTTATACCAATTCTCCATTGATTTGATACAGTATTGTCATTTTTTCCGCTGTGCTGTCTGTGCAAAAAACCGATCCGCTTAATTTTTGCACTCCTCCGGATTTGTATTCTGTATTGTATGTATATAGCCTTTAAGAAAATACTTTTGGGGTTTCACCTAGGTTGGGGTGAGGAACGAACCCCAACAGAATCAGGGTGTTGGGGTTCACTGTGTTTACCCCAACCTACCCAAAATAATTATCTTAAAAGCTATAGAATCAATAGCGAACCGGTATAAAACCAATGGCGAATTGGTAAGTAACGTTCCATAAATTTTCGGGTATAAACTTTTCAGAAAAACCGGATTTTTCCGAAAAATCCGGTTTTTTTGAATACACGAAAAATTTCGTTTGCCTACTTATTATTAATGATTACAGAAAAACTCTGTGTCACTCTGCGAAAAACTCTGCGTCACTCTGCGGTTAAAAACAGGGCAGGCAAACATTTTGATCCACTGCTGCTGACATTTACTTTACGCGGTCATGTGTTTTCGGCAGATGAATCACCGTGAGCGCAGCACAGACTGCAAAAAGCAGTGCATTGGCCGGAACATGCAGATTGAAATCCCCAATGCTGTGGACAAGCATGGCTGTAACTCCGGACATTGCGCCCAGTGCGGTTCCCCGCATCAGTCGGCTGGGATGTTTCATTTTTTCAAATCCTGCCCGAAAAAAAACATACATCATCCATATCATAATCCCTGCCAGAATCAGACCGGTTTCAGCAAGAAAATGCAGATAATCATTATGGGCCATATTGTAATATGCCCCAAGTCCGGGCGGCTGATACTGCGTAAAAACAAAGGCATAGGTTCCGGGTCCCGAACCGGAAAGCGGATAATCCGCAATCATGTTCAGCGTACCTTTCCATGCACTTATACGGGCATCAAAACTTGACATTTCAGTTCCCTGCTCAAAGGATCTCAATCTTTCCGCCACATCTGCACCGGACAGAATCAGCACTGTCAAAGGCAGAAACACGGTCAGCAGACTGACAAGAATTTTTCTGTGCCTCACCTGCCCCTGATTTATCAGAACCAGTCCGATAAGATAGAGAGCGCACAGCATTCCCATCCATCCGCCCCGCGACAGAGTAAGGATCAAAGCCGTAAACATCAGAATAATAATGAAAACAAGCATCATAAGTTTGCCGTCTTTTATTCCGGTCATCATAAATCCCAGACACAGGGGAACCGCCATTTCCAAATATCCGGACAGGTGATCCGGGTTCCCGTAAGTGGCAGAAAGCCGCCTTATATCCTGCCCAATATCGCTGTATTCCCACCAGGGAAAGGGATTCATTCCCCCCTGTTTGAACATACCGTATACAGACAGAAAAATTCCCATGCCCATCACGATATACATCACCTGACGGAGATGGGATCTGGTGCGGACAGTATGGATCAGCAGATAAAACCAGATGACATAATCCAGCAGAAGCAGTATGGCCCAAAAGCTGGAATATCTGTGCTGTGAAAAAAACGCAGACAGCATACACAGACAGAATAAAGCCAGAACTGGTTTATCCACCGGTGTTTTCATCCATTTCCATTCCCCGCGCAGACTTTTGTCCGCCAGAAAAACAGTCACAGCAATCAGTGTCAGGATATGGATTACAGAAACAGCCCAACCCTGCACAGATGCTCTGGCAAGAGGAGTGAAGATCAGCAGCAGATAAAGAATATACCGTATCAGGCTGTGTGCAGGCACAGAGTCGGATAATGAATTTTTCAAAGGCATACCGGTCAGATGTGCAGATTCGAGTCTCAGGCTGTGTGCTGCCCCGGAGTCTGACGGATAATTGAAATGAAATATTTTCATACAGTTTTCAGAAAAAAAATTTTCAGTGTGAAAAGTCATGAGAGGTTTCAGACAGGAACTTTCTTAACGTCTGCCGCATTCATTAATGAGTTGCTTACAGATTCACCTCATCCGCATATCCGAACACCTCTATGCCCAGTTTCTGCGCGGTCGGTAAAGCGCGCCTGTCCACCATCGGGGAGATCACAATCACTCTGTCGGCCTTTCGCGCGTGCCTGTTTTCGTAAAATTTCTTTTTCCGCCAGAACACATACATGTCGGATTTGTTCATGGAGGATTTAATTTCACACAGAAGAAGGGTTCCATTGTGGATGATCACATCCATCTCCACCTGATCGGGTTCTCCGAAAACGGTTCCCTCCTCATCATAATCCAGATACTGCTCCACTTTGACGCCAAAGGAATCCTCCAGTATGGATCTGAGTGCATCCCGGAATGCCTTTTCCGTCTGAATCCCCCATCTGGAACCCATTGCCCCGATGGTGGAATCATATTTTTTCCCCAGTTTCTTTATTTCCGCCAGCATTTCATTGATGACATTCTGGTTCTCCTCCCATTTTTTCTCCTGCACCTCCCATTTTTTATCCTGTTTTTCCCGGTCAAGCCGGAGTTCATCCAGTATTCTCTCTATGCGATCCTCGGTTTTTGCCTTATCCGCATATTGGTTCCGGGTAATCTCAAGGATATATTCACGCACCTGCCTGTCTTTCCTGAAAAACTCAGGAAGCTCGGCGAAAATAATGTCTCTGATCTGGTTCTGTGTAAGCTGGGTCTGCATATTGTCACCTCCTTGTGCAGTGTCAAATGTAAGAAATGGAAACAAAGCAGCCTCCCTGTCTGAAAGCGGGAATCTGCCGATCCTCAAACAGCGGTGTCTGCTTTTCATGTAAATATACATCTGTCTGAATCAGAAATCAAATTTTTTACGTATTCAATATATAGGCTTTAAGAAAATAATTTTGGGGTTTCCTGTAGGTTGGGGTGAGGAACGAACATAAATAATTTCAGCATGTTTGGATTCGTTCCTCACCCCAACCTACTCCAAAATAATTATCTTAAAAGCTATAGTGCATCATTTCACTTAAAATTGCAGGTCGGTTTCCTGTTATTTTTTCCGGGACAGAGCCGCCTCTTTTTCTGCACGTTCGTATTTTTTGAGTCTTCTTAACACATTGGAAAAAACCGCATGATAATGCCTGTTTTCCGGATCATATACTGTGGCCTTCTGTATGGCCAGTTCCATCGCGTCCCAGTCCTGCTCCATCTCTGCAATTTTTGCCAGCCAGTAATATGCCTGGGCCTGGGGCCGGTTTATATTGATTTGCCTGAGAATATCCTTTGCCTCCGGATAACGCTTCAAATCGGCCAGAACCCGTGCAGCCAGAATATCAGTCCGAAAGGAAAAGGAAAATTTTTTCCGGATCTGTTGCAAAAAGGCATAAAAATCTTCTGCGGATTCCTGTTTTTTGTAAAATCCGTACAGATTTTCCAGATCCTTTTCCCGGTTCCTGCTCATGCCCAGCCCCCGAAAATACTGTTCTTCAGCCTTTTGTTTTTCCCGGTTCTGAAAATACAGATGCCCCAGACGGAGATAATCTGCTGTTCTGTTCTCAAAATCTTTGTATCCCATTGCATTTTGCAAATACAATATTGCTTCAGGCCAGTCTTTGGCTTCTGCCAGAATGCCGGAAAGAATCATGTGGGCCTGTCTGGGAAGCACTTTTTTTTCAATGGCTTCCCTTAGACCCTCCCGGCAGATTGGCAGGAGATCCGCAGACCAGAAATCCTCTTTTTTCAGATAAGCAAATACCGGAGGCCAGTTGTGCACCAGTCTGCGGATAACCGCATACATTTCATCCTGATGCCCGGTTCGGGAAAGATAACGGAGCAAAGCAAAATTGTTTTGTATGCCGTTGGGACGCAGACGCACAGCCTGACGGAAATGAACCAGCGGGGCAAAGGGAATTTCCTTTGCTTCCGGGTAGCTGTTCCGATATATGGTCTCCATATACCACTGTGTTTTTGCCAGACCCAAAAAAATTCTGTAATCAAGGGAATTGCTCTGCGCTGCTTTTTGAAAGGCATCCTCTGATTTTTTCAGATAATCCCATTTCCTGTCCGAATTCCGGATTACTCCGGCCATAAGGTAAAAAGTCTCTCCCATATTTCTGTATATCTCACTGTCTGCAAAAGGATACTGCGCAGCTTTTTCCAATTCCCCCACTGCCAGACCGTAATGGCCTTTTTCCATATGCTTTGCAGCATGATGCTGACAGATTTCGGAAATCAGTTGCAGAGAAAGAGGATACAGAAGAAAGGCAGAGAGAGTGACAATAAAAAGAAAAACCCCGTAACGCAATGTATTACAGGGTTTTGTGCAAAGGGGTTTCATCATGTGCGGCTATTTGTCTTCTGAATAGTAATTGCTGTAATACTTCTGGTAGTAATTGTAATATCCTTCCCGCTTCACATCCACGCGGTTCAGCACCACTCCCAGAAGATTGGCTTTGGCCATTTGAAGCTGCTCCACGGCTTTTTTCACCATTTTCCGGCTGAGCAGTCCGGCCTTTACCACAAGAACAACGCCTCCGACCTGGGGAGCAACCATCAGCGCGTCACTGGCCGGCAAAATGGGCGGGGTGTCAATGATCATAAAGTCAAAGCGTTTTTCCAAATATCTGATTAAAAAAGACATACGCTCGGATCCCAGCATTTCCGAAGGATTGGGCGGAATAATGCCTGAAGGCAAAACAGAAAGTCCCGGAACCTCTGTCTGCACAATGGCAGAGGCAATTTTTCCGTTGAGCCAGATCATGTCTTCCTCTTTTCCCATGACCTGTTCGCACATCTGCTCCAGATCCTGCTGTACGGGATCAGCCAAATCCTGCCGGGATTCGGGACGGTCGGAAAAAGTGAAACTTCCGCTTTTCATTCTGGCAATCACACGGAAACTTTCAGCAGTATGGAGACTCATGATTCCCCGCAGGTCCTTTTCGCTGATCAGCCCCATGCTCACAAGGATATGCCCCAGTTTCTGGCCTGTATCCTTCTGCCGATCCAGAACAATTTCCGCATTTTCCCTGGAAAGATTCCGATCTTTTACCAGCATATTGGCAAGTTTTTTTCCATCAGGCCGGGTTATCCACTCGATCTCTGCAATCTGTCCGTTGACAAAATGAAGTTCCACCTCTTCTCTGTCTTCTTTCAGAGAAAGTATGCCGGTGCGCTTCTGCAAAGAGATGATGCGGAAGAGATCGCTGATACTCATTTCCTCCAGATTGCCGCTGCGAATATCGGCACTGAGCATATCATTGAGCAGTCCCGTAAGACCGGGAATATTTTTTGCATTGAAAAGTTTGCTCAGCATGGGTTTGCGCAGATCCCCATCGATTACCAGCACGGATTTTCCGGTCTGGGATATGGTAAAGGCCAGATTCGCGGTGGTGACGGTTTTGCCTTCGGACTGACTTGCACTGGTCAGGAGAATGGATCGCACTCTTCTGTCTGCCACGGAAAAATGGATATTGGTGCGCAGGGTGCGGTATGCCTCGGCAAAGCGGGATTTGGTACGGCTGCTGTCCAGAAAGGACAGCTTGTACCCCGGCAGAGTTTTGCGTGTATCGCGGTTGTCTGTTTTTTTCATCATATACTGTCCTCAGCAGGATTGGTTCATTGATAAGGGGCAACTGATAATGACAAGGGGAATCTGTGAGTACGGTTTTTCATTCAGGAGTTATTTTTTCATAATGAAATCTGCATGAAATAATAGTCAGTTTATCTCCGGAAACTCCATATACAAGTCTGTGTTCGGATTTAATTCTCCGTGACCAGTAACCTCTCAGATTTGCCTTCAAAGGTTCAGGTTTTCCGATTCCTTCAAAGGGATTTCTTTTTATTTCTTTGACAAGAGCGTTTATTTTGTTTAAAAGTTTCCTGTCATTCTCCTGAAACCATACATAATCTGTCCATGAGGATTCGGTAAATATAACTTTCATGATTCAATCAGTTCTTTTTCAAAGATTTTCCCATCATTTGCCTCCTGGATTGATTTGCGAAGATGTTCCGCATTCGCTGGATTGGATAACAGATACAAAGTTTCCTGCCATGAGTTAAATTCGTCCAATGACATTAAAACTGCTTTTTTTCCTTTATCATTGAACAAAATGGCAGGTTCTGCATCTGATATGATTTGTTCTATCAGATTATCCAGATTCTTACATGCCTGAACAGTTGGGACAGCATTCATATTCTGACTCCTTTGATAAATCCGAATTCTGACACGGTAAAGATGAGCATTCGCAGGCTTTCCGAAAAGTTCTCTCTATCCTGGCGTCAGACTGTTTTGTTTTCCATACCAAAGACGTCATCAAAAAAATTTTCTTTGCTTATCTTTGATTGCCATATCCGGTGCCGTTTCACAGAATCTGTTCTTTTCTCAACAGGCAGGGATAAAAATCTTTTGGTCTCTGTCTGCCCCAGTTTCTGAATCAGTAAGTCTTTACTCTCAGTCACGGCATCTCACTGAAAATACAAGGTTGGCCAGAATCGCTTCTCAAATTTTTTCCGCTTCGGGAATTACGGACAGCACAGGCAGACCAATATGTTTCTGCACATCGTCTTCCGTGCGGAGGCTCTGATCCATGTATTCCCGCAGAAATGCCAGACCAATGCCTGCCATGAGTCCCAGCACGGTTCCCAGCACCATGTTCAGCTTTTTATTGGGTTTGACCGGAGCAGCAGGTGTCACTGCTTTTTCCGCAATCCGGATATTGGAAACATCCAGATTTTCCTCAATATCAGAGGTTTTGATCTTTTCCAGCAAAGTGTCATAGAGTTTTTTGTTGGTTTCCACATTGCGCTGCAGAATCTGGTACGTCAGTTCCTTTTTGTTGGTATCCAATGCACTGTTTTCAAACTCAGATATGTTCTGTTTCAGCATTTCCTCTTTGCTGAAAAGAACCTTGCGCTGAGTTCTGAGATTTTGCATCTCCCGGTTAAGTTCCTCATTGAGTTTTGCACGGGTTTTGTCAATTTTGCCTGCAAGCTGGACAACCTGGGGATGTTTTTCCTTAAACACCTTGCTCAGGCGGTTGAGTTCCACCTCATCTTCCACCAGTTGTTTGTGCAGACTGCTGATGAGTTCATTTTCCAGCAGAATACGCGCACCGGAATACCCTTTTCTTCCTTTGGACAGACGCTCCAGTTCCGCAATTTTGGTATCCAGTTCCATCCGCAGATTCCTTGTTTCCAGATAGGAACTGTTCACATCCTGAATCTGCCGGGTAATCACATCCTGCTTTCCCTCAATGGAAAACACTTTTTCCTTTTGTTTGTAGGCCAGAAATTCGGCTTCTGCATCTTCCAGTTTTTTCTGGGTTTCATACAACTGTGCTGTCATCCAGCCCAGCAGATCCTGTGAGGAGCGCATCCGGCCGGCTGTGTCAAATTCAATATACGCGCTGGTGACAATATTGGCAATATCTCTGGCCCGAACAGGATCATTGTCCATCACACTCACCTGCAGCAGATGGGTGTCTCTGACCTGTTTGATGTCAATCTGCTCCCCCAGCATACCAATCAGCCGGTTTTCTTTGTCTTCCGGACTGATTTCCTCCTGCTCTTTTCCCATGATAATCTGAATATTCTGCATCACCTGCTGCAACAGTGCTTTGATGGGATTGATTTCTGCTGTTTCATCCGCAGGACTTTCATCCATTCTGAGTTCCTGTATCACTTTTTCAAGCACAGGCCGGGATTTGATCAGCTTGGCATGGGTGTTGAGTGCCATCTGCTGGTTGACATATCCGCCGTAATCAATGGATTCACCGGTGACAGGAGATTTGGAACGGCTGTTTTCAATTACCAGAGTGCCCGCAGCCTGATACACGGGTTTCATCTGAAGCGTGAAAAACACTGTCAGACTGAGAACGATAATCAGACAGAAAAAAATCAGCCATTTATGCTTGAGCAGCACATAATAATAATCTGCAAGATTGATGCTTTCTTCCATTTCCTGCATATCGGAAGACATGGGCATATCATATTTGGGTGTGTTCATATTTTTTGTATCCTTATAAAGCAGAACAAGCTTCCAGCTTGTTCCCCCGCATAAACAAGCTGGAAGCTTGTTCTGCTTTTAAAACCTTTTAAAACCAGCTTTCCGGCACATGGATCAGATCTCCGGGTTCGATCTCCACATCCTTTTTTGTTCCTTTTTTCACTTCATCCAGATTGATTTCAATGATAATCTGCTTCCCGTCTTTTTTGCGGATAATACGGGTGCGGTTCGGGGCAGCATATTTGCTGAATCCCCCTGCCAGAATGCAGGCGTTAAGAGCCGTCATGCCGTGCTTATAGACATATGCGCCCGGACTTTTGACCTCGCCTTCCACATATACGCTGGGTTTTTCCTCTTCAATCTCGTTTTCATCTTTTACAGAAATATATACCACATCGCCGGACTGCAGTTGCAGATTCTGACTCATATCCACCTGTTCGAGCAGTTTTTTCAGATCCACTTCCTCTTTTTCTTTTGCCCGTTCAGACATAAGGGTTTCGAGATTTTTTCCGTCCTGAATCTGCTGAGCTGCATTGCGCAGAATATATGCCTTGTCGCCCCGTGTGGGCAGAACCCCGCCTGCTTTGGCAATCAACTGCATCAGTGTTATTTTGGATGAGGTTTCATACAGTCCCGGAGATGTCACTGCACCGGAGATATAGTAATACAGATTTTTGTACTCCTTGATGTGCAGAATAACTTCAGGATTGACAAAATAATCCGCAGCCAGGGGTTCGGTGATCCTGTTCCGAAGTTCAGAAAGGGACAGACCCTCGGCATGGATCGGACCGATAAACGGCACGCTGATCATTCCTTTGGAATCCACACTGATCACCACAGACTGCTGCATCTGGCCTCCGGCATAAATTTCAATGGAAATCACATCCCTGGGGCCGATCTGATATCCGGCTTCCTGCGCGGAAATCATACCGGGAGCGGCCAGAAAAAAGAAACAGACGCTTATCAGAACAGCCAATGTTTTTATGCTGGAATATTTGTACATCATAGCATTTATCCTGAATCCAAAAGGTTTTTGTCAGACTGTATAAAACCCTTCAGCTTTCTTATACCAATTCGCCATTGATTTAATACAGTATTGTCAGTTTTTCAGAGGTTCCGTGAGTGCAAAAAACCGCTTTGCTTAATTTTTGCACTCCTCCGGATTTGCATTCCGCAATTTTGTATAAAACCAATGGCGAACCGGTATTATACTGAAAACCTGACACCTGACACCAAAAATCTGAATCCCCTACCGCCTTACCACATCATAGACCGAATCCAGCCTGAGCATAATATACTGATTGTCATAATCAAATTCTCCCAGCTTGGAATCCCTTTCTTCAAATCCGCCTTCCAGTCCCACTTTCAGCCATTGGGCAAATTTGTAGGCGATATTGGCCGACATACCGTACAGATCATCGGAACGATCCTCAGTGCCTCCGCGATAGTCTGTCCAGTTTTCATAGTCATTCATCTGGTAAAATCCCGAAGCACCGGCACTCAGATACTGTCCGAAGGCATGGTCAAAATTCAGGCTGAACCGTCTGGCCTTGTAAAAATTATCAGGGTTGCTTGCATCGTTGTAGTTTTCCTCAAAAACAAATTCTCCCCTGCTTTTTGCCATCTGTGCGTTCAGGCCAACATGATAATGAAAGGTGTCGGTGCTGTCCATGGAATCGTCATCAAAACTGCGGTAATGATAACCGCCTCCGGCTTCAAACCCCAGATATTTTGCCTGCCTTCTGTACACCATTTCCACCTGATTGGACAGATAATCTGAAGTATCCACATCATAATTTCTGTCCCATATCTGATAGTCCAAAGTAAGGGAGGATGTGGGGGAAAAATAATAGGTCATATCAAAAATGCCCCTGTGTTCCACGGAATCTTCATCAGTCTTATCCCTGCTGTATTCTGTAATGGTATTACGGTACTTTGCACCTGCCCCAAACCGTTCGTTCCACCGGTAATAGAGACTGGGAGTCAGGCGGTTGATATAATATTTATCCCTGTTGGTATCATTGGCAAAACGGTCAGTCTTGCTCTCTTCCCGCGTTTTATAAAAGACATCATTCAGTTCCAGTGTCAGTTTGGCAGTCGGTGTGGTACGGGCATTGAAATTGAATGTATGTCCGATATAGTTGTCCTCATCCGCATCATACTGTCCGGCAGGTACATCACCGCCATCCTGATAAAAATAGGCATTCAAAGAATAACCCAGAATGATACTGCTTTTGGCAGTATAATATTCCATCTCAATTCCCGGCTGCACCAGCCAGGTAAAAACATCTCTTTCATCTTCCGAAGTTTTATAAAAATTGCTGTCATATCTGCTGCTGGCAGATATTTTGGGTGCAATCCGGAGTTTTCCGCCCGGTTCCGCTGGGGCTGCCGCTTCCTCAACTGAAACAAGAGGCTGAATGATAATCCGTTGGGCAACTGCCTTATCCGCAATACAGAAAAAAAAGACAAAAAAGATCAGAAAAATCTTCTCTGCCGCAGGCAAATATGTCTTCATACCTTACTCCTTAAATAAAATTTTGAACTGCCGGACAAAAAATACAAATTTTCGTCCGAAAAATCCTGATGGTTTTCAAAACCCTCAGGATTTCCGATTTTTTTCAAAAAAATGTACCCACTTTTCATCCGGCAGTATCATCGTGATAGATTATATAAAAAACCGTAAATACACCTGCTTATCAATTGGGGCTGGCAGGCTTTGAATCTGTGACCGGTTCGTCTGGCTGTTTATAACCGAACTGAGAGTGATCTGGCGTGCCCGGTTTCGGCGCACTTTCAGAAGCTCCTGTCTCTTTTGCTGTATTCACAGCAATCTGAATAATGGCATTCACATTGCTGACATCCTGAATAAGTGTCTTGGCGGCACTGACCGCATTTTCATCCGTACTGGTAGCAGCAATATCCTGAGCTGCAAGCGTAATCTGTGATGTCACATTTTTCAGATTTTCTGCAACTGTTATTGTCTGCTGCCCCAAATCCTTATTGCCTGTTTCTTTGGCTGTCTCTGCCACAGTCTGCGTAATCTGCGCGGCTGTTTTTGACAGATCCCCGACAGCACTGAGAATATTAATATCCCCTGACGATGCCTGAACAATTCCTGGCAGGATATCCGTCACTCTGCTGACAGTGTTTAACACTTCAGCCGCAAGTGCAGTGCTGCCGGTTATTTTTGCCTCATTCGCCAGTTCTGCCGTCAGCCGCAAAATCTCTGAAATAATGTCAATTTTCTGCTGATCTGTCATGCCTTCCACACTGAGCTGTGCCATGAGATCATTAATTTTATCCAGTTTCTGTTTCTGCACGGGTGTCGCTGGTGTTGCCTCCTCACCCCAAACGGAACATGTCGTCATTGCCATGAATGCCATAAGCACGCAGACAAAAATACTCTTTTGAAAAAAACGCTTTGACTTTGCCATGTGATCTCTCCTTTTCAGATTATTGGTTATTGTTTGCAGATAATATGCCATCCTGCAAACAAAAAATCAATGGGATGAAAATAGTATTTACCGTAAGAAAAATCCTACTTGGAAACGCAGGCTTTGCGCTGTTAATTTAATTATTTGAATTTATTAATTTAAATAATTCTAACTCAACCGTAAAGGCCGCAGCGTACAGAAAAGAGCAGTCCGGAACCGCTTTCTGTCCTGTCTCTGCCTGCTTTGGGTCTAAAACAACGTGCTGCAAACTCTGAGGATTTTCAAAACTCAGGGTTTCCGGACAGGAAAACAGTACAGGTTATTTTTTGCAAACCCTTTGCACGTTATGAATTATTCAGGTTAAATGTGGTAAAATTTTACAGGTAACAAAAAAGGCGGTTATATTCCAACTGCGTAAATCCTGACAGTATCATTTTCAATTATGTCCCTTCCCCTCCTGACCTCACCGCCATCAGCGTCCGGAGTGCCAAACTTTCAGTTCGGCACTCCTTTCTGACATTGAAGATAGATATCCCAAAATACCGGACTCCAATCTGTATTCACGTGCAAACCATGTACAGGCAGACAGAGTTGCTTATATCATTTTTTATATGAGAATGCAAATGTTATACGGAAATACGGAAAGATTGTCAACAGATTCCTGCCAACGCAGGATTATTTCTTTTGCCAGGGTCATTTTTTTTATATATTTACTATATGAATTTATTAAAAAATTTTATATATCCGGAATATCATATTTGCATTTATGCTCTGTATGTGATACAGAAAAACAGCATGTTTATTTTGGGAAAAAAGGAGGAGACAATGGACTTGGACATGGTTGTTTTCGGAACTTATACCGTAAAGGACATCATAATTTACGGCGGAGGTGCGTTCGCTGTGCTGATGATTGCAGGTTTCATCAGAAAAATGTTTGCATCCGAAAAACCGGATAAACATTCTGAGGTCACCCAGTGCGAAAGCTGCGGATGGCACGGACGCATCAGCGTATATGCGGGACGCTGTCCCAAATGCAATGCCCAGCTTGGTTCCCGGAAAGCCGGGAAGATGTAAGAATCTCTCTGTAATAATGACACTCATGCGGGGTAAAATAAATCCCGAAAGATGATATTATTATAGAAATATCATTAACAAAACAGCCGTGAATCCCGAAAAGGATGACTTTATCAAGAATATCAACCATTACGGGGTTTGACCGGATTTTTTGTGATAATGAATTCTATAATAATGACACCCCTTACGGGGTTAAATAAAATCCCGAAAGGGATGACATTATTATAGAAATGGGATTTCACAAAACAGACCCGAATCTTATGGGGTTTGACCGGATTTTTTGTGATAATGAATCGCTATAATAATTACACCCCTTACGGGGTTATATAAAATCCCGAAAGGGATGACATTATTATAGAAAT
>CAZHPS010000023.1:0-27401 GCA_964534335.1 uncultured Desulfobacterales bacterium
CAATTACAGCCGGGAGATTGGAGAAAAACAAAAAATCAGGGAAAAATGAAATTGTTCCTGATCCAAAACAGTTTAATGCCCTGTATGAGCAGTTTGCTGACTTCGCTGATTTCAAAGGCATCATTCTGAAATCACCCGATGATCTGGCCCGGAAAATGGCAAAAAAAGCCCGGCGTATTGCAGATGTGTTTTGGCAGGTGCTGTCAGATGATGCGGAAAGCACACTCAAAGAGCAGTATCAGGCATTCAAAACGGTTCTGGTGCATGACATGACTTCGGAACAGTTTGCTGATATTTATGCACAGACAGTTACTTACGGTCTTTTTTCAGCGCGGCTGTATGACCCAACCGTCAGCAATTTTTCCCGGTTTGAGGCCCAGAATCTTATCCCCAAAACCAATCCCTTTTTGCGCCAAATCTACAGTTATGTCGCGGGTGTGGATATGGATGAGCGCATTGAATGGGTTGTTGATGATTTGTGCGAAATTTTTCTTGCTGCGGATGTCAGAGATTTGCTGAAAGATTTTGGCAATACATCAGGCAAAGATGACCCCTTTATCCATTTTTATGAAACCTTTCTGGCTGAATATGATCCTTCTCTTCGCAAATCCAGAGGCGTCTGGTTCACTCCGGAGCCGGTTGTCCATTTTATTGTGCAGGCAGTGGATGATTTGCTGATTTCGCATTTCGGATTAAGTGAGGGACTGGCAGATGCGGGCAAAACAAAAATCAGCGGAAAAATGCTGCATCGTGTGCAGGTGCTGGATGTTGCAGCAGGCACAGGCACATTTCTGGCTGAAACAGTTCGGCAGATTCATACACGTTTTGCAGATCAGGCCGGGCTTTGGAGTGAGTATGTGGAATCTGATTTGATTCCCCGTCTGCACGGTTTTGAACTGCTGATGGCAAGTTACACGGTCTGCCACACCAAACTTGCCATGATGCTGGAGCAGAACGGCTATTATCCCACAGGCAAAAACGCGCCGCGCCTTTCTGTGTATTTAACAAACAGTCTGGAGGAGTATCATCCTGATACCAATACCTTATTTGCCCAGTTTTTGGGAAAGGAGGCAAATGCGGCAAACACGGTGAAGCGGGACAGTCCGATTATGGTGGCAATGGGCAATCCGCCTTACAGCGGGGAAAGCGCAAACAAAGGTGAATGGATTACTGCTTTGATGGAAGATTACAAAAAAGAACCCGGCGGACAGGAAAAACTGAAAGAAAGAAATTCCAAATGGATTAATGATGATTATGTGAAGTTTATCCGCATGGGACAGTATTATATTGAAAAAAACGGCACAGGAATACTGGCTTACATCACCAGTCACGGTTATCTGGATAATCCCACATTCCGGGGAATGCGCTGGAATCTGCTGAAAACATTTGATGAAATTTATGTTGTCGATTTGCACGGAAACAGCAAAAAGAAAGAAGTCTGTCCCGATGGCAGCAAAGATGAGAATGTCTTTGATATTCAGCAGGGAGTTTCTGTTGCCATATTTGTCAAAACAGGGAAAAAGAAATCTGACAAACTCGGCAGGGTTTTTCATTTTGATTTGTATGGAAAAAGGAAGGAAAAATATGCTTTTCTTCAGGAAAATGAAATAAAACACATTGCATTTAAAGAACTTCCAAATGCAAAGCCTGACTATTTTTTTGTGCAGAAGAATTTTGATGTAAAACAGGCTTATGATACAGGCTTTTCTGTTAATATTTTATTTCCTGTAAATGGTGTTGGTATAACAACTGCACATGATGAATTTGTAATTGACAATGATAAAGATACGTTACTTCAACGGTATAATGATTTTAAAAATTCCGAACCAAACAGTGAACAGTTGCATAACCTCTTTAATGTTAAAAAGAAAACAGGCTGGAATATTTTGGATGGATGGCAGAATCTGCAAAATGAAACTGATTTAACCCAATTTATCAAACCTGTTGCTTACCGTCCTTTTGACAACAGGTATATTTTTTATGAAAAAAAACTGGTTTGGCGGATAGTCCATACCGTCATGCAACATTTCCTCAAAGGAGAAAATGTCGGGTTGGTTGTATCAAGGCAATGTGCATCTGACTGGCGATATATTTTTATTTCAAAGTTGATAGGAGAATTTAATTTAACAGGAATAGCAGGAAGATATGGTTCTGGAAATTATTTCCCTCTTTACCTCTACCCCGAAACCAGCGACCAGCAAAGCATGGAAGGCACACAAAGCACTGCACGGGTTCCCAACCTGAACATGGAAATCGTTCAGCAGATTGCAGATAAACTCAAACTGACATTCACACCTGAAAAAGAGGAAACCAAAAATACCTTTGCTCCCATTGACATTCTGGATTATATTTACGGTGTGCTGCACTCACCGGCCTACAGAGAAAAATACAAAGAATTTCTGAAAATAGATTTTCCCCGTGTGCCATACCCGGAAAACGCTGCTGTTTTTTGGTTTTATGCCAAAGCAGGCAAAGAACTGCGCTCTCTGCACCTGATGGAAAGTGACAGACTCAGAAAACTCATTACAAAATATCCTGTGCATGGTGACAATATCATCACACAGATAAAAAACAAACCCGTGCAAAATGGCAAACTGCGTGTTTATATCAATGATATGCAATATTTTGATGAAGTGCCGCAGGAGGCATGGGAATTTTATATCGGCGGTTATCAGCCTGCACAGAAATGGCTCAAAGACCGCAAAGGGAGAAAACTCAGCGCACAGGAAAATCTGCACTGGCAAAAAATCATTGTGGCACTTTTTGAAACACACTGCCTGATGCAGACGCTGAAATAATAACTTAAACATTGGTACACAACCAACTTAATTTTTAAATAATCAGATGTCGGATTACGCTTACGCTAATCCGACCTACAAGTATAACTATTTTAAATTATAATAATAAGTAGGTCGGATTACGCTTACGCTAATCCGACCTACAAGTATAACTATTTTAAATTATAGTAATAAATAGGTCGGATTACGCTTAAGCTAATCCGACCTACAAGTATAACTATTTTAAATTATAATAAGTAAGGTTCCATAAATTTTCGGGCCTAAAATTTTCAGAAAAACCGGATTTTTCCGAAAAATCCGGTTTTTTGAATACACGAAAACTTTTGTTTGCCTACTTAATTGGTCGTGGGTAGTGGATCTGCACATACTGATAAAAAAATAACCGATTAATATTATTATATTTTTTAAAATATACTGATTTTGTCTATATATAATAAATACAATATGTTAAATGATACATCCATGATATTGCTTATACTGATTCCAAATAACATATTGATTTATAAATTATAAAAATCAGTATGGAAGACCCGCTACCCTTTTGATACAGCCCCTTGGTTTTTCTTCTGTCCGAAATTCAGGTTTAAAAAAACAGCCGGTTTGACCCACTGCCCCTGTTTCATGCAAAAAACCGTTACGGAGTTGGCGGACATCTTGACTTTTGCTGCGGATATGTAATAAAGTCGGAAATATTATTTTTCTGCTGCCTGCTTCCCGGCCCGGAAATAAAGCATAACCATCTTTAACTGAACATAAAATTCCGGAAAATTCTCCTGCACCGCCACCTCTCTGAATTCCGGACTTTGGATTCTTTGCGGTAAATGTGCAAAAGAATTTCCCTGACAGAACTGCGTATCAGACCCAATCCCGGTTTGACATTCAGGATGTCAACTGATTTTTACAGGAGGAGAATGACTGTTTTGAAACAATGGATCAGATCTGAAACCGGCATCCGCTGTATTTTGGCATTATCCCTTTTCCTGCTTCTGTCCCTGTGTACTCTTCTGTATGAAACCCGTGATCTGGTCATGGAATTCAGATCCCTTGTCCTTGAAAAAAGCTTCGGGATTGAATCCGGGGCTGTGTCACCGGATCAGCTTAATACGGAAATCCGTATTTTGGTGGAAAAGCGTCAGAAGCAGTTCCTGTCAAGCATACTGCTTCTGCTGCTGGGGGTGACAGTTTTTTCACTCATATTTTCTCTGAAATATTTTCTCAGCACCCAGGAAAATCCTGATACCGGGCCTGAAAAGGAAAAACACGATATTTCAGTCCCCCTGCCTGACAGGAAAAATGACAGCAGCAATTCAGACTCTTTTGGCAGGATGTCTGAACTTCTTCAGAAAGCAGGGGAACTGGGAAAAGATGCCGGCGGTGAGGGACTGACAGAAGAGGATTTTCCGCTTCACGAGCATATGGATATGGATATTCCTGAAGAGGAAGACACGGGAGCAATTGCCCATTCCTACACCAAAATGCTTGAAGCCCTACAGAAAATCAATGAACTGGAAAAAAAGCATTCTGTTGAGCTGGCAACTGCCAATGAACTGCTGGAAAAGGAAGTAAGGGAACGGGAGAGAGCGGAAAAGGAAATCCGCTATCTTTCCAGAAAACTCATCAGCGGCACTGAGGATGCACAGAAAAAACTGGCGCAGGATCTGCATGATGAATTCGGCCAGACACTGGCGGCTCTTCATATGGGCGTTGAAACCCTGTGGAATTCTGTACCTGAAAGTCCGGAAGTCCGGAAAGAAAGTTTTGAGCGGCTCATTGATCTGATTGAACAGTTGGGAGACAGAATCCGAAGCATTTCTTCTGATCTGCGTCCGGATCTGCTTGATGATCTGGGGCTGATTCCCACTCTGGAATGGTATGTGAAAGAATTTATGGAGCAGTATACGGATATTCAGGTGAATTTTCAGGCCATTGGATTCAAGAAACGGGTGACATCAGAGTTTGAGCTTATTCTTTACCGGATTTTCCAGGAAAGTATGAACAATATTGTCAAGCATTCCAAAGCCCAGACCGTAAATGCCATGCTGACCTACAGTTATCCCAAGGTGATTCTGATGATAAAGGATGATGGTGTGGGATTTGATACTGCCGGACGCTCCGGCGGCATCGGACTGATTGGTATGCGGGAGCGGGTGGTTTCCGTGAAAGGCAGCATTGACATACGCTCCGAAAAAGGAAAAGGAACCACAGTCCGTGCGGAACTGCCTGTTTTGTAATTCAGTTATCAGTAAACAGTTATCAGTGTTCAGTTATCAGTGTTCAGTTGTCAGTGTTCAATTGTCAGTGTTCAGTATTTGTTTTCCTGACACTCTGATAACTGTTCACTGATAACTGTTTACTGTTTACTGATAACTGTTTACTGTTCACTGATAACTGTTTACTGATAACTGAACACTGATCAAAGGGGGGATACAATGGATGTAATAAATGTTGTGATAGCAGATGATCATTCGGTTGTGCGGGAAGGACTTCGCAAACTCATTGAAGAGCAGCCGGACATGAAGGTGCTGGATACTGCGGACGATGGGATGAAGGCCGTGAAAAAAGTCAAAACCCTCCGGCCAAATGTGGCCCTTCTGGACATTCAGATGCCGGAGCTAAACGGGCTGGAAGCAGTGGCCCTGATCCGGGAGTCTGTTCCTGAAACACAGGTCGTGCTTCTGTCCATGCACAAAAAGGATGCCTATGTTCATCAGGCCCTGACAGCAGGCGCAAAAGGCTATATTCTGAAGGCATCGCCCACATCAGATGTGCTGGAGGCCATACGCTCGGTTCACCGTGGCGAGTATTATCTCAGTTCCAAAATCAATTCCAAACTCATTATGAATTTTCTGAAAAGCAGGAACGAAAAACCTCCTGTCAGCGGATACGATCTGCTGTCCGAAAGGGAGCAGCAGGTTTTCCGGCTGCTGGTGGAGGGAAAATCCAGTGTGGAAATTGCGGATATTCTGTGCATCAGTGCCAAAACTGTGGAAAAACACCGGGCCAACACAATGAAAAAGCTGGATATCCACAATATGGTCGCTATGGTGAAATACGCCATTAAAATCGGTCTCATAGGCCCGGAATTATGGGAAGAGGAGTAAATCTGGCTGTTTAAGTGCAACCCGGCATTTTTATCAAAACCGGTCTTACGCACTGAGGCTGTGCAGAAGCGTCATGGTAATACCGGCTATGCCAGTATCCGGAAAATGCGGTTTTCCGGGTTCCTGCTTTCACGGGAATGGAAAAAAATATAAATTCAGATTTTTTTACAGATTCATCACAGTCTGAACCTGATACCAACTTGCTTTCAAAGTTCGGGGAATGCCTCTTTTTTTGCCACGAAAAACACGAAAAATAAGAAAAAACAGCATTTGGCATGCCCATGTTTTTAAAGTGAATTGATATGAAACAGAAAACCTGCATTCCATTTTTTGTAAAAGAGATTTTCAGACAGTAGGAAAAAACTACCACTGAATACTTTTTCCTCCCAATTGATTTATTTGTCCTCATACGTTACATTCGGACAGGGATAAATCAAAATACTGCGGAGGAAAAATGGACAAAATCAGGATTCTGATTGCTGATGATCATGAAATTGTAAGAAAATGGATTCGGAAAATTTTGGAAAAACAGATTGATATGGATGTTGTGGATGAGGCTGCGGACGGCAGGGAGGCCGTTGAAAAAATCCTGAAACACCATCCTGATATTGTGCTGACAGATATTGTCATGCCGGAAATGAACGGACTGGAGGTCGTCCGTCAGATACGGAAAAGCGGAATGAAGACACTGTTTATCATTCTTTCCATCCATAAAAATGATGCATATGTGTATGAAGCCTTTATGACCGGAGCATCCGGATATCTGGTCAAGCCCTGCCTGAGTCTGAATATTGTCAAAGCCATCCGCTCAGTCTTCAGCGGGGATATTTTCCTGAGTCCGAGAATAAATTCGGAGTTTATCCGATGTTTTCTCCGGAACCGGATGCAGAACAGCAATGCCGGACTTTCCTCCCCTCTTTCCTGTCATCACCAGAATCAGTAAGCAGACTGATCTCCAGCATAAAGAATACCCGTTCCAAACTTTTTTGCAAAATAAGAAGTTATACCGGTTAGCCATCGGTTTTATACCAATTCGCTGTTGGTTTTATACAATTCGGAAGTAGTGGGTTAAATCCGCTGATCTGCCACTGACACCGGTTCGGAAAAAAATCCGTAAGGATTGAAATTATTATAGAAAAAATTGAAAAAAACAAATCAGAATCCCGGAAGGGATGACATTATCAGCCGGTTTGAACCACTGTACAATGCGGAATGAAAATCCGGAGGAGTGCAAAAATTGAGCGGAGCGGTTTTTGCACAGGCACAACAGCGGAAAAACTGACAATACTGTATCAAATCAATGGCGAATTGGTATAAATCCTGACAAAACTGGCAAAGCACTAAAGCACTGGTTGCCAAATTTTCAGTTCGGCACTCCTGCCTTCATTTTAAAACCCACAAAATCAAATCTGACAAAAAGCACAGGGGAAATTTTTTCAGTTAATGGCACAGAGTTTTCTTTATCCTTGCATACCGTTTCAGATTCGTTGTATAAAGTGACAGACAATTATGACAAGATATATTGTATTTGCAAACCGCAAAGGCGGATGCGGAAAAACCACAACAGCCGTGAATGTGGCCCATGCGCTGGCGGAAAAAGGCCGGAAGGTGCTGGTCATCGATATTGATCCCCAGTCTCATGCAGGGATTTCTCTGGGATTTCCTCCGGATTCCGCATCCAGGGGCAGTTATGATCTCCTGACCGGAAAACAGTCTCTCTCTGATCTCATTATCCCCACCCGTATAAAAAACCTCTTTCTGATTCCGGCCTCGCGCCATCTCACTGCATTTGAAATGGATTATTCTGTCCGTGAAGGCAGCCAAAGCCTGCTTGCGGAAAAACTCTCTTCTGATCTCCTGTCCTTTGATTATCTGATTCTTGATCCACCGCCCACAGTCGGGCTTCTTATGGTATCTGCGCTGGTGGCTGCAAAAGAGGCCTATATTCCCATGCCCATGCATTTTCTGGCAATGGAGGGACTCGCGGAAATGATGCGCCTGATTTATACGGTAAACGCGTCCTGGAATCCTGCTCTGCGAATGTCCGGCATTATTCCCACTTTTTTCAATGCACAGACACGGATTGCAAAGGAAATCAGTGAAGAAATCAGAAAAAATTTTGGACAGGACCGGCTGCTTCCGGTCATACGCATGAATGTCAGTCTGGCCGAGGCTCCGGGATACAGGCAGACGGTTTTTGAATATGCTCCCGGAAGCACGGGCGCAAAGGATTACCGGAGACTGGCAGAGGCAATGGAACGAATGGGCAGAGGATAAGTGATGAATGAAATACAGAACAAAATCCCCGCAGTCCGCACCACACTGAAAGATTTGTTATGTCAAAAGGGGATTGTTGCGCCTGATGCGGAAACATACCTTGCAAAAATTCGTGAACTGGAGCAGGAAAACCATAATCTCCGGGAAAAAAACACTGCTCTGTCTGAAGAACTGAAAGGTCTGCGGGAGCAAATCCATGAATCTCAGCAGCCTGTTTTCTCTCCAGACATTCTGTTTCAGCAGGCTGTTTTTGCATTGAAACAGGACAATCTGCCGGATGCCATGGGCTTTCTCCGTGCAGTGCTGATTATAGAACCGCAAAATATCCGTGCCATGAACAATCTGGCTGTGGTATATTCGGAACTTGGTTATGAGGATAAGGCCATTGAAATCCTGCAGCAGGTTCTTGCCGCTGAACCGGAAAACAGCACTGCCTTAAAAAATCTTGCCATTCTGCAGCAATTATCATAGGAAATATATTGTTTGGAAAAAGGGGAATGAGTAAGTCAACATAAATTTTCGGGTATAAAATTTTCAGAAAAATCCGGTTTTTCGGAAAAACCGGATTTTTTGATTAGGTTTTGGTATATCTGGAAGAATCAAATGAATCCATGCTCAGAGAGATACAACTTACAAATATAAAAAGGAGAGTTGCATATGTATCAGATTATTGAGGCAGAAGTGAGGGATGGATGTATTTTTCCTTATGAACCTGAAAAAATTCCAAAATTCGGAATGGTGCTGCTGCTTGTTCTGCCTGAAGAAAAAAAAAAGGCAGATCCGGAAGAAATACGCAGGCTTTTGGGATGGCTCAAAACCGATACTGATGCGGTGCAGTGGCAGAAATCCATACGAAATGAATGGGAAAATCGCTGATGAAATATCTGATAGACACCAATGTATGGATTGATGCGGTTTCAGGAAGACTCCCGGCAGATGATTTTCTGCATTTGGTATTACAGGCCCAGTGGTCAGGTTTTTCTGCCATTACCCGGCTGGAATTGTTTGGATTTCCCGGACTGGTGGATGAAGAGGAACTGAAACTGTCATCCCTGCTGTCTCTGTTTGCTGAAGCTGATGTTACAGCAGCCATTATTGATCGGGCCATAGCTATCCGGAAACAGAAGAAAATAAAAGTGCCTGATGCGATTATTGCTGCAACAGCTTTGGTGAAAAATTGTGTATTACTGACACGCAATACAGATGATTTTCTGAATATCCAATCTCTTACTGTTGTGAATCCTCATATCAGATAAGAATATCTGAGCCGGAATTCACAGGATTAAGGAATTCCCGGAGTGACGGATGATTATGAACCAAAGCATGAATGAAAAAATGGTAATCGGCATTGATCTGGGAACCACCAACTCCCTGGTTTCCCATATCCGGAACGGCAGTCCCCGCATCATTCCCAATCCCAGAGGCGGCAGGATGACACCATCGGTTGTTTTCTTTAAGGAAAACGGAGAGGTCATCGTGGGTGAACTTGCCAAAAATCAGGCTGTGCTGAATGCGGATCAGACCGTGTCCAATGTCAAACTTTCCATGGGAAAAGACCGGGAATACTGCATTCATGGCAAAATATACACGCCTGTGGACATTTCTGCCCTGATTTTGACACATCTCAAAGACTA
Source organism: uncultured Desulfobacterales bacterium (assembly GCA_964534335.1). Lineage (GTDB taxonomy): Bacteria > Desulfobacterota > Desulfobacteria > Desulfobacterales > Desulfococcaceae > JAABRU01. The sequence goes on from CAZHPS010000023.1 coordinate 9,811, forward strand.
CGCACAGAAATATCTGGGCCGTCCCGTGAAAGACGCTGTGATTACGGTTCCGGCCTATTTTGATGACCGGCAGAGGGAAGACACCCTGAAAGCAGCAGAAAAAGCAGGTCTCAATGTGCTGAAACTGCTTAATGAACCCACTGCTGCGGCTCTGACATTTGGAATGGGCGGAAACGGGGACGGACATTTTCTGGTTGTGGATTTCGGCGGGGGAACATTGGATATTACCCTGATGGAATACAAAGACCGGGTATTCCGGGTGCGGGGCGTGGGCGGTTCCACTGCCATTGGCGGAACAGATTTGGACAGTGCTGTTGTGGAACATATTTTCCGGGATTTTCAGCAATCCTGCAATACCGATTTGCGTAATGATCCCATTGCCTTTCAGCAACTGGTCATCCATGCGGAAAAAGCCAAGATCGATCTTTCTGCCACAGAGGAAACCCGGATTATGATTCCCTATATCACGGTCACGGAAAAAGGTCCGCTTCATCTCAATATCCCCCTGAACAGAAACGCATTTGAAAATCTCATTGCTCCCATTCTGGAAAAAATCAGATCCCATATCCGGCAGACCTTTGCGCAGAGCGGACTTGCATATGACTGGCCTGATGCTGTGATTCTGGTGGGCGGCAGTACGCGCATTCCCGTGATGGAAACACTGGTCAAAGAAATTCTGGCTCCGGTTATTTCGCCGGAAAAGGATATTTTCAAAAGAAATATCAATCCGGATGAGGCTGTGGCACGCGGCGCGGGCATTCTGTCCGGAATTCTGGAGGGAAGTCTTACCAATATTGAATTCCATGACATCACTTCCCATGATTTGGGAGTGGAGGATGATCAGGGCGAATTCATTCCCCTGATTCCCAGGGGTACACCTTATCCTGCTGAACAATCCCGGCTTTTTACCACCACAGAGGATTTTCAGACAGAAGTCTGCATTCATGTGCTGCAGAAAACAGGGGAAGACAGGGAAAACCGCATTTCCCTGGGCTGGTTCTGTCTGCGCATGGATGAACCCCGCAAAGCAGGGGAAAGCAGTATTGATGTAATTTTTTCCATTGACACCAACGGCATACTGAATGTGTCCGCGATTGACATAGACAGTGGCCGTATCGGAGAAATCTTCATTGAACAAAGGCAGTTGCTGGATGCAACTGCTTACCCGCATGACACGGATTCAGCATAATAAACTGCATTTCACCGTTTAACAGAAAACAGAAAAGGAGAATGGGCAATGAAACGGTTTTTCAATATTTCCGGCCCCTGTCTGCCGGATGAGCATTACATGGTTCCCTCTCTGCAGCGGTGCAGGGGGCTGATGGAACTCATTGATCAGAAACAGTATTTTGTCATCCACGCGGCCCGGCAGTCCGGCAAGACCACGCTGCTGCTGGATTTGGTGAATCAGTTGAACCGTGAAGGCCGTTACCATGCCCTGTACTGCTCCCTTGAGTCGGTTCAGGGAATTGCCGAACCGGAAAAAGGGATTCCCGCGATTATGAGTGTGATTGGAAGTGAGATTAAATACAACTCCTTTATTTCTGTAAAAGAATATTCTCTTCCCCGGAATTCAGTCCGTTTCAATGTGGAACTGAAGGAAAGTCTCGCCGATTACTGTATGAAACTGGACAAACCGCTTGTGATCTTCTTTGACGAGGCAGACTGTCTGTCAAACGGTACGCTGATTGCCTTTCTTCGCCAGCTTCGGGACGGATATGTGAACCGATCCAGAATCCCCTTTGTGCATTCTGTCGGCCTGATTGGAATGCGCAACATCCGTGACTACAAAGGCAAAATCCGGGAAGAAAGGGATACGCTCGGCAGTGCAAGCCCCTTCAACATTGTAACGGAAGCCCTGACTTTAAAAAATTTCACAGAGGAGGAAGTCCGGGAACTGTATCATCAGCACACACAGGATACAGGGCAGGTGTTTCCTGCAGATATTATTGATTCCATATATTATTATACGCAGGGGCAGCCATGGCTGGTCAATGCGGTGGCCAGGGAAATCACTGCCAAAATTCTGGAATCGGATCATGCAAAAGAAATTTGTCTCCGGCATGTTGAAAAAGCAGTTGAAAGCATCATTCACCGCAGGGACACGCATATTGACAGCCTGCTGATGCGGATGAAAGAAGAGCGGGTGATAAAGATCGTGGAACCCATGCTCACGGGTGAGGAAAGGGAATTTTTGCCTCTGGATGATGATCTGCAGTTTGTCCGGGATCTGGGGCTGATAAAAACTGAAAACGGCATAATAACCCCGTCCTGTCCGGTTTATGAGGAGGTTATGATCCGGTATCTGGGCATGGCCGATGACATGGATCATCAGAAATACCGGCTTTCCGTGTATGCGGAAAAAGACAGGCTGAACATGAAAAAACTCCTTACGGATTTTCAGAATTTCTGGCGGGAAAATTCCGCTATCTGGCAGGAAAGATTCCAGTACAGAGAGGCTGCTCCCCATCTCATTCTCATGGCTTTTCTGCAGAGAGTCATCAACACCGGCGGACGGATTGACCGGGAAATGGCAACCGGCAGAGGACGGATTGATCTCTGCATCCATTATCAGGGCAGACGGTATCCTGCTGAAATCAAAATCCGGAGGGATAACAAAACGCTTGAAGAGGGAAAACGGCAACTGGCAGGATACATGGAAACTCTGGGCTGCGACGAGGGCTGGCTGGTGATTTTTGACAGACGCAAAAAAACCTCATGGAAAAACAAATTATTCTGGAAAACCGGGAAAGCGGAAAACCGTACCATTCATGTGGCAGGGTGCTGATATCCGCCCGGCAGAATCCGGGCAGTGCGTGAAAAAACAGATAGGCTGTTTTTTCTTTGTTTCAAAATACGGCCTAGGTTTGAAACCGGGACAACTGTTTTGAAAATAAGGAGGAACTATGGCATTCAGAGGTATGAGACTCAGGGCTGTTCTTATTCTGGGATATGTAATGATTATTGTCATGACGATCCTGCTGGGTGTTTTTTCAACCATTCAACTGGCAAAGGTGAACGAAGCTTCAACTGTCATAAAAGACAATTGGATGCCTTCCATTTTTTACACTTCGGACACCAACACGGCCACCAGCGATTTCCGTATTGCAGAACTGCAGCATATTCTGTCCACTTCCGGGGAAAATATGAAAAAATATGAAAAAGACATGGATGTCTCCCTTGAAAAAATCAGGAAGAATCTGGACATGTATGAACCGCTTATCTGTTCGCAAAAGGAAAAACGCCTGTATGAGAGTTTTGTTTCAGACTGGAACACGTATCTGTCAGAGCATCAGAAACTGCTGGCTTTTTCCAGGGAAAACAAAAATGAAGAGGCAAATCAACTGCTTCGGGGCGACTCCCAGGAAAAATATGACAAAGTTTCAGCCACCCTGCTTGAGATTATGAATCTGAATCTGGAAGGCGGGAAACAGGCCAGTGATGACGGTGACAAAATCTATGACTTTTCCCGCACAATAATTGTATCTGGTAATGTGGTGGCAATTTGCATTGTGCTGGCAGTCATTTTCATTATGAACAGAAAACTGCAGACGATTGTATCGGAAATCAATTCCGCAGCAGATTCTGTTGTCGCAGGCTGTGAACAGGTATCTGCCGCGGCTGTTCAGCTTGCCAACGGCGCGGGCGAGCAGAGTTCCGCAGTGGAGCAGATTTCCTCGTCTGTGGAGGAAATGGCAGCGAATATCCGGCAGAACAGTGACAATGCCGCAGAGACGGAAAAAATTGCTCTGAAATCCGCAGAGGATGCAAGGGAAGGCGGTAAATCCGTGACAGATACTGTGACTGCCATGAAAAAAATTACAGAGTCCATCACTGTCATTGAGGAAATTGCAAGGCAGACGGATCTGCTGGCCCTGAACGCGGCAATTGAGGCAGCGCGGGCCGGGGAATACGGCAGAGGATTTGCGGTTGTGGCATCCGAGGTTCGCAAACTCGCAGAACGCAGTCAGAAGGCCGCGAAAGAAATCAGCAAACTTTCGGTTTCCAGTGTAAAAATTGCGGAAAACGCGGGCAGTATGCTCAGCCGTCTTGTGCCGGATATTCAGAAAACATCGGAACTGGTTCAGGAAATCAGCACAGCATGCAGTGAACAGAATTCCGGAGCGGATCAGATCAGCAAGGCTGTGCAGCAGGTGGACACAGTAGGCCAGCAGAATGCCACAGCAGCAGAGGAAATGGCTTCCACCTCAGAGGAACTTTCAGGTCAGGCAGAACTGCTCCGAAGTACAATAGATATGCTGGGCGTTGACAGCACTTCCGGCAGAACAGGAACAGGCCGTTCCCCATCCGCGATCCGCCGTAAACCGGCAGTGTCCGGAAAAAAGCGTGAAAACTCTGGTGCCAAACAGATTTCCATGCCGGAAAACAAAGACAATCAGGACAAAGATTTTGAGGAATACTGATAAGTATACCATTACTTGAAACATTTCGGTTATAAAATAACGCATTCGAAAGGCATACCTCAGCAGAGTTTTTAAGTATCGTTACAGTTTAAACAGCCACGAATAACACGAATCTGCACGAATGCACAAACCGTAATTCGTGTCATTCGTGCAATTCGTGGCTGTACCATAAAATCTTCTGAGTAATGGTATATAGTTCTTTTACCAACTTTTGTCCTCTGCAAAACTCAATGGAGGAGTGCAAAAATTAAGCGGAGCGGTTTTTTGCACAGAGGACAAAAGTTAAGGAAAATACTATAAAATGCGAATTAAGAGTCGGATTCTGATAAGATTTGACAATTTTTCAAAAGTTGTCAAATTTTGATGTAAAATAAGCATCAATTTCAAAACCTCACAAAACACTCACACTGGAGAAAACCTGTGTCCGGAAAAGATCGGATTCCGGCTTTCTCCGAAATGACCCTGACTGAGTTTTCATATGATGAGAGCGGAAAGGAAAATCTCATGAAAATATTTATGAAAGAAAAGATCGGAAACCCGGATCTGTTCACAGGCAGGAAAAAAGAACTGGAGGATCTGCTGGCATGGGTGGGAAAAATCCGAAAGGAACTTTCCCCCAGCCGTGCGCTCCTGTCCCGGCGGAAAACCGGGAAAACCGCTCTGCTGCAGCGTCTGTACAACAGAATTTTTGCCGCAGATGAGGGTGGCGTGATTCCCTTTTATTATGAAATACGGGAGAAGGATCAGTGGTTTGGGGATTTCTGCCAGGATTTTTTTGTCAGCTTCATTCTGCAGTATCTGGCATTCAAATCACGCAATCCCTCATACATCGGCATGAAAAAAATTCCTTATGGGGAACTGATTCATCTCGCGGAAAAAGAATCCCAGAGTCATCTGACCGGATGGATCAGAAACATTGAATCCCTTGTCAGGGAGGAATCGGTTTTTCTGCTGTGGGATGCAGTCCGGGATGCGCCGAGACTGATAGCGGAGGCAAAGGATGAACGGGTGGTTCAGATTATTGACGAATTCCAGTACATGAACCGGAAAATCTTCGCAGACAAAGAAAAAACCCGGAGAGAGTCTGACTTTGCCCAGCCCTACATGAGTACTGCTGAATACAAAAACGCGCCGCTGCTGATTTCCGGAAGCTGGGTGGGACTGCTGATGCACGATGTGCTGAAAATGCCGGGGCGGTTTCAGATCACCTTTCTGGAAAACATGCCAAAAGAAGAAGCAGTTGAAATGGTTTACAAATATTCTTTGGCAGAGGAAATTCCCGTGACAGAGGAGACAGCCTCTCTGATCGCGGATGTGTCCGAGGGCAGTCCCTTTTACATCAGTGCGCTGATGCGCTCCATGTTTCCCGGCAAAGACCTGACTTCACAGGAAGGTGTGCTGAAAACTCTTGAATTTGAAACAGTGGATAAAAGGGGCAGCATCAAGGGCACGTGGATGGAATACATTCTGTACGCGTTTTCGGAAGTGAATGAAAGGAATGCGAAAAACATTGTGCTTCATCTGTGCAGAAACAGGGACAGGGAACTGACCCGTGCCGAAATCATGAAAGATCTGAAACTGGATATGACAGATTCGGAACTGGAAAGGAAACTCAAGGCTCTGGTGAGCTCGGATATTATTGAACAGGGGCAGACCAACTTTGACTACCGGGGAGTGGGGGACAATATTTTTGACAAGGTTTTCAGAGGGGTTTACCAGAAAGAAATACAGGGGTTTGATCCCAAAGAGATCACAAATGAGTACAAAGCACTGGCTGAAAAACTGCTTGCTGATTACCGCAGGCTTTCCGGAGAACAGAATTATTGCAAAGGCATGTATGCGGAATTTATGATCATCCGGCATCTGTCTTACCATGCGTACAAAAACAATGAACATTATCTGTCCATGATGCAAAACCTTCCAGCAGATTTCCGCTTCAGCGAATTTGAGAGTGTGTGGTCATACAAATCCTCTCCTGTTCACAGAAAAGACATTCAGATTGATGTATTTGCCCGTGCAGCATCCGGAAATTACTCTTTGATCGGTGAGGTGAAAAACCGTGAAAAAGAAAAATTTTCACTCAGAGAGGCCGAATCATTCCGGGAAAAGGCCGTGATTCTCACAGAACTGGAAAAAGTGGAAAAATCTGTGCTGTTTGTCTTTTCAAAACCCGGTTTCACAAAAGATGCCGTAAAATACATGGAAGAACAGTCAATGGCATGGACAGAGGATGCAGCGTGGATAAAGGAAGAAACAAAGGAGAGTAATTGATGAAACGGTTTTTCAATATCTCCGGCCCCTGCCTGCCGGATGAGCATTACATGATTCCCTCTCTGCAGCGGTGCAAAGGGCTGATGGAACTCATTGATCAGAAACAGTATTTTGTCATCCATGCGGCCCGGCAGTCCGGCAAGACCACTCTGCTGCTGGATTTGACGAATCAGTTGAACAGGGAAGGCCGGTATTATGCCCTGTACTGCACCCTTGAATCTGCCCAGGGAATTGCCGAACCGGAAAAAGGGATTCCCGCGATTGTCAGACGGCTGGTTTCCGAGGTTGCCCTGATTGATCCGGAGGGAAAATATTCCATTGCCGGACATGCTGATTTTTCCGATTACACAAATGTGCTGAGAACCGAACTGACAGGTCTGTGCAAAAAACTGGATAAACCTGCTGTGATTTTCTTTGACGAGGCGGACTGCCTTTCCAACGTTACGCTGATTGCCTTTCTGCGCCAGCTTCGGGACGGATACGTGAACCGTTCCAGAATCCCATTTGTGCATTCTGTCGGCCTGATCGGAATGCGCAATATCCGTGACTACAAAGGCAAAATCCGGGAGGAACGGGAGACACTGGGCCGTGCAAGTCCCTTCAACATTGTAACGGAAGCCCTGACTCTGAAAAATTTCACAGAGGAGGAAGTCCGGGAACTGTATCATCAGCACACACAGGATACAGGGCAGGTGTTTCCTGCAGATATTATTGATTCCATATATTATTATACGCAGGGACAGCCCTGGCTGGTCAATGCGGTGGCAAGGGAAATCACTGCCAAAATTCTGGAATCAGATCATGCAAAAGAGATACGTCCGGAACATGCTGAAAAAGCGGTTGAAAGCATCATTCACCGCCGGGACACGCACATTGACAGTCTGCTGGAAAGACTCAAAGAGGAACGGGTGCGGAGAATCGTGGAACCCGTGATTGTGGGTGAGGAAAAAGGATTTGACTTCACAGACAATGATTATCAGTATGTTCTGGATCTGGGACTGCTGAAAAACGAAAAAGGGGTTCTGCTGCCTTCCAATCCGGTTTATGCGGATGTCATTGTCCGCAAACTCAGTTCACAGCCGCAGATGGCAATGGATTCAGCCGATTTTCCGCCCCATGCCCCGGCCTATCTGACTGCCGGAAAACTGGACATGAAAAAACTTCTCACGGATTTCCAGAATTTCTGGCGGGAAAATTCCGCGATATGGCAGGAAAGATTCCAGTACAGAGAGGCCGCGCCCCATCTCATTCTCATGGCTTTTCTGCAGAGAGTCATCAACACCGGCGGACGGATTGACCGGGAAATGGCAACCGGCAGAGGACGGATTGATCTCTGCCTTCACTGGCAGAATCAGAAATATCCTGTGGAAATCAAAATCCGCAGGGACAGCAAAACACTTGAGGAAGGCAAAAGGCAACTGGCCCAATACATGGACACCCTCGGATGTGAGGAAGGCTGGCTGGTCATTTTTGACCGCCGCAAAAAAACCTCATGGAAAAGCAGACTGTTCTGGAAAACTGGGAAAGTGGAAAACCGCATTATTCATGCGGCAGGGTGCTGAGATCGGCCCGGCAGAATTCGGGCAGTGCGTGAAAAAACAGACAGACTGTTTTTTCTTTGCGGAGAAAGTCGGTGTCCGGAAAAGATCGGATTCCGGCTTTCTCCGAAATGACGCTGACTGACTTTGCAATTATGACAGATGAAAGGAAAATTTCATGAAAATCTTTATGAAAGAAAAGATTGGAAACCCGGATCTGTTCACGGGCAGAAAAAGGGAACTTGATGATCTGCTGGCATGGGTTAAAAAAATTAAAAAAGAACTGTCCCCCAGCCGTGCGCTCCTGTCCCGGCGGAAAACCGGGAAAACCGCTCTGCTGCAGCGTTTGTACAACACGGTTTTTGCCGCAGATGACGGCGTGATTCCCTTTTATTATGAAATCAGGGAAAAAGAACAGTGGGCGGTTGATTTCTGCCAGGAATTTTTTCTGAACTTTGTTTTCCAGTATATCGCGTTCAAATCCCGGAAACCGGAATATATCAACTGGGAAAAAGTCTCATTTGGGGAGGCACTGGTGACTGCACAGAAAGAATCACAGGATCATCTGATCGGATGGATTGAAGATGTCCGGGAAAAAGCGGGACTGGAATCGGTTACGATTCTCTGGAATGCTGTCCGTGATGCTCCCCGTCTGATCGCGGAAAGCAGAAATGAGAGTGTGGTTCAGATTCTTGACGAGTTTCAGTACATGAACCGGAAAATATTCGCTGACAAAGAAAAAACCCGCAGAGAATCCGATTTTGCCCAGCCCTACATGAGCACAGCCGAATACAAAAACGCACCGCTGCTGATTTCCGGAAGCTGGGTGGGGCTGCTCATGCACGATGTGCTGAAAATGCCGGGGCGGTTTCAGATCACGTTTCTGGAAAATATGCCCAAAGAGGAAGCAGTTGAAATGGTTTACAAATATTCTTTGGCAGAGGAAATTCCGGTCACGCAGGAAACAGCCGCGCTGATTGCGGATATAGCCGAAGGCAGCCCCTTTTACATCAGCTCCCTGATGCGCTCTGTTTTTCCGGGAAAAGATCTGACATCGCGTGACGGGGTTCTGAAAACACTGGAGTTTGAAACCCTTGACAGAAGGGGCAGTATCAAGGGAACATGGATGGAATACATTCTGTATGCGTTTTCGGAAGTGAATGAAAGGAACGCCAAAAACATTGTGCTTCATCTGTGCAGAAACAGGGACAGGGAAATGACCCGTGCCGAAATCATGAAAGACCTGAAACTGGACATGACGGATTCGGAACTGGAAAGGAAACTCAAGGCGCTGGTAAGCGCAGATATTATTGAACAGGGGCAGACCAACTTTGACTACCGGGGAATGGGGGACAATATTTTTGACAAGGTTTTCAGAGGGGTTTACCAGAAGGAGATTGAGGGATTTGATCCCAAAGAAATCACAAATGAATACAAAGCCCTGTCTGAAAAGCTGCTTGCGGAGTACCGCAGACTTTCCGGAGAGCAGAGTTATTACAAAGGCATGTTTGCCGAGTTCATGATTATCCGGCATCTGTCCTATCACGCGTACAAAAACAGTGAACATTATCTGTCCCTGATGCACAATCTGCCCCCGGATTTCCGCTTCAGTGAATTTGAGAGTGTGTGGTCATACAAATTCTCGCCGGTTCATAAAAAAGACATTCAGATTGACGTGTTTGCCCGTGCAAAACCCGGAGAATACTCACTCATCGGTGAGGTGAAAAACCGTGAAAAGGAAAAATTTTCACGCAAAGAGGCTGAATCATTCCGGGAAAAGGCCGGGATTCTCACAGAACTGGAAAAAGTGGAAAAGGCAGTGCTGTTTGTCTTTTCCAAACCCGGTTTCACGAAAGATGCAATAACATACATGGAAGAGCAGTCAATGGCATGGACAGAGGAGGAAGCATGGATAAAGGAAGAAACAAAGGAGGTTCGGTCATGAAAAAATTTTTCAATGTGGCAGGCCCGTGCAATCCGTCAAAGCATTACATGATTCCATCGGAAACCAGATGCACCGGAATCAGAGACCTGATTGATCAGGAACAGTATTTTGTCATCCACGCTGCCCGGCAGTCCGGCAAAACCACTCTGCTGCTGGATTTGACGAATCAGTTGAACAGAGAAGGCCGTTACCATGCCCTGTACTGCACCCTTGAATCTGCCCAGGGAATTGCCGAACCGGAAAAAGGGATTCCCGCGATTGTCAGACGGCTGGTTTCCGAGGTTGCCCTGATTGATCCGGAGGGAAAATATTCCATTGCCGGACATGCTGATTTTTCCGATTACACAAATGTGCTGAGAACCGAACTGACAGATCTGTGCAAAAAACTGGATAAGCCCGCTGTGATTTTCTTTGACGAGGCGGACTGTCTGTCAAACGGTACGCTGATTGCCTTTCTGCGCCAGCTCCGGGACGGATATGTGAACCGTTCCAGAATTCCCTTTGTCCATTCCGTTGGTCTGATCGGAATGCGCAACATCCGTGACTACAAAGGCAAAATCCGTGAAGAAAGGGATACACTGGGCAGTGCAAGCCCCTTCAACATTGTCACCAAAGCCCTGACGCTGAAGAATTTCACCAAAGAGGAAGTTGAATATCTGTATGATCAGCATACAAAAGAAACCGGTCAGATTTTTCCGCAGGATGTCACAGATTCCGTGTATCATTACACACAGGGACAGCCCTGGCTGGTCAATGCAGTTGCCAGAGAGATTGTAACGGAAATTCTGGAATCGGATCATGCAAAAGAGATACACTCCGGACATGTTGAGCATGCCGTTGAAAGCATCATTCACCGCCGGGACACGCACATTGACAGTCTGCTGGAGAGACTGAAAGAGGAACGGGTGCGGAGAATTGTGGAGCCCGTGATTGTCGGCAAAGAGGAAGATTTCAATTTTACAGATGATGATTACCGGTATGTGCTGGATCTCGGACTGCTGAAGCTCTCCGGCAATGCCCTGATGCCCTCCAATCCGGTTTATTCCGAAATTATGATTCAGAAACTCATGTTTTCTCCGCAGGAATCCATGAGACTGTCCGATTTTCCCCCCCATGCACCGGCTTATCTGACAGCCGGAAAACTGGACATGAAAAAACTCCTTACGGATTTTCAGAGTTTCTGGCGGGAAAATTCCGCGATATGGCAGGAACGGTTTCAGTACAAAGAGGCCGCTCCCCATCTCATTCTCATGGCTTTTCTGCAGAGAGTCATCAGCACGGGCGGACGGATTGACCGGGAAATGGCAACCGGCAGAGGACGGATTGATCTCTGCCTTCACTGGCAGAATCAGAAATATCCTGTGGAAATCAAAATCCGCAGGGACAGCAAAACACTTGAGGAAGGCAAAAGGCAACTGGCCCAATACATGGACACCCTCGGATGTGAGGAAGGCTGGCTGGTCATTTTTGACCGCCGCAAAAAAACCTCATGGAAAAGTAAACTTTTCTGGAAAACCGGGAAATCGGAAAAATATACCGTTCATGCAGTGGGGTGTTAAGATTAAGCATCTCCCAAACTTTCAGTTCGGGACTTTGGGAACTGCTTAACGCAATGGCATTGACGCAAATCGCTGAAAAGAGTAAAACGGATGAAAATCAGAAAAAAAATAAAACAGATTCACAGGGCGGCAAAGGCCGCATAAACCCATCATCAGAAAGAGGAGGACACATGGCAAGAAAAAAACTGGCAAAACCCTCAACCATGAAAACAGGGATTGCTGTGAAAACCGAAGTGACTGAAGATCTGACCCGGAAACGGGAAGAGGCCAGAAAAATGGCAAAGGAAAAGGCTCAGGCCCGTACTCTGGCCCGGCAGCAGTCCATTGCTGAAAAACTGGCAGCCGCAGTCGAGGAGATGACCTCTTCGCTGGAAGAGGCCTCAGGTGCGTCTGAAGAACTGGGAAAAACTATGGAAACTGTGGCCTCGGCTGCGGAAGAATCTTCTGCTGCTTCCGAGGAAACCCGCACAGCCATTGATCAGATAGCCAAATCCGCTGCCATTGCCGATGATCAGTCCAGATACGCGCTGGACAAATGCAGGTCTCTGCAGGATCTGATCCGCATGACCACAGCAGATATTGAGGGCCTGATCCGGGGGGTGAATGATTCAGCCAAAGCCAATATGGAATCCACCAAACTGATCCGGGATTTGGAAAAAAATTCGGATCAGATCGGCGAGATTGTGGGCGCGGTGGTGCGTATTGCTGATCAGACCAATCTGCTGGCTCTCAACGCTGCCATTGAAGCCGCGCGCGCAGGCGAACATGGCCGGGGCTTTGCTGTGGTGGCAGATGAGGTGCGGAATCTGGCCGAGATTTCCGAGGCCAGCGCACGGGGAATCCGCAATGTGGTGGATGAAATCCAGACCCAGGTGCAGCAGGTGGTCGGTGATATTGAAAAAGCCACCAAAAACACCATGGAAGATGTGGAAAAGGCCAAAATCATCACCGAAGAACTCAACCAGATTGGCAGAGATCTGGCAGAAGTGTCAGAAAGTTCAAAACTTGTGGCACAGTATGCCGCAGATATGAAAGCCAACGCGACAGAATACCTCAAAGGGGCCGAGGATATTGCGGCCAATTCCGAGGAGCAGAGCAGCGCGGCTGAAGAGGCATCCCGTGCAGTTGCAGAACAGAACAAGGCATATGCGGAAATTCAGGAAGCAGCCGAGGGACTGGCCGAGCTGACCGACAGCCTGAAAAATGCTATCGACAGCACCAAATCAGCCGAGGAAGTTGCGGCCGCGTCCGAGCAGCTATCTGCCAATGTGGAAGAGGCCAGCAATTCTTCCCGGCAGATTATGACCGCGCTGGAGCAGATCGCAAAGGGTGCGCGCAATCAGGCCCGTGCCTCAGAAGACAACCAGCAGTTGGGGCAGAAACTGGAAGCTACTGTTGCGGATATGGTGAAACAGACCGGCGACTCTGAAAAACGGGTGACCGCTCTCCGGGATCTGGTGCTGAAAAACAAGGCAAATGTGGAAAGTTTTATTGCCAGTATCGGAAGATCAGCGGAATCTTCCAGAGAATCAGTGGTCAATGTCCGGCTTCTGGATGACAGAACCAACAATATCAACAAAATCGTGGATCAGATTGTCAATGTGGCCCTGCAGACCAATATGCTGGCCGTAAACGGTTCCATTGAGGCTGCGCGCGCGGGTGAATTTGGCAGAGGTTTTTCCGTGGTGGCCGGAGACATCCGCACCCTGGCCAGTGATTCATCGGAAAATGCCGAAAAAATCAAGGACATGGTGCGCACCATGCAGACCCAGATTGCGGTTGTGGCAAATGACATTGAAATGTCGGGAAAAATATCCACCGAGGAAGCCCAGAGTGCGAAAAAGACCACAGCCAATCTGGATATGATTGAAAGGGATATGGGCGAGGTTCAGGATGGCATCAGCGCGATCAGTGTTGGCGCGGATGAGGCTCTCAAGGCTCTGGAACAGGCCAACAAGGCTGTCATTGACATTGCCAACGCAGCAGAGGAATCCAGCAAAGTTGCGGAAGAGGCATCCAAAGCAGCAGAAGACGGCAGCCGGGGCATGGAACTCATTTCCGAGGCAGTGGAGGATATTGCAGGCATGGCAGATGAAATGCAGAATATGGGAGGATAAAACATGTCAGAAATCAGCAAAGGGACAGGAGAGGCTGCCCATATTTCTGATGACAGCCAGGTGGTGGTGTTCCGCCTGTCCGAAGAAGAATTCGGCCTTGACATTCACAATGTCAGGGAAATCGTGCGTCTTCCCGGCATCACTCCCATTCCCCGTGCGCCCGAATATGTGGCCGGCATCTGCAATCTGCGGGGCAATGTTCTGCCTGTGATCAGCACCCGGACCCGCTTTCTCATGGAAAGTGCGGAGCATACGGATCACACCCGGCTGCTGGTGGTGGAATCCGCAGGTATTCTTAGCAGCATGGTCGTGGACAGTGTGCGTGAGGTCATGCGCATCAGCGATGCCAGCCTGGAACCACCGCCTGCGGTGTGCAAAGGGGTGGAGCGGGAGTTTCTCAGCGGTGTGCTGAAAGTTGATGAGGGAAAACGCCTCATTCTCATGCTGGATCTCAATGAGGTTCTTGCGGTCGGGGCAGTATCATCTGATTCCGAAGGAAAAACGGTGTCTCCGGCATCAGAGGCCAAGTCCGCAAAAACAGCAAAGAAAAAAGCAGAGGAGGAAAAACAGCTTGTCTCCTTCCGGGTGGCCGGGGATGAATACGCGTTTGACATAGCCAATGTGCGGGAAATTCTGAAAATAACAGAAATCACCTCAGTTCCCAATGTGCCGTCCCATGTCAGGGGACTGTTTACCATACGCAACAATCTTCTGCCCATTATAGATCTGCGGGAAATGCTGGGACTGCCCGGCCTGATTTCCGAGCGCAGCGATTTTCTGGATCAGGGTTTTGAGGATGATCTGCACTGGACCGAAAACCTGCGCCATATGCTGGAATCAGGAAGTTTTCCTGCTGGCATTCCGGATCCCAGGGAAAGCTCTTTCGGAAAATGGATTGAGTCATACAAAACCACGAGCATTGAAGTGGATGTGGTGGTCAAGGCGTTAAAAAAAGCAAGGGCAGCGCTTTATGCATCAGGCACAAAGGTTCTGGAACTGGGTAAATCAGACAAAAACGCGGCCCTTGCCTGTCTGGAGGAAAAAACACTGCCCCTGCTGAAAGTCGTGTCTGATACCTGCGGCCGTTTCAAAAAGACGCTGGAAAAGCATATCTGTGAAGATCAGCGTGCGCTGGTGGTGGAAGCCGAAAACATGACAGTCGGTTTTCTGGTGGATTGGGTGGATGAAGTGATCCGGGTTCCTGTTTCCGTGATTGACGAAACCCCTGCGCTGGCATCTTCGGATCGCAATGAACTCAAAGCAGTCGCCAAACTTGACGAAGGCCGGCGTCTGATTATGATTATGGATGAAAATGCTTTGGTTTCTTCTGAAACCTCGGATATGCTCCGAAAAAAGATGAAGAAACAAAGCACCGGGGAAGGGGAGGAAAATGAGAATATGAAGTCTCTGGCCCAGCAGAGCATGGATGAAGTGCAGATGGTGACCTTCACCATTGCCGGAGAGGAATACGGCATTCCCATTATGCAGGTGCAGGAAATCAACCGGGCCTCGGACATCACCGCAGTGCCCCGTGCTCCGAAATTCATTGACGGTATGACCAATCTGAGGGGCAATGTGATTCCGGTCATCAATGTCCGCAGTCTTTTTGGGCTGGAGGATATGGATGTCAGTGACCGCACCCGTATCATCATTGTGGACATTGGCGGGGGCAAAACCGGTCTGCGGGTGGATGATGTCAATGAAGTGCTGCGGCTTTCCCGGCAGGATATTGAGAACACGCCAAATATTGTCATGACCGGCGGAGTGAACCATTTCATGGAAGGTGTATGCAAAATAGACGGGGGCAGGCGCATGGTGATGCTGCTCAATGTGGAAAAGATTCTCGATGAAGAGGAACTGAAAGCCCTGAATGCCATCAGCGAATCTCCCGGAGGAAAAAAGCTGTCTTCCCCTGTTCCTGTTCCAAAAGCGGCTCCTGCCAAAAACGGGGTTTCAAAGAAAGCCCCTGAAAAAAAAGCCGAACCCCGGAAAACCGTGCGGAAGAAAAAGCTGGAAATTGATGAATGAATTTTCAGGTGTCAGGTGTCAGGTTTCCATCCTGTCCACCAGTCCACAACACCGGAACCCTGACACCAGAACCCGGAAGCAGAAGAATGAAACCAATCTCTGTACTCATATGCGATGATTCCGCTCTTATGCGCCGATCTCTGAAACGGATGGTGGAATCTGATTCCCGTCTCAAAGTCATCGGCACTGCACGCGATGGCGTGGATGCGGTGAACAAGGCCCGTGAACTGCATCCGGATGTGGTGACAATGGATGTCAACATGCCGGGCATGGACGGCATCACTGCTTTGCAGATGATTATCCATGAGGAAATCGCGCCGGTGCTGATGGTTTCCTCTCTCACACAGGACGGGGCAGAGGTCACATTTGAATCTCTGGCACTGGGCGCGTTTGACTATGTGCCGAAACCCGGTGGAACCGTTTCTCTGGATATCGGAAAAATCCAGGAGGAGATGATCGCCAAAATCATTGCTGCGGCACGGCCCGGAGTCATGCGCAGGATTTGCAGAAGAAAAGGGGATTTGTCCAAATCCTCTGACAAATCAAGGAGAAAAGCTGCATCCGGCAGAAAAAAAGAAAAAGCAGGGGATCAGAAATTCAGGGCTGTGGCTCTGGGCATTTCCACAGGCGGCCCCCGGACCTTGTTTGATGTTCTGCCGGAACTGCCTGCGGATCTGGCTGCCCCAGTGTTTGTGGTGCAGCACATGCCACAGAAGTTTACCGGCCCTTTTGTGCGCAGACTCAATGATTACTGCAAAATGGAGTGCAAAGAAGCTGAACCCGGTATGCCTGTGGAACCGGGAACCATCTATCTGGCACGGGGCGGAAATCATCTGACCCTGTACCGGAAACCCGATGGAAACATGGTACTGCGCACACCGAAAAAACCGGATACCATTTTCATTCCCTCGGTAAACGTGATGATGCAGTCGGTTCTGCATATGTTTGGAGCAGATACGGTCGGGGTTCTGATGACCGGCATGGGCGATGATGGCGCAGACAGCATGGTGGATATCCGCAAAGCCGGAGGAATCACCATTGCGGAAAGTGAGGAAACAGCGGTAGTGTTCGGAATGCCGCGTGTCGCGATTGAAAGAGGAGGAGCAAAAATTATTGCACCAAGCTGGCAGATTGCAAAGGAGATTGTGCACGCAGTTTCAGGAACATGAATGCTGCACGAGCAGGTTGAATTTTATATAATCCCCTCTTGAGAGCAGGGATGTTAAGTTCTCTGACTTTTTCGTGACAAATCCCCTCTTGAGAGGGCAGGGGTATGTTTCATAAGTATATTTTCAATGGAGAATTGGTATTAAACTGTGATTTATCTGATTTTTATGAGTGCCATGAGTGAAAAATCATGCTAATCACAGAAATTACACAAATCACAGTTCAGACAATTTGTCTGGAACTCTGATTCATCTGATTAAAACACGAACAAATCAGAGCAATCAGATTGTCTGGAACTCTGATTTGTCTGATTATTCTGATTTGTCTGATTAACACACGAACAAATCAGAGTAATCTGATTGTCTGGAACTCTGATTCATCTGATTAATCTGATTATTCTGATTATTCTGATTAAAACACGAACAAATCAAAGCAATCAGATTGTCTGGAACTCTGATTAATCTGATTAATCTGATTTGTCTGATTAACACACGAACAAATCAGAGTAATCTGATTGTCTGGAACTCTGATTCATCTGATTA
>CAZHPS010000024.1:0-26861 GCA_964534335.1 uncultured Desulfobacterales bacterium
CAGTCATAATCGTGGCCGGATTGCTGTTGACCAGCACCACCTCATAGCCCTCTTCGCGAAGGGCTTTGCAGGCCTGAGTGCCGGAATAGTCAAATTCACATGCCTGGCTGATGATAATCGGCCCGGCGCCAATAATAAGAATCTTTTTGATGTCAGTTCGTTTGGGCATTGTATGTATCAACCATAAATTATAGGAAATTAAAAAAATTTCAGAAAAAGGAATTCATATCAGAGCGGTTCCAGGAAAGCAAAAATTGTATTTCTGCACGACTCCTTAACAACAAGCCAGATGTTTGCGCTGATAAGCACAATCCGCCTGACCAGCAGTTGACTGGCTCTCTTTCATAATGACTGATTCAGAATCATTCTTCACCAAGAGATTCCAAATCTGCAATGTCTTTTTTTCTGCCGGAGGCTTTTTTGTTCAGAATATAATGTTTACGCCCAATATAATATACCGGGATACCGCCATATTTTCCTGATTCGTGTTCTTTGTACGCCTCATCCCATGTAACTCCGGAAATTGATGTAATAATGTCTATCCGCACTGGTGGATAGCCCAATTGCACGACTTTATTCAGGCTTTTGAAATCGTCCTCTTCCAGACCAAGTGAACCAAATCCGAAATTGTCAAGGGCTTTTAAAATGCGCAGTGCATTTTCTTTATCAGGTTTTACAAATATATCCATATCACCTGTATATCTTGGAACACCATGATGTGCAAGTGCATAGCCTCCCACAATAAGATATTCCACTTTATGTGCGTTGAATAACTCTAACAACTCTTTGAAGTCTTTCTGAATTTCCATGAAATTGCTTCCTTAAGTAATCAACCGTTTCAACTCTTTCTTCAGGAGATTTGCTCAACCAATATTTTAAATCATCTGAAATTAAATCTTTATCATTCAGATTTTTAATTTTGACTATTTTTTGTATCATAATCTATAGGTTCCTTTCAGTATGCTATCTGATACACAGCTAAACAGTCTGAAGTGGCAGATCAGCTCCGTCTGATCTCCGGGTCAGGCATTTTTTATTTTCACATTTTTAATAATTCATTTTTGCTCTGCTTTTTGCCAAAGCTAATCTGATACCACAGGAATTGACAAAAGTTCATGCACTCTTTTTTGGACAAATTTTTCAATATGTTTCAGACGGGATGCCGGCAAATTGTATGATTTGTGCTTTTTAAACTTAAAATTTATCAGTTTCTGCAATCTGCTCTTCTGTCTTTTTGTTATGATTTCTTTTGAGAATGTAAGAAAATCATGGGAAGTTGCCATCAGTCTTGTTTCAGCGTATGTGTCCAACTGATTTACATCATCATTCATTGCATAATTGAAAAGAGCCAGGCCATTGTCAAATATGGGTGCAGTGTCTGTAATCGTATTGGTTTTATTGTCAATAATCAGTCCGAAATTCCCAAAATGTCTGTCTTCATTGCAGATAACCGCATCAAAAATCAGCATGTCTGCAAGTGAATCATAAAATTTTTTTCCAAGCATTTTGTAATATTCTATGACCGCTGCCCATCCGCCCTCTGTGACAATTCTGCCTGCCGGGATATAGGACAGTTTTTTGCCTGTAAATAATTCGCATGTGGAGCAAAGCCGTTTTTTCCATTGATTCAGATTGTATTGCACCGCGTTAAGTTCCATTGCCTCAGCAATCTGAAAAGCGTAATATTCAGAATAAGGTTCATTTCCCGCATTTGCAGCACCGCCTGAACCTGACTTGAAGAGAATTATCCTGCCGTCCTTCATTCTGCGCCAGCATTTGGGAAGCATACCATGTGTTGTCAGTTCAGGGGATGATGCAAATTCACTTTTCTGCGTGTCTCCGTATCCTGTGTAAGCAATTAAAGATAAGGTACGGTCAAAACGGTTGTCATACAAATTGTATTCATCAAAAGTTCCGCTGAAAGAATCATCAGTAACCCAGTAACAGTCATTCAGTGACAGGCCTTTGCAAATATCAATAATGCCTTTGGCGTCATTGACATTCAGACCGAGTTTTGCAAGAAACGTCTGAACAAAAGCCCTGTTTTTGGGAATTATCCGTTTTTTAAGCCATTGCAGCAGTCCTTTGTCCGTAAGTTCCAGATCGATAGGGAAAAAGGATTTATATTTTTCATTTATTTCAACAATTTCAGCAGACAGCCCTTTTATGCCGCCTGAAGTCATGCTGAATTTTATGAGTTCATTATCAAAATGTTTTAAAATATAACTCATTATCCTGTTTCTATTTGATTTTTTAAGGGTTATGCCACAAGTCTTCCAACGGCACAGTACATGACCACGCTGAATTTTATTTTTGCACGCAGTGACAGGAAGTCCGCTGAACCGGTTTGCTGGCAGCAAACTGTTTCCTGATTTTTTTTCCTGCGCTTGAATTTGCGAGTGAGAGACACAGCTTTCTTAACTGATCCACAGTTTTCAGGCGGTTCGTAATTGCCTTTGCGCTCATATCAATCTTCATCAGTCAATTCCTTCAAATATTCTATATCATCAATATCCTGACCACTTTTTCTTAATGATTTCAAAATGATTAAACCTTTAGGAGATAGAACTTTCAATGTGCCGCCTTCCCATTCAAATGAAATCCTGCTGTCCCATGAAATTTTGGTCTGCGGGGTGACAAGCAACAAGTCCAGCACCAAATGTTCTCCGGATTCATTGTCAATTTTTGTCATTCTATGAATTTGAACAGCACCTCCTTTAAATGACATTGGTGCAGCGGGAATGCTGAATCCGATATTTTCTGCTGTTTGCTTAATCTTATCAAGCAAATCAGGTTCAACCATAATATCAATG
This sequence comes from uncultured Desulfobacterales bacterium, assembly GCA_964534335.1. Taxonomy (GTDB): domain Bacteria; phylum Desulfobacterota; class Desulfobacteria; order Desulfobacterales; family Desulfococcaceae; genus JAABRU01. Next base: position 2,814 of record CAZHPS010000024.1, read on the forward strand.
TCGAGAGTGGCTCTTGGTCTTGCATAAACAGCCAAAGCCAAACCACCGCACAATGCGTAATCTATTTCGTTCTTATCAAATGCTTCCACAATATTTTTTAATTCAATCAGTAAATCCATTGTTTCCAACTTTCCATTTTCTGATTTTGTGCGCTGTCAGGCCAACTGCGGCTGTTCTTCCCCGCTTTTTTTCGGGGCTTTTTTCACAACATCAATTCCGGCCGGCATTTCAAACCGTTTCCTGTTTTCAATTATTTCCTCAACAGTGACGATGTTTATCCTGTCATAGTCACGGCCCATCATCGGATGATGATAAGTGCCTGCTGATACTGCTTCTTCCTTCATGGGTTTTGTGGGGGGATTCAGTGTCAGAAGAAAAGCGATTTCCGCTTTTTCTCTCTGCCTGTCATTGTTCAATGCGGCTATTATGTCACGTTTCACGCTGCCGGACTTCACCTGAAAGACTGCTTTGCCTGTATCTTTCGGAGATGTCAAAAAATACGCTATACCGTCAATGCCTTTATCCGCTCCCTTTTTGTCATTCACAACAGCACGGTTGTTTGTGTATGTGAGCAAAGCCCATTTTTCAAATTCCTTGCGCAGACGGTCATCCTTTTTTTCTGCCAGTGCACGGGCAGAATCCATATCTTTCGGGATTCCGTCAAGCATGATTTTTTTTAAAACTTTTTTGCCGAAACTGTCTTCCAGCCTTTTCAGGATAAGGCTGATACTCTGATAGGTTATGTCAATGCCTATCCATTTGCGTTTTAACCGCTCCGCCACTGCAACTGTTGTCCCGCATCCGCAGTAGGCATCAAGAATTGTGTCGCCTTCATTGGAACTTGCTTTGATGATCCGCTCAAGCAGAGCTTCCGGCTTCTGGGTCGGATAACCGAGACGTTCAGCACCCTGTGAAGTGACTGGCCGGATGTCTGTAATCATATCCTGAATTGAGGAACCGCTGTTTTCTGACAAATATCTTTTAAAACCGGGAACTCCGTCTTTCTTTTTCGGAAAATAGATAAGTCCCTGTGCCTCAAGAACATCAAGTCGATCCTGAACCTTCATCTGTGCATATTTTTCAGGAAAAACAAACCATGGGGGAAGCGCCCTGTCCGGAGGCAGTTCCCAGTGCCGACCCCTTGAGGCCGGGTCAATATTTTTCCACATCTTTCCGGAATCTCCGGTTCTGGTTCCCGGCCCGGTCAGATTGTCAATACGATAACTGCCTTTGCTGTCCGTATATCTGTAAAAAGATTTCACATAATTTTCATCCAAATCCTGCAGAACTCTGTTCCATATGGTTTTATTTGATTTTGCGTAATAGAAAATAACATCATGAACAGGTCCCCATCGTTTGGCACGATTATGGCTTGAGGTTCTTTTCCATGAAATTTCATTCAGAAAATCCCCTCCCTTCGGACAGAAAACCGTATCAAGTATCAGTTTCAGATAATGACTGCAGGCAGGATCACAATGCAGATAAAAACTTCCGGCTGGTTTCAGAATTCTTTGAATTTCAACGATTCTCAGTGTTATACTGACAATATATGCAAGCAGACTGTTTTCACCAAGTACATTTTTCAGTCCCCTGACAAGTTCAATGGTCTGCCTTGTGAATCTTCCGCCCTGATTCAGAATGATTTCCTGATACCCATGCTCAGACAGCCTGTCCCATGACCATGTATCAATAAACGCCTGCGCCTGGGCTTTGTCCTCTCCGACATTGAGATATATCTGATTGTATGACCGTTTGGAGTTGAAGGGCGGGTCTATATAGCACAGGTCAACAGATTCATCCGGTATTTTCTTCCGCATCACTTCAAGATTGTCACCGTAATACAGCATATTTTTGTCCTGAATTTTCATCTTCAGTTCCGCCCTTCATTATGCCGGGTTTTTTATCCGGTTTGTATATTACCCCTCAGCCGCTGTTTTAAAAATATCCGGGGGCAAAAAATTTTGGGATTTTGCCGTGTTCAGACGGACAGTATCTCTTTTGACATACTGATTTTTTCCCGAAGAAAACAGTGCGAAATATTTTTAAAACAGCTTCCAAAGCAAAGAGTTGTCTGAATGTTATACTGCTATCTGTTATATTCTGTCAGACAGACAGATATAATTCTCTGTTACAGTCTGTCATATTCTTCCGGCGGCACATCCGGAACCTGGGACAGAACATCAGAAATGCCCTTTCCGGTGGCTCTTTTCGCCCTATCTTCCAGATAGGGATCGGGCATAAGGCGGAAAAGTCTCTCAGCTACAGATGCCGCAATTATTTCATCAACAGGGATATTCTGTTTTCCGGACAGTTCGTATATCTTCCGATGCAGCATGTCAGGCAGTCTTATCACAAGTTCGGTCATTTTATCTCTCCTATTTTCTGCAGAAATGCCTTTGGTGTGAGTGTTTCCGTCCCGAACATCTTCGCATATCTGAAGTTGCCAGTGTTGTAAGTCACAATATAATCCGTCCCCGATGAGAAAGCCAGTTCCAGAATAAAATCGTCATCTGCGTCTTTCAGATGTGTACGGAGCAGATAGAAGATCGGATGCCTGTCCGCCAGAGAGACAACATCGTCAATAAATCTGTCAATCACCGCCACGTCTTTTCCCTGCCGGTGAATTTCCCTTTTCAGCACAGCCTCATATTCAAGTATAAGGGCGGTTGACACATTTATCCGGAAGCGTCTGTCACCTTCCTTCAGCAGTTTCAGCAGTCTGTGGGAAGCTCCCTGACTGGAGCGCAGGGCGGCAACCATTACATTTGTGTCAATAATTATCTGATATATTTTAGATTTATTGTCTATTATCACAGTATGGCACTTTTCTCACTTTTTTTATGCTGGCTGACAACAAGGTCAGAGGTGCGCCATTAGGCGCATCCGCTTGACCGCCTTGTTAGCCCCTTATCTGCATTTTTACTAAATGTTTCATAAATGAAGAAGTCATCTCAAAAATGAACTCTACTTCTTCTTCCACAACAGCGTCATTATGCTTAACAAATGAATTCTGATATTTTGAATAATAATTTATAAGAATTCTAAACATATTAGAAAACTCTTTGGAACCTCCTTTAGTATTAATAAAATTACCAATATGTGAAATTTGATTCTCTAATGATTTCCCATTGGAAAAAATCTTCTTTAATAGCAATTCTAAAGCTAAACGAAGATCATCTAGTAGATTTCTTTCAAAAATATTATTACTGAATTTAATTAAAGCTGAATTATATAAGTTAGAGCTTTCTGGATAATCAGATAACCAATGTTTGACATCCTCTATTAAAGGCAAATTTAAAGTTTCTGAACTTACTGTACCAAATTGATTACCATATCTCGCAATTAATTGTATTTTTAAATTATTGACGCTATCTGAGATTGGTTGAGGAAGTCTGGGATGCTCACATAATTCTCGAATTATCCTATACTGTTGATCGCCTTTAAAACGTAATAGATTTTCTAATAAAGCAGTTCTTTTGTTTGGTGCTTCAAATGGATATATGCTGTGTGGGATATCTACATTAAATTCATATGCATAACCCGTAAAAGCTTTTACAATATTGCTTCCAGAGAGTCCATTATTGGTATCTCCAAGTATATCAGATGCATGTGTTAAAAATGCGCTCGCTATATTTTTCACTCATATCTCCATAAGGGGCTAACCAGTGAATATAAGGTTTCCGTTTTATCCCCATTGTCCAAATGTCAGACAATTTTATCTGTATCCAGACAAAATTCTCAATATCAGACAAAATCCATACAGCCGCAGACACAGATTCCCCTACCATGCGGAAGCTGCAAATTTTCACAAAACAGCTTATTTTTGGCGTTTATGAAATCTCTTTTTATAACTGATGTTACGCAGTTTTTCCAAAAATCAGGCACTTATTCGCTTTAATTATCATTCCGGAGAAAGCAGGAAACCGGTATTTTCAATATGTTCTGGATACCGACTTTCTCTGATATTACGGAACTGCCTAAAATCTATCAGTATAAGTGTCATAAAAAAAGGTCAAAGTGCATCTGCTTTCAGATTTCATATAAGCTGCTGCTGTTTCTGTCTTTTTTCAGTCTTTGCCTTTGCTGTTTTGACAAAAGCCTTAACTTCTGTCAGTTCATTTTCCCTGGCATAGCGGAAATTCTGAGGCGGGCAGAAATCATTTATCTGCTTTTTCAGATGCTCCAGTTCTATGGGATTGGGAAGTTGCCAGCATTCACTGAAGGAAATGCCAATACCCATGGCAATGCCTTTATAATAGGAATAAAACTCTTTTCTTGTGACACCGGCCCTTTCTTTGACATTTTTCCAAAGTTCTTTCAATGGTTTTTCAATAATATCATCTATTATGAATGCACCAGTCAATGACTTGACAGGTGAAGACACATATATCAGCACCAGATCACCTTTATGGATATTTCTGGGCCGCACTCTTCTCAGTTCAACGGTTTTTGAACCATTGAATATTTTATCCGCATAGCAGGGACGGATTGCGAGCATGATGGCATTTTCTGACATTACATCTCCTTATCATCTGTTTTTTCAGTTCCCAACCTGTAAATTTGGAAAAAACGCTGGTTTGAAATGCGCAGAGCGGATTGGGGAGCCTGAAATTTTCTGCTCTCTTCTGTCATCCAAATCTTTTGAAGCATATTTACATCAACAGGTTTTCTGAATAATTCTGTTTTGCTGAACCGGAAAGCCATAATTTTTCTGCTGAGATCGCAGCCCGCAGTTCCATAAACATCTTTCCATTGATATATTCCCAATCCCTGAAATCTCGCAAACAGACTTTTCGGTGTATCTATAACGACTTCATCCAGATAGGAACAGGCTCTTATACACATCGCTCCTTGGTATGTTCTGCTTTTTTTGACATACCACAGAATCCTTCCGGGCGCGGAGATGATTTTGGGATGAGCTGCCCGGTAATAAGCATTTTCAACATTAAACATCCGGTTTGGTTCGCAACCGAATAAATCCTGTTTCGCAATGCCTGTATCAAAGAGATTCATTGCCCATTCGGCTTTGATGGGAACAATAAATGAGGGAATGGGAATGTTTGTAAATTTGGCAGGAAACAGAGAATGTTCCATTTCCAGAAATATACCAATATTATTCTCCGAATTCAGGATATTGACAATTTTTTTCACATACTCAGATAACGGAAAAGAAATATCCGGACATGATTCCAGTTTCCGGGCAATTTTTTCTGTGGAATCTGCAACAGCAAGGTTGATCTTCATCCAGCAGTTATCTGCAAAGAAAAAACCGAGTTCCTTTAACTGTCCGATCTCCTTATCTGATATATAATCATCTGTAATTCTGAGAATTATTCGTTTTTCCTCTGAACATGTCAGAATTGCCTGAAAAATGATATGTTTTGCCAGAACAGATGCGAGCGAGCCTTCCCTGACTCGCAATACAGGAATATCCAACTGATTTTCTTTTGAACGGTCAAAAATTCTCAGTGCCAGAGGCACATTTTTATCTTTGATAATATCTGTCTGAAAAACATGGGGATTTGCCAAAATATGCCCCAATTTCTGTTTAAATTCAGATTTTTTTTCTTTCCGGGAAATCCGAAATGCCTGATCAAGAAAAGAAAACTGTTCAGCACCTATTCTTTCCGTAACAATTTGGGAACCGGCCAAACGGGCAGGCTGATATTCACTTTCCCTGACAAGAGCATCCTGATATATAATCAGATCTGATGGACGGATAATGCGCATATTATAATGACTGTAAATTTCTTCTGTTTTTTTTAACAAAGATTCATCCTGCGTTAGAAAAAAAGATATTCCGGCAGCCACTGCCCTTGCCAGATGACGCAAATCTGATTCATCCTGCTCATTCATATTTTCGGGAAAACAGATTCTCAGTTCTTTGCAGACAGTATCAAAGCCATCATCTCTGCTTGTTGGAATACGCATGAATTTTTCTGCAAAAATTCGATTTCGTTCTCTTTCAGATTTATCTTTATTTCTTGATATTTCATTAAAAATTTCTGCGGTCAGACACAGTTCAACATATTCCCCAAGCCAGTCTGCCAATAAGGCATGAACTTCTTCATTGTCAGAACATGGTGCTTCTTTCAGTTGATAAAATATATTGGCATCAATTGCCACTTTCAGTTTTGTCCGTGTTCGCTGTTCATCAGCAAAAGTGAAAAGTGTCGGGTATCCGTAATCATACCACCACACAGTAAGAACACTGCCATCTTCGCTGTGTCCTGCTATTTCATCTCTTACAGTGAATCCCAGTTTCGGCCACATTCTGTTGGCTTCATAATCCTGGCGGCAGCGAACTCTGACACCTCTGAAATATTCATGTGTCAGTTCTTTGAGTTTTGAAAACAGTTTGTTGGCTACACCTTTTCCTCTTTGTTTTTTGTCAACACAAAGATGCGTTATGGAAACCAGAGAATCTCTGTTATTTGCTCCGTAAAGCAGGTATCCCAGCAAATTTTTGTTTTCATCCAAAGCAACAATTATCTGCTCCTGAACTGCACGGGCATAGAAAGCTCCTCTGGGAAATAAACCCAAGGTCGGTTTATTTGCATCGCCCAGATGAATAACCTGTTCCAGATAGGGAGATTTATCATCTATTACAAATAGATTCAATTTGATACACCATAGCAACAAGGATATATTTTTATAAAATTGTGCCTGTCTGCTCTTAGAAGTCTCTTTTTATAAAGCCAAAACACAATACTGTCAATGACAGAAAAGGAATTTCAGGAATTATCCGGATACAAATATTATGCCATATTTCCCTTTATAAACCTGAGTCTCTGATTTTCCGGGAAAAAATGACAGTACCTTATTTTGCAAATCTTCAGGTTTCTCCTGATAACTATTCAAAAACAAATGGAATATCAGATTATTCCCCTTGACATTGTGCGGATTTGGTGCGATAGGGTGTCAGTTATCAGTTATCAGTTATCAGTTATCAGGTGTCAGTTGTCAGGTGTCAGTTATCAGTTATCAGATGTCAGGAAAAAAAATGAACCCGGAATTCAGTAAACAGAAGCCGGTAACAGTAAACCAGAACCCGGCAACCAAAACCCAGTAACCCAACTTATGAATATTTCAGAATCTTCAAAACATCCCGGCATGGGATATGCCTGCGTTATCACAGCCGCGCTGCTCTGGGCAGTGTCCGGAACTGCGGCAAAATACCTTTTTCAGAACGGGGTCACGCCGTTTCAGGTGGTGCAGTTGCGGATCACCACTGCTGTGGCTGTCCTTTTTCTGTGGTTTTTTCTGCGCCACAGGGATTTGCTCCGGATCAAATCCAAAGATATTTTTTATTTTCTTATTCTCGGTTCCGGCGCAATGGCATCTGTGCAGTTTACCTATCTGCTGGCCATCAGCAAGATCAATGTGGCTGCCGCAGTGCTGATTCAGTATATGGCTCCGGGACTGATTGCGGTTTACTCTTTTGTTTTTGCAAAGCAAAAACCGGAAATGGCAATCATCGCTGCCCTGATTCTCGCTGCATTGGGCTGTTATCTGGTTGTGGGCGGATACCGGCTGGATATTCTTTCCATGAACCGGGTCGGCATAATCAGTGCGCTGCTTTCCGCAGTGGCCTTTGCCTGGTATTCCCTGCAGGGGGAATACGGAATGCGCCGCTATCCGGCCTGGACTGTGCTGTTTTACGCTCTGGTCTTTGCAGCGATTCCCTGGAATATTTTTTATCCGCCTTTGGAAGCATTTACCCATTCCTACAGCCCTGTGCAGTGGCTGTGGATTCTGTATATCGCTCTCATGGGAACCGCCATGCCTTTTGGTCTTTATCTCAAAGGTATTAGCCAGATAGGAGCTACCCGTGCCAGCATCACGGCCACTCTGGAACCAATCACAGCCGGGATTATTTCCTATATTTTTCTCAATGAAATCATGGAAATTCCACAGATTGCCGGAGGTATGCTTGTGATCGTTTCCATCATTCTTTTACAGGTGAGGCAGGGCGAAAAGCAAATGCCCCGCATCCTCACAGAAGAGGCAGAACAATAATGAAAACCGAATCCGCTCTTTCCAAACGGATCAGACGTCATGTCAGCGGAAGAATACGGGATTTTTTCATATCCGCAGCACCGGGGCTGGAAAAACTCTGTTTTGATGAACTCATGGCACTCCCGCTTTCCGCAAAAGAAGCGCGGGCAGTTCCGGGAGGCGTGGCATTCAAAGCCCGTGTCCATGATGCGTATCTGGCAAATCTGCATCTGCGCACAGCCAGCCGTATTCTCATGCGCATCGGTGAATTCAAGGCATCCGGATTTCCGCAACTGGAATATTTTATTCAGGATTTTCCCTGGGAACTGTATCTGCATCCGGGAAAAATGCCGGAATTCCGCATCAGCGCCACGCATTCCCGGCTTTATCACACAGGAGCCATTGCAGAGCGTTTTAGCCAAAATATCACAAAACGCATGAAAAAAATGTTTCCGCTCTCCGATACAGACAAGTCAGACGGACTGCCACCCAAGCCCCCCAGCCCCCAGCCCCCAGTCCCTTCATCCAATACGGAGAAAACAGAAGGCCTGCCCCAGCAGATTTTTATCAGGGTGATGGATGACCGTTTTACAGTTTCCATTGACAGCACCGGAGAGCATCTGCACAAACGGGGAATACGGAAATTCAGCGGAGATGCACCGCTTCGGGAAACTGCAGCCTCTGCTGTATTGCAGCTTGCAGGGTATGACGGACAGGAACCATTGATCGATCCCATGTGCGGAACCGGAACATTTTCCTTTGAGGCAGCCATGCAGATTACGCGAACTCCGCCCGGATTTTTCCGGAATTTTGCGTTTATGCAGTGGCCTTCTTTTCAGCCGGGCAGATGGACGCATATCCGGAGGGAAGCGGAAAAAAATTTCTCTTTCACAGACAAAAACCCTTTGATTTTTGCTTCGGATACAGATGAAAAAGCATACAATGATCTGAAAAAGAATATCTCGGAAAGCCCTTTTTCTACACTGATTCAGGCGGAACACCGGGATTTCTTCACTTTTTCCCCTTTGGAACTGACCGATCAGACCGGACTTGTGGTTATCAATCCTCCTTACGGACTCCGTTTAGGCCGTCCGGAAGAAAGCACGGAACTTTTTCAGGCCATCTGCCGCCAGTTGGCAGGAAAATACAAAGGATGGAAATTTGCCCTGATTGCCCCTGATCCGAAACTGATCCGGAATCTCCCTTTTTCTTTCCAAAAACATCCCCTTTTTCATGGCGGTCTGAACCTGAATCTGCTTACAGGAAAAATTCTGTAAAACAATCTGATATTTATCCGTAAGGTGATTTATGAGAATGAATATCCCATTTCAGTTCACTGGCACAGGCCGGAAGCTTATACCATTACTCGAAACATTTTGGTTGTAAAATACCGCTTTCGAAAGACTTGTCTTAGCAGAGTTTATAAAAATATTTATAGGTTAAACAGCCACGAATAACACGAATCTGCACGAATGAACAAACCATAATTCATGTAATTCGTGTCATTCGTGCAATTCGTGGCAAATCTTCTGAGTAATGGTATATGCTGCTTTGGTGGGATATTCTTTTCTGAAAATCACCTAAGTTCGGATTTTTTACAGAACAGTGAGGTTGAAAAGACAGGAACTGTGATATATGAACGATGAGATCAGAAAAAACAGGCGATTTACAGAAAAGAATATGCTGCTTTGCCGGCTTTGATTTTATGCTCCAAAGTGTGCGGAAAAACCGGATTTTTCCAAAAAATCCGGTTTTTGCGGCTCACAGGTTCAGGACTGACCTGCGGTTTCTGTGAAAACACAGCAGGGATATTCATTTTCAGAAATCACCTTAAAGATATTTTGATTATGACACAAATTAAAAATAACAGGGATGCACATATTGACATCCCGGCAAATCTGCCTTTTCTTAAAGCCGTATGCTGGCAGACAGAAGATGTGACACATTTCACTTTGTCAGAAATGCTGAGCCTTTATGAAAACGGATGGAAATACCGGGGCGTTTTGGCAGATTTGGAAGGGGAGGAACTGATTTTTGTGCGCAGTCTTGCAAAAAAATCAGGTTCATGGATAGGCCGCGATGTTTGAACTGGATCATCATAAAAAAGTGATAACTGTGCTGAATGCCATCCGGGCAGATTTTTTTATTGAAATTTCAGCATATTTTGGCGGTGGCACACTCCTGACCTTATCCTGTGGCGAATACCGGCAGAGCAAAGATATTGACTTTATCTGCCCCATCGGCGAAGGTTACAGAATGCTTCGGTCTGAAATTTATGACAGAAATTATCAGGCTGTTTTTAAAGACTTTTCCGGGATCAGTCTTCCGAGGGAAATAAAAGCGGATCAGTACGGTGTCAGATTTCCTGTTATGGTTGAAAATATTCTGATAAAATTTGAAATTGTGGCAGAAGCCAGAATATCTCTGGAACCACCTGAATTTCAGACATGGTCGGATGTTCCCTGCCTGAGTTTCACTGATGCGTGTGCTGAAAAACTTTTGTCCAATGCGGACAGATGGGCAGACAGAGCATCAGAAGCAAGGGATTTGATTGATCTGTCCATGCTGCGGCTTCAGTCGGAACTCCCGGAATATTCATTTGAAAAGGCGGAATCTGCTTATCCTGTCATAAAACCGCTTCAAAAAGCAATCCGTGTTTTTCAGGCAGAACCTGCTTACAGAAACGCCTGTTTTTCTTCACTGCAGGTGAAAAACAGAGCGGAAATAATAAATGGTCTTGATCTTCTCGCTTCTGATTTCGGTATTTCCCCCACAAAACGGAGAGATAACGAATATCCTGATTTTTAATCATGCGGTATATTTTATAGGCTTTAAGAAAATAATTTTGGGGTTTCCTGCAGGTTGGGGTGAGGAACGAACATCAACAATTTCAGATTGTTGGGGTTCACTGAGTTCACCCCAACCTACTCCAAAATAATTATCTTAAAAGCTATATATTTCAGATGTACAGATATTTCAACCATCGTGTTCCCGCAAAACAGGGATCTGATTTTTTCAGGGATTGACAGATGAACAAAAAAGAACTTGAAGATTACCTTTGGGGTGCTGCAAACATTCTGCGCGGAATGATTGATGCGGCCGATTTTAAACAGTATATTTTTCCCTTACTGTTTTTTAAACGGATAAGTGATGTATGGCTTGAAGAGTACAGGCTGGCACTTGAAGAAAGCGGAAACGATCTGGACTATGCCGGGTTCCGTGAAAACCACCGGTTTCAGATACCAAAAGGCTGCCATTGGGAAGATGTGCGCAAGGTTACTGTCAATGTCGGAGATGCGCTGCAAAACGCATTGAACGGAATTGAAAAAGCCAATTTTGAAATGTTTCATGATGTTTTCGGTGATGCCCAGTGGACTAACAAACGCCGGATGAGTGATGAAAAAATGCTTGATCTGATTGAGCATTTCAGCCGGATGGATTTGACGGTCAGCAATGTTCCCCACGATGTCATGGGAGAGGGTTACGAATACCTGATTAAAAAATTTGCAGATGACAGCGGCCATACCGCAGCCGAGTTTTACACCAACCGAACGGTTGTTAAACTCATGACCCAGATTACTGATCCGCAAAGCGGTGAAAGCATTTATGATCCCACCTGCGGAAGCGGGGGTATTTTGCTCTCAAGCGTCCTGCACCTGAAAGAACAGGGGAAGGAATACCGTAATTTAAAATTATTTGGACAGGAACTGAACCTGATTACCTCTGCCATTGCCCGGATCAACATGTTTATGCACAATGTGGATGAATTTGTGATTGTGCAGGGCAATACGCTGGAAAGTCCCCAAATACTGGAAAACGATGCACTGAAAAAATTTGATGTCATCATGGCAAATCCGCCATACAGCGTAAAACGCTGGAATCAGCAAAAATGGATGAATGATCCCTTTGGCCGGAATATTTGGGGAACACCGCCCCAGGGCTGTGCTGATTATGCTTTTCAGCAGCATATTATGAAAAGTCTTCATCCTGATACCGGCAGAAGCGTGGTTCTCTGGCCCCACGGCGTTTTGTTCAGAGATGCTGAAAGCGAAATACGCAGGAAAATGATTGAGGGGGATTATGTGGATGCGGTGATTGGGCTTGGAAAAAATCTCTTTTATAACAGCAGCATGGAAAGCTGTCTGCTGGTATGCAGAATGAAGAAGCCGAAAGAAAGGAAAGGCAAAATCATTTTCATTGATGCCAAAGAAGAACTGCGGATTGAGAGAACCAATGCCTGGCTGGAACCGCACCATATCAGAAAGATAAGCGATGCTTACTGGAAATGTAAGGATGTCAAAGGGTTTGCCAAAGTAATGAGCAGCAAAGATGTGCTGGAAAACAAGGGAAACCTGAGTGTGCAACTGTATGTAAAGAAAGCGGACAGCAATAATGAACACAATACAGGGGAACTGATTGCAGAGATTAAAGCAGGGCAGAAACAGATGAATGATTCGCTCAAACATTTGTTTACCCAACTCAAAAATATTGGGATTGATTTTTAACTGTAAAATAACGCATAGTAAAAAAAACTCTGTGGGACTCTGCGGATAACTCTGTGAAACTCTGCGGTTAATATTGTTTTTTTTTAACCATTTTTTAACCACAGAGTTACACAGAGTGCCGCACAGAGTTACACAAAGTAAAAAAAACTCTGTGGGACTCTGTGGATAACTCTGTGAAACTCTGCGGTTAAGATTGTTTTTAAATAAACCACAGAGTTACACAGAGTGCTGCACAGAGTTTCACAGAGTAATAAAAACTCTGTGGGACTCTGCGGATAACTCTGTGAAACTCTGCGGTTAAGATTTTTTAAACCACAGAGTTGCACAGAGTAAAAACTCTGCGGTTAAAATTTGTTGAAAGATAGCAAGAGGTGAATTATGACAGAAAATGAATTAACCTATAAAATAATCGGGTGTGCTATGAAAGTGCATACTGAACTGGGGCCTGGTTTATTGGAAAATGCTTACGAGGAATGTTTGTTTTACGAACTGTTGCAGATGGGATTAAAAGTTGATAAACAGAAAGCATTGCCGCTGGTTTATCATGAGGTAAAGCTGGATGCGGGATACAGAATTGATTTATTGATTGAAAACAGAATTGTTGTTGAAGTCAAAGCTGTGGAAACTTTTAACGAAGTCCATTTAGCACAAATACTTACATATTTAAAACTTTCAAAATGTAAATTTGGTCTATTGATTAACTTCAATGTTAAGAGTTTGAAAGATGGAATTAAAAGAATTATAAACAATATTTAACCATATAAAAAACTCTGTGAAACTCTGCGGTTAAGATTGTTTTTAAATAAACCACAGAGTTACACAGAGTGCTGCACAGAGTTTCACAGAGTAAAAACTGTGGGACTCTGTGGATAACTCTGTGAAACTCTGCGGTTAAGATTGTTTTTTTTAAACTACAGAGTAAAAGAAACTCTGTGGGACTCTGCGGATAACTCTGTGAAACTCTGCGGTTAAGATTGTTTTTTTTAACTACAGAGCAATAAAAACTCTGTGGGACTCTGCGGATAACTCTGTGAAACTCTGTGGTTAAGATTGTTTTTAAATAAACCACAGAGTTACACAGAGTGCCGCACAGAGTTACACAGAGTAAAAACTCTGTGGGACTCTGCGGATAACTCTGTGAAACTCTGCGGTTAAGATTGTTTTTTTTTAAACCACAGAGTTACACAGAGTGCCGCACAGAGTTGCACAGAGTAAAAACTCTGCATGACTCTGCGGATAACTTTTTGAAATTTAAAAAGGAAATTGAAGCATGAAGCTGAAAAAGGATAAATGGGAAAAAGTGAGTATGGGAAGTGCATTATTCCAAATTATTGATGGGGATAGAGGAAATAATTATCCTAAAACAAGTGATTTTTTTGCAAATGAACATTGTTTATTTCTTAATGCAAAGAATGTCACTAAAAATGGTTTTGTATTTCAAGAATGTCAATTCATAACCAAAGAAAAAGATAATCTACTTAGAAAAGGCAAACTTTCTAAAAATGACATTGTAATTACTACAAGAGGAACTATTGGAAACATTGCTTATTACAATAATGACATTGTTTATGAGAACATAAGAATCAATTCTGGAATGATAATATTAAGAGTATTATCTGAAAAAGTCAATCATTCATATTTATATTCAGCAGTTAAATTAATTTTTGAGGAAAAGAATATAAAAAGATATATTACAGGAACAGCCCAGCCACAGTTACCAATTAGAACTATAAACCAAATTCAAATCCCCATCCCCCCGCTCGAAGAGCAAAAACAGATAGCCGCTCTTTTTCAGTCCATAGAAACCGCTATGGAGCAGGTGGATGGGCAGGAGAAGAATTTGAAAACCCTGCAAAAAACATTAAGCAATGGTCTGGTAAGCAAATCACCTGTTTTTGGGAATTTACTTTCAGATAAAAACTGCAATCTCTGCACATTTGCGGATATAACGGATTGCATTGAAAAGCACGATAAAAAACCATTGGAAAGCGGAATTACCCGTTTTGTCGGTTTAGAATTTATTGAAGCAGAAAATTTCAACCTGCAAGGCTTTGGCAATATTGAAAACGGCACTACGTTTACAAAATGCTTTTCAAAAGGCGATGTCCTGTTTGGGAAACGCAGGGCTTATCTGAAGAAAGTTGCTGTTGCCGATTTTGACGGAATTTGTTCAGGAGACATTTTGGTTTTCAGAGCAAATAAAACAAAAATGCTGCCAGCATTATTGCCCTACTATGTTTCATCCGAAACATTTATTCAACATGCAGTCAGAACGTCCGCAGGCTCGCTTTCACCAAGAACCAAATGGAAAGATTTGGCAGTTTTTGAAATATCCATTCCAGACCTGAAAACGCAAAAAAAGATTGTGGAAGTATTTCAGCAGTTACAACTGACACTGGCACAACTCAGGCAGCAAAAAACAACTCTCAGAAACCTGAAACAAAAACTGTTAAGCGAAATTTTGGGATAAGTCTATGAAAAAAAATCCCATCATCAAGAGGAAGTCACTATGTCCTTTAACGAACTGAACAGCGTGGAATATTTCATCATCCATCAGCTTACCGGCATTAACCTGAATCAGGTTCCGCATGGCATGTTAAAAGAGGAGGATCCTCCCTATTGCGACAGTCCAAAATGGAAATATGTCCGGCCTGAAATGCTTTTAAGAGAAATTACAGATATTTTTCTGGAAAATGAATTAAAAGAATCCCTTATCCGCCTTAATCCGGCAATAAAATCAAATCCGGAGCGGGCCGAGGAAGTCATCCGCAAACTTCGTGCTGTTCTCATTTCTGTCAGCAATACAGGGCTTGTGCGCGCGAATGAAGAATTTTCCAAATGGCTGCGGGGAGAAATCTCCATGCCGGTTGGCAAAAACAATGAACATGTGAATATCCGCGTGATAGATTTTGAACAGACAGACAACAACTCTTTTCTGCTCACAAATCAGTTCAAAATCAGAGCAGCGGAAACAAAAATCCCGGATATTGTGATGTTTGTAAACGGCATTCCGCTTGTTGCCGGTGAAGTGAAAACCCCGGTTCGTCCGGCAGTAAGCTGGTTTGACGGTGCGCATGACATTCATCATATTTATGAAAATGCAGTGCCTCAGCTTTTTGTTCCCAATGTGTTTTCTTTCGCTACCGAAGGAAAAGAACTTTTCATCGGGGGCGTAAAAACGCCATTGGAATTCTGGTCACCCTGGAGACTTGAGGATGAAAAAGATGAACTGCGCCATTTTGCCGGTTTGCAGGATGTTGCCAGACAGATCAACCATCTGCTGAATCCTTCCACACTGCTGGATATATTGCAAAATTTCACCATTTACGCCACAAACAGCAAAAAAACAAAGATAAAAATTGTATGCCGTTACCAGCAGTATGAAGGGACCAATGCCATTGTTGAACGGGTGAAAAAAGGCAAAATAAAGAAAGGTTTAATCTGGCATTTTCAGGGATCGGGCAAATCCCTGCTGATGCTGTTTGCAGCGCAAAAAATGCGCCGGCAGCAGGAACTCGGAAATCCCACTGTTCTGATAGTGGTTGACAGAATTGATCTTGACACGCAGATTACTGCGACTTTCAATACTGCCGAAGTTCCGAATATGGTGACAACTGACAATATCAGAGAACTGCATGAGATGCTGGAAAAAGATACCAGAAAAATCATCATCACCATGATTCATAAATTCAAAGATGCTTATCCGGATATGAACACACGCGAAAATATCATTGTAATGGTGGATGAGGCGCACAGAACACAGGAAGGAGATCTGGGCAGAAAAATGCGTAAAGCCCTGCCCAATGCGTTTTTATTCGGTTTGACCGGAACACCGATTAACAAAGCCGACAAAAATACGTTCTGGGCATTCGGGGCCAATGAGGACACAAGCGGATACCTGAGCCGTTATACATTTCAGGACAGTATCCGTGACAATGCCACACTCCCTTTGCATTTTGAACCGCGCCTGCCCAATTATCACATTGACAAAGAAAGCCTTGATACTGCTTTTAATGAAATGGCAAATGATCTGAGCGAAAAAGACCGCGATAAACTCAGCCGGAAAGCCGCGAAAATGGCAGTATTTTTAAAGTCTCCGGAACGGGTGAAAACCATTGTTCAGGATATAGCGGAACATTTCCGCAGGCATGTGGAACCGGAAGGTTTCAAGGCAATGATTGTCACCCCGGATCGTTATGCCTGTGTCCAGTACAAAGAGGAACTGGACAAACTGCTTTCCCCTGAATCCGCTGCTGTTGTCATAAGCACTTCTGCCAATGATGATGCGGAGTTCAGGCAAAAATACGCACTGGACAGAGATCAGCAGGAAAAAGTGATTGAAAAATATAATGATCCGAATTCAGACCTTAAATTCCTTATTGTTACTGCCAAACTGCTGACCGGTTTTGATTCGCCTGTTTTGCAGACCATGTATTTGGACAAATCACTCAAAGATCATACTCTGCTGCAGGCAATATGCCGGACAAATCGGCTTTTTCCCAATAAAACATTTGGACGGATAGTTGATTATTTCGGTGTTTTTGATGATACAGCGAATGCCCTGGCATTTGATGAGGAATCAGTAAAAAAGGTTATCACCAATCTGCAGGATCTGAAAGACAGACTGCCCGGACAAATGGCACTCTGCTTATCCCATTTCAGGGATTTGGACAGGAATATTGAGGGTTTTGAAGGTTTGCAGGCCGCGCAGGACTGCATAGGCTCAGATGAAAAGCGGGATGCTTTTGCAAAAGATTTCAGTTTATTGTCAAAACTGTGGGAATCCATTTCTCCGGATGGGGCATTAAACCGTTTTCAGAAAGATTATAAATGGCTTTCACAGGTTTACACTTCGGTCAAACCGGGTTCTGATGATAACGGCAGATTGTTATGGCATGTTTTGGGCGCACAGACTACGGCACTTATTCATGAGCATATCCATGTCGCGGGTATCAGTCAGGATATGGAACAAATGGTTTTGGATGCGGATGCAATTGACAGCCTGATGAACAAAAAAGACCCGAAAGATGCGGAAAAAATTATAAAAATATTGTCAGGCAGGCTGGGTAAACATAAAGACAGTCCGGTTTTCAGAGCCTTAAGCGAAAGACTTGAAGCATTGAGAGCCAAAGCAGAAAAAGGTTTAATCAGCAGCATTGAATTTATTAAACAGCTTTGTGAAATTGCAAAAGAAACCTTACAGGCTGAAAAGCACAATGGCAGCAGTGAACAGAAAAAATCGGCAAAAGCAGCCTTAACAGAATTGTTTCTGGAACTTAAAACAGACAAAACACCGGCCATTGTTGAAAGAATCGTAAATGACATTGATGAGATAGTCCGTCTGGTCCGCTTTGACGGATGGCAGAATACCATTCCCGGCGAAAGAGAGGTTCAAAAATCTTTGCGCCGAACATTGCTGAAATATCAGTTGCACAAAGAAGAAGATTTGTTTCATAAATCCTATGCGTATATTAAAGAGTATTATTAGAAATCAGAAATCTGTTGACAGTCTTTATATTTAACCGCAGAGTAAAGAAAACTCTGCGGGACTCTGCGGATAACTCTGTGAAACTCTGCGGTTAAGATTGTATTTAACCACAGAGTTACACAGAGTACTGCACAGAGTTGCACAGAGTAAAAAAACTCTGCGGTTAAGATTGTTTTTAACCACAGAGTAATAAAAACTCTTTGGGACTCTGCGGATAACTCTCTGAAACTCTGCGGTTAAATTTTTTAAACCACAGAGTAATAAAAACTCTGCGGTTAAGATTTTTTTAAACCACAGAGTAATAAAAACTCTGCGGGACTCGGCGGATAACTCTGTGAAACTCTGCGGTTAAAATTTTTTTAAACCACAGAGTTACACAGAGTGCTGCACAGAGTTGCACAGAGTAAAAAAACTCTGCGGTTAAGATTGTATTTAACCACAGAGTAATAAAAACTCTGTGGGACTCTGCGGATAACTCTGTGAAACTCTGAGGTTAAAATTTTTTTAAACCACAGAGTAATAAAAACTCTGCGGTTAAGATTGTATTTAACCACAGAGTTACACAGAGTTGCACAGAGTAAAAAAACTCTGTGGAACTCTGCGGATAACTCTGTGAAACTCTGCGGTTAAAATTTTTTTAAACCAAAGAGTTGCACAGAGTAAAAAAACTCTGCGGTTAAATTTTTTTTAACCGAACACACTTTAACCACAGATAACAAACCCATTTCTCAGCAACCATAAAACAGAATGAAAATTTATGTTTACAGGAATCATAGAAGGATTGGGAACGATCCGGAGCATACAGGCTTCGGGACAGGGACAGAGGCTGGGCATTGAAGCTGATTTTGCGCTGGATGGCACAAAAATCGGGGACAGCATTGCGGTCAGCGGAGCCTGCCTGACTGCGGTTTCTTTGGAGGGAAAACGCTTTTTTGTGGATGTTTCCCCGGAAACCGTGACGCATACCACATTTGCCAAAGCAAAGATCGGGGATCGGGTCAATCTGGAACGTGCGCTGCGCCTTTCAGACCGCATTGACGGGCATCTGGTTTCCGGCCATATTGACGGCATGGGAATCCTCAAAGAACGGAAAATTCTGAGCAATGCCATTATTATCACGTTCAGGGTTCCGGAAAATCTGACGCGCTACATGATTCACAAGGGTTCTGTGGCAGTGGATGGCGTGAGTCTCACCATCAACCAGTGCGATGCAGACAGTTTTGATGTAAGCATTATTCCGCATACGGCAAAACTTACAACTGTGGGATGCAAAAAACCGGGCGATGCGGTCAATATTGAAACCGATATGATCGGCAAATATGTGGAAAAGTTTGTCACCGGCAAAGCAAAGGACAGCGGAGAGAAAAGCGGCCCATCTTTTGATATGGCTTTTCTGTCAAAAAATGGTTTTTTATAAACGGTTGCCATATGGCAAACACCTTTCCATTTTTTCTGATATGAAAGATTTTTCTTTATTCTGTATTCAATATTTGCTATTATCAATTATTTTTTTCAGCAAAGAGGAGATAAACAAAAGATAATGTCACATCTTTCCATAGAAGAGGCCATTGAGGAAATCCGGGCCGGACGCATGGTTATCCTGGTGGATGACGAAGACCGGGAAAATGAAGGCGATCTGACCATGGCTGCGGAAAAGGTAACGCCTGAGGCCATCAATTTCATGGCAAAATACGGCAGAGGACTGATCTGCCTTTCCCTGACCGCGAAAAAATGCGATACTCTGGATCTTGCCCCCATGGTCAAAAAGAACACATCCCCGTTTGAAACCGGGTTTACAGTTTCCATTGAGGCCAAACGGGGCGTAACCACAGGAATTTCAGCAGCAGATCGGGCTACCACCATTCAAACCGCAGTGGCTGACAACTGCAGACCTTCGGATCTGGTTCGTCCGGGGCATGTTTTCCCCCTGCGCGCAAGGGATGGTGGCGTAATGGTGCGTGTGGGACAGACTGAGGGTTCTGTTGATTTGGCCCGGCTGGCCGGTCTGAAACCTGCCGGAGTTATCTGCGAAATCATGGATGAGGACGGAACCATGGCCCGGATGCCTGCGCTGGAGAGATTCAGCCAGCAGCAAGGCATTGGCATCTGCACCATCGCGGATCTGGTGGAATACCGCATGAGAAAAGAGTCTTTTGTAAAAAGGGCTGCCCAGTCTGAAATTCCCACTCTGCACGGCGGAGATTTCAAAATGATCGCGTATGAAACCGAAGTGGACAAACTGCTGCACATTGCGCTGGTAAAAGGGGAAATTGATCCGGAAAAACCCGTGCTTGTCCGTGTGCATTCCGAGTGCATGACCGGAGATATTTTCGGTTCCCTCCGGTGCGACTGCGGGGATCAGCTCCATAAATCCATGTCAATGATCAATCAGGAAGGTTCAGGCGTTGTTGTGTATCTGCGACAGGAAGGCCGGGGCATTGGTCTGGTCAACAAACTCAAAGCCTATGAACTGCAGCAGAAACTGGGACTGGATACAGTCGAGGCCAATATAGAACTCGGTTTCAAGGCGGATTTGCGGGATTACGGCATTGGTGCGCAGATTCTCAGGGATCTGGGGGTCAGAAAAATGCGTCTGCTGACCAACAATCCCAAAAAAATGGTGGGTCTGCAGGGCTATGGCCTCAGCGTCACAGAACAGGTTCCCATTGAAGTGCCTCCCAATGAGTATGACCGGTGCTATCTGGAATGCAAAAAACTGAAAATGGGGCATCTGCTCAATCTGGAAGTATTTGAGGAAACCCGATAACTGAAAGCCATGATTGCTTTCCAATTCCCCTCTTGAGAGCAGGGCTGTTAAGTTCTCATTCCCCTCTTGAGAGGGGACAAAGGGGTGTGTTCCGGCAATGGGGAAAAGACACACCCCCTGCCCCCTCTCAAGAGGGGATTTTTTAAAGAACTTAACAGCCCTGCCTCTCAAGAGGGGATTTTTTAAACCGGAGAAAACGGAGAAAGAGAATGCCGAATTATATAGAAGGAAAACTCAATGCCGAAGGCAAGGTCTTTGCCCTGGTTGTCAGCCGTTTCAATGATTTCATCACAGACCGTCTGGTCGGTGGCGCGGTGGACGCGCTGATCCGCAGCGGCGCGCGGGATGAGGATATTGATATTGTAAAGGTTCCGGGCGCGTTTGAAATTCCCATGCTGGCAAAAAAAATGGCAGAGAAGAAAAAATATCATGCCATTATCTGCCTGGGTGCTGTAATCCGGGGTTCCACACCGCATTTTGACTATGTGTGTGCGGAAGCATCCAAAGGCATTGCCGCAGTAAGCATGGACACCGGAGTGCCGGTCATTTTCGGCATTCTGACCACAGACACCATTGAACAGGCTGTGGAACGGGCCGGAACCAAATCCGGCAACAAAGGCTGGAGTGCTGCCATCAGCGCGATAGAAATGGCAAATCTGACAGAAACTGTCGGCGCGTAAACCGGTCCGACATTCAGGCATACAATGAAAAATCGCCGCAAAGCACGTGAACGGGTATTGCAGGCCCTCTTTTATATGGATATCCGGCAGGATATGTCCCGTGAGGCAATAGATCTGTACAGTGAGTGTTTTCCTCCTTCGGAAAACACTGCTGAATTTTTTCAGATGCTTGCCCAGGGCGTCATGCGGAACAGGGAGCAGATTGATACGATCCTTGCACGCTTTTCCGACAACTGGAAACTCAGCCGCATGTCCTGCGTGGATCGGAATATCATGCGCATAGCCCTATATGAAATGTTCTACTGTGAAGATATTCCCTTCAAGGTTTCCATCAATGAGGCCATTGACATTGGAAAAAAATACGGGACAGATGAATCAGGAGCGTTTATCAACGGTATTCTGGACAGGATTCACATTGCTTTGGAAAACAAAGAAATTTTCCCTGAAAACGAGTCGCTGAAGATCCTTCCGCAGAGATCACCCAGAGAAATGCCTCCCCCCCTGACAGAGGATGAACCTGAGCCGGCTTCCTTTTCAAGAGTCAGAGGACATACCGGTGTTGTGAAACGGCGATCCCCTGCATCTTCCCCGGCTTCTGCCCCGCAAAATAAGGAGTGATACAAATGGAAATCAGAAAAGTGTATTTGACAGAAGAGGAAATTCCCCGGCAATGGTACAATATTCTCGCGGATATCCGCCTGAATCCTCCGCTTGGACCGGACGGGAAACCGGTAAAACCCGAAGATCTGGCTCCGGTTTTTCCCATGAATCTCATTGAACAGGAAGTCAGCACCCAGAGGTGGATTGACATCCCCGAACCTGTGCTGGATGTGCTGCGCATCTGGCGGCCTTCTCCCCTTGTCCGTGCGCTGAATCTGGAAAAGGCTTTGGGAACTCCCGCGAAGATTTATTACAAAAACGAAAGTCTCAGTCCTCCGGGCAGTCACAAACCCAATACTGCCGTGCCTCAGGCATATTACAACAAAATCTTTGGCATTGAGCGCCTTACCACAGAAACCGGCGCAGGCCAGTGGGGCAGTGCGCTTTCCTTTGCCTGCGCGCAGTTCGGGATTGAGTGCAAAATATACATGGTGCGTGTCAGTTTTGATCAGAAACCCTACCGCAAGGCCATGATGGAAGTATGGGGGGGCAAATGCGTGGCCAGTCCCAGCATGGAAACCAAAGCCGGACGGGATGCTCTGGAAAGAGACCCCAATACTCCGGGCAGTCTGGGCATTGCCATCAGCGAGGCCATTGAGGCGGCTGTAAGCGATCCGTCCGGCAAAACCCGTTATTCCCTGGGAAGCGTTCTCAATCATGTGATGCTTCATCAGACCATCATCGGACTGGAGGCCAGAAAGCAGTTTGAGAAAATCGGACAGTATCCTGATGTGATTATCGGATGCGCGGGAGGGGGCAGCAATTTTGCGGGGCTGGCTTTTCCCTTTGTTTTGGATAAAATGAACGGCAAAAAGATTGATATTCTGCCTGTGGAACCGGCCGCGTGTCCCACACTGACCCGTGCGCCCTTTGTATATGATCACGGAGATACATCCCGGTATACACCTCTGCTGCCAATGCACAGTCTGGGACATGCGTTTGTGCCGCCCCCGCTTCATGCAGGCGGACTCCGCTATCATGGCATGGCCCCGACCGTAAGTCAACTGGTGTGCGAAGGACTGGCAACTCCCAAATCCGTAACCCAGATGGAGGCTTATGAGGCGGGTCTGCTGGTGGCAAGAACAGAGGGCATTATCCCGGCTCCGGAAACCACCCATGCGCTGGCTGCTGTTGTGAACGAGGCCAGAAAGGCAAAGGAAGAGGGAAAAGAAAAGGTCATTGTTTTTTCATGGAGCGGACACGGGCTGCTGGATCTGGGCTCCTATGAAAAATATATCGCGGGTTCCCTGAAAAATTTTGCGCTCAGTGATACGGAGATCGCAAAAGCAGGGGAGATTTTTGCCAATTATCCCAAACCTGAACTGCTGAAAAGCCGATAATGCCTGTAAAAGCTGATATCTATGACTGTATGGAACGCCGGTGCCCCCGACTGGGGGGGCCGGTGAACTTCCGCTATTGCAGAAACTGTCCGGATACGGGCGGTTTCTGCCCCAAAACAGCGGACTGCTGGTGGGAATATTTTGATGTGGCTGCTTATCTGAAGCAGTATCTTTCGGAAGAGGAACTGAAAAACCTTGCAGAAGCCAAATTCAAACCCAGGGTCGCGAGTCTGCTGGAAATGATTCAGGAAGCCATGAAAAGCAGGTAGTGCATGACCACTCCGTTTTTTTCCAAAAGCAACCGAGTTTGGCACTTCCGGAAAGATGCCGCATACCGGCATTGTCCGGCAGGAAAAAGCAGCCTATGCCGAAAATTCCATTTTTTTCCGATGTCCTGTTTTTTTCCTGTAATTTAATTGTTTGATAACATGATTATAATTTGGACAGATTACATTAAAGACAGAATAAAACTCAGGGAATACGAGTATCTTAACATTTAGGAAATATTAAGATACCCGGACGAAAGATATACCGATACTTAAAAAATTTTTATACTTCTGCCGGGCAGATTTTAACCGCAGAGTAACACAGAGTTTCCGCAGAGTGACAC
>CAZHPS010000025.1:0-26841 GCA_964534335.1 uncultured Desulfobacterales bacterium
CGATGGGAATTTCATCTTCGGGTCTTCCGGGCCAGAGATGTGTCCACATATGCCGTGCCACCCTGCCATGCAACTGACTGACACCGTTGCAGTACTGTGCCATACGCGCGCCCAGGGCAAACATGGACAGAGGCGTATAGGGATTTGCTCCGGGCGGCTGTCCCCAGGAAATGATTTCATTCGCGCTGATGCCCAGTTTTTTCTCCAGGGGAATCAGATAGGGACGGATCAGATCCGGGGGAAATTCCTCATTGCCCGCAGCCACCGGCGTATGTGTGGTGAATACGGTGGTTCTGGGAACAATTTCCAGAGCTGTTTTCAAATCCACGTTGTATGCGGACATGGTCTGTGCCAGCCGTTCCAGACTGGAAAATGCGGAATGCCCCTCATTCATATGAATCACAGCCGGATGGATGCCCATTTTTTCCAAAGCCCGCATCCCCCCGATGCCCAGCACCATTTCCTGCGCAATCCGCATCTGCTGCTCACCCACATATAAACGGGATGTAATATCCCTGATATAAGCAGAATTTTCCGCAAGATTGGTATCCAGCAGATACAGGGGAACGCATCCCACATCCAGACACCACACGGCAGCACGGATTTCACCTGCCGGGCTGTCAACCGAAACCCGGAGTTCATTTCCCTGCATATCTTTGGCTTTGCGTATGGGCAGATGGTAAATATCGGTTTCCGGATATTCCTCCTGCTGCCAGCCCTCCTGATCCAGAAACTGCCGGAAATATCCCTGCCGGTACAGCAGTCCCACGCCAACCAGGGGCAGGTTCATATCTGACGCGGCTTTAAGATGATCACCCGCGAGAATGCCCAGCCCCCCGGCAAACAGTGGAATGCTTTCATGAATCCCGAATTCCATGGAAAAATATGCTATGGTTTCCTGCTGCTGAAACAGGATATTGTAATTTTCCGTGCTTACGCAGGGAAGTTTTTCATAATTTTCCTTAACCCGCTGCATGTGGGACAGAAAGCTGGGATCAAGGGACAGTTCCTCCAGCCGTTTCTGGGGCACAAAAGTAAGAAAACGGATGGGATTGCGTTCACACTCATCCCAGAGCCGGGGATCAATGCGCCGGAACAGATCCACCGCATCATACTGCCAGCACCACCAGATATTCCGGGAAAGGGTCTCCAAAAAGACCAGCGGTTCGGGAATATTGGGAAATACCTGAAAAGTCTGAAATTTTTTCATATTGTTTTATACCTGTAAGGTTGTCCGGGTTCTTTAACCCGGACAGGGTTGCTGGTTCTGTTTTTGCATACAAAGAATGTGCAGCCGGGTTTATTTCACTTTGGGAATTCCCAAGTCTTTGCATATTTTTACTGCAAGATTGTCTCCGATTTCCGTGTGCCGCGGAACTGCTGAACGTTTGTTCAGAGCAGGGTTGATCCACCATGAATGACAACTTCCTTCTCTTAAAGGTTCACACCCATGAAACCTGAGATAACGGAGAAATTCTTTCAGTTTCATACTGCTGGCAGTTCTGTCATAAACG
Organism: uncultured Desulfobacterales bacterium; assembly: GCA_964534335.1. Classification (GTDB taxonomy): domain Bacteria; phylum Desulfobacterota; class Desulfobacteria; order Desulfobacterales; family Desulfococcaceae; genus JAABRU01. Next base: position 1,515 of record CAZHPS010000025.1, read on the forward strand.
ATTCACCTGCCTGGACAGCCGCGTCCTGCCGGTTGAATTCCAATGCTTCTGCAAGGGTAATTCTGAGTGTTTTCAGCAGTTCCTCTTTTGTGGCCTCCTGACAGTTTACACCTGGGATTTCCTCAATCCAGCCGATCCACCAGTTGCCGTCTTTTTTGATGATGGCTTTGTAATTGTTCATTGAATCTGCTCCCTGTATATGATTCAGTCCTGGGAAAATATTAATAACCTCACGATTTATCGGCAAATTTTTGTTGCCGAATCTCTTATCAGCCCCAGGGCGTCTGCCTTAATCTGTTCTGCATTCACCATTTTCGCGATTTCTGTTTCATCATACCGCCCCTCAAAAGCCTCCAGAGAGGCCCGTATTATTGCCAAAGGCCACACATCATCCAGAATATCTTTCAGTTCATCTGCGGAAAGATAATATCCGCCTGATTTTCTTCTTTTATTGATATAATTGATTTTATATGCCGAATTTTGTATGGAAGCACTCCATGAGCGGGTGGAACGCTTTTCCGCATACTGTTTGACAAGATGGAGGATAAGAATCTCCGCATAACTGAAAATTTTGGTGATTTTGTCATCCCTGCTCATTTCTTCCATTTCTCCAATCAGAAGCAATGCGTCTGCGTACTGTCTGTTTTGGATATATGTTTTCAATTCAAGCAGTTCTTCCATAAAACCATGCTCCTGTCTGTTTTTTCATCTCGGTTTTCCTGTGCGTTCATTCAAATCCGGAAGAGAGAAATGATAATGTCATCTTCAAATTTTGTACCTGAAAATATATAATACAATTTTCCATTGATTTGATACAATATTTATTGTCAGTTTTCCCCGGTTGCGCGTGTGCAGAAAACCGCTCCGCTTAATTTTTGCACTCCTCCGCCGGGTTTTGCAGAGGACAAAAGTTGGTAAAAGAACTATATACTATTACTCATAAGATTTGATGGTACAGCCACGAATTGCACGAATGACACGAATTACATGAATTATGGTTTGTGCATTCGTGCAGATTCGTGTTATTCGCGGCTGTTATACATTTTTATAAACTCTGCTGAGGCAGTCCTTCCGAATGCGGTATTTTACAAGCGAAATGTTTCAGGTAATGGTATAGTTGCAAAATGCGGCATTACGCAGATTTCGGAAGCATGGAGTCCGGCATCTGCACAGCTACAACCTCGCCTGTTGCGCAGATCTTGCCCTTTGCAGAAAGAGTTGATTCAATAACAACCTTTTTCCCTTTGATTTCTTTCACTTTTCCCCGGATTTCCAAAGGGCCGTCAATGGGAGTGGGCCGGAGATAATTCACATGCAGGGATGCTGTCACATAACGGAAGGCCGGTTCTGTGTCCATTTCCCTGCCTTCTGCTTTGTAGGCTGCGGCTGCGGCAGTGCCTGTGGAATGGCAGTCAATCAGGGACGCAATCAAACCGCCGTATACAAAACCGGGAATGGCTGTATGCACAGGCCGGGGGGTGAATACGGCCACGCTTTCCTCTCCGTCCCAGTAACTTTTGATTTGCAGACCATGCTCATTAAGTCTTCCGCATCCATAGCAATGGCTCAGAATATCCGGATAATAATCCTGAAATGCTTTTTTCTCTGTCATCAGTTATGATTCTCCTTTGATTTGATGTATGCAAACTTTTTGCATTATTAAAAATTTTCCGAACCCGGAGTGCCGAACTGAAAGTTTGGCACGCTCTGGCGCATCCCAAACTTTCAGTTCGGGACTCCGGACAGAAAACCGAAAATTTCATCTGACTTCTTCACTGACAGGGATTTATACTTATTTTCCTGAAATGTCAAACCGGAAAACAAAAATATTTTGTTCACACGGCTCTTGCATACTGGGGCAACGAATGGTAAAGAGCGGTATAAATTCAACAGGAGCGCAACCCACTATTCCCTTATGAACCGAAACCTTTGTTCCATACCTGCCGTGATCTCAGCAGGTCTGATTCTTTCACAGATGATATCTGTCCTTCAGGTGTATCTGTCAAATACAGATTATTATCAAAAGCTTTCCCTGCTCCATGCTGCCGGGTATCTGACGGTTCCCCAGCTCCGGGTGATGGAAAGTCTCAAATCTTTTGAAACAGCGTTTATGGGCGGCCTGTTTTTTTCACTTACGGTCGGACTTTGCCTTACACTTCTTTCTTTTGGGTCTGCGTGGCTGTGGGATCGTATTTTTTCACGGAAAAAAAATGCACTGTATCCCTTTCTGTTTTTCTGGATTGCCTGCCTGGTTCTTGCCAATATACAGGGATTTCTGCCAATGGTTACGCTCTTTTTTCTGCTGATTCCCCCGGCAGTGTTCTGCCTGAGCCTGAAATGCCTTCCTCCACAGTCCAATCCCAATTCCGTCCGTATGCTGCTTTTTCATGTCATCTGCCTGATTCTGCTGGCTCTGATGGGAGTCAGACAGATGAATTCGGACATGTTTTCTCTGATCCGGGACAAAATGCTTTTGTCCAATTCTGTGGGCATTGGTCTCAATAATGCCTATTACCGTTACACTCTTTACGCTGCACAGGTCTTCAAAAACCTGTATCAGGATCAGTTGCGAACCTGCCGGATCAGCGGGGAAATTCCGGAAAAAGACAGAGTGAAACAGCAACTGGCACGTTATGACTGGCTGAGTATGGAAAATGACCTGACAGATTTGGAGATTTCCGCAAATGGCAAAGAACTGGTATTCATACACAGAAAAAAGGAGATTCTCCGTGCCGATTCTGCCAGTTTTTTCAAAGACACCGGAAAGATACTGAAAAATTTTTCGGGAAAATGTGATTCTTACATTTTTTTCCGCACATTCACCTTTCTTTCCCTGCTTGCGGTTTCCGGGCTGAGCATCTGGATGATTCTGTATCTTCCCATACGAATTGTATGCGGCATATGCCTGAAAAAGAAATTTGTCTCTGTTTCCGCCCTGATACTCTGCTTTGCAGGTGGAGCAGTTCTGATTTTTTTCTCACAGCCTGAAGCAATTGGCAGAGTTGATCGAAAAGAACTGGAACAGATGCTGCATTCAGAGAATTTGGGGGAAAGAATCAAAGCTCTGCAATATATCCGTTATAAAAAAATGGAAATTGCTGATTTTCATGTGCATGACATCATGGCGGCAAGTCCGCATGTTCCGGAACGCTATGAACTGGTCAGAACCCTGAGTGTCAGCCGTTCGCCGGACACTTGGGCAGTAACACTGGCTTTGACAGATGATCCCCAGATTAATGTGGCATACCGGGCCTTTCATGCGCTGGGTGCAAAACAGGATTCGCGGGCCATTGGGGAAATCCTGAAAAAAATCCCCCTTTCGGATGAATGGTATATTCAGTTTTACGCATACAAAGCATTAAGGACACTGGGATGGCGACAGACCGTATCCAACTGAAACTTCTGTGTTATTCCCTCTTTATCATCCTGCTGACTGAGATGGTGGCAGGTTTTTTTCTTCCCAAAAAATGGGGAGGCCCTTATCTGCTAATCGGGCTGGTGCGGATTACGGAAATCCTGTTTCTGCTCCTGATGATACACTTTTCTGAACGCGGATTGAATGCCATCGGACTGGGCAGGCATCAAATCCGTACCGGTCTGGAAAAAGGTCTTGTCTGGTCCTGCTGTTTCGGGGGACTGGTCTGCGCGGGCTTTCTCATTCTTCATCTGGCAGGAACCAATCCCCTGAAACTTTTTTCCATGCGCGTGCCGGGAAAAATGACAGATCGCATTCTGCTTTTTGCGGTCGGCGGTGTAATCGGGCCGATAGCAGAGGAAATCTTTTTCCGGGGAATTGTCTACGGATTTTTCCGGAGATGGGGAATTATAACTGCTCTGATTATAAGCACAGGCATTTTTGCAGTGCTTCATTCCGGATTCGGAATCATACAGATTGTCGGGGGCATTGTCTTTGCCCTGGCATATGAAAAAGAGGGAAAACTCATGACTCCGCTCACTATTCACATACTGGGCAATACTGCTCTGTTTGCCCTGCCACTGGTGAGCAGTTAGCAGAACAGACTTTTGGCAGCCGTGTGGTATCCGCTATTCTGCACAATATGTTTTTCCAAATAATTCAATATATATCCTGCCTGCTGACCTGCCGGAGTTCCTCATTGATGCTGCCTACGGCATTCGCGACATCATCTATGCCCCCTGCCAGTTCCGCTGAGGCTGATGCAATTTCAGACACCATATTCCCCACTTTCTCCGCATTGGATGTGACATTGGAAAAAGCTATGGCAGTCATGGAAACCAGTTCACTGCCTTCCCGGATTCGGCTGACCGTGTCTTCAATCAGATTTTCCGTGTTTTTTGCAGCATCAGTGGAGCGCATGGCAAGATTTCTGACCTCTCCTGCCACAACAGCGAATCCGGCCCCGCTCTTCCCGGCTCTGGCAGCTTCAATCGCTGCATTCAAAGCCAGCAGATTGGTCTGAAATGCCACAGCATCAATGGTTTTGATAATCTGGGAAGTTTCCCCGCTTGCACGGGATACTGCCTTCATGGCCTGGGTGAGACGGTTCATGGATTCATCAGCCTGCCGGATGACCCCAGCAGAATCCTTCATCAGCCGGTCAGCCTCACCTGCTTTTTCCGCATTTTTGCCGGTAAGCAGGGACATCTTTGCCAGTGTGACATCAGCCATGTCACGGATGGTTTTTTCCACACGGCTCAGCACAGATCTGAGATGCTCATTGTATTCCCCCAGTCTGTCCCCGGTTCTTCTCTTTTCTTCAAACACTCCGGCAACATGCGTGAAAACCGGAAGCCAGGCTGAGGGAATGCCTTTTGTGTCCGGAAATGCTGTTCCTTCCGATGAGATGAGTTTCACCATTGTCCGGGAGGGCTGGATGAAATATTTTCCCGTGAGAAAAGAGAATACAATCAGGAGAATGCCAATTATCAGCAGTACCGACAGGGTTTCAGCTCCAATTTTTTCCATGAATATCTTCATGACAGATGGCTGAGGCATGAGAAAGGCAACTGTCCAGGGAGCATTTTTCATTTTTTTCAGTATCATGCTGTGACTGTCCATGTGCACCACGCGTATTTCAGTCCCTGTGTTTTCATTCATGCTCAGGGTACTGTCTTCCGATTTTTCAGCAAAAGCGGCCTGTACGCCCAGCACTTTCTTCTGCTTGCTGCTGACAATCTCCGGATGGGCCAGCAGTTGCTTTCGGTCATTGAATATAAACATCTTTCCCTTTTCCGGTTCAAATATGCGGATCTGCGTGTTCAGAAAGTCCAGGGTGATGTCTATAATTCATCAGCCTGATATACAGGTGCTGCGCATGTCACCATCATACCTTTGCCGTATTCATCCATATATGCCTCTGTCCAGAATACGGATCGTGCAGGATTTTTTTCCGGAAGCCCAAGTTGGTAAAACTCATGGGTCAGGAGTTCATCAGCATATTTGAAATCAGCAGAGGAAACCCAGGTATAAATATTGATGAATCTGTTTTTTGAGGTATAGTACACCAGCCATTTCAAGGTGTGAAAAATAAGCCTTTGAAATCAGGTTGCTACAGACAGCCTTTTCTGATGCTGTCTGCCGGCGGCGGCCTGCTGCAGAAACCGCCGGACATTGCGGAGTTGCGCTGACCGGACTGTGGACTCACCTTGAAAGGGCTGGTTTGCTGACCGTAAGATCCGGCAGTTAAAATATTTTTCTTTGCATTTTCATTGTATTCTGATAATTGCACTTTAAAAAATTCAAATCCAGATCACTGATTCTGATAATTGCACTTTAAAAAATGCAAAGGAGAAAAATTATGAGATTCCATTTTTTTCAGCTCCAAAATTTTCAGATTCAGATTTAACTGCCTGAAATTTTTAATACTAAAAAAGCAAAAAAATTACCGGGGTATTGTTATACCAATGGCTCGGTAAAAAATTTCTGATTTAATAATTTCAATAGATTATAATTTCATGCCTGAAAATTGGTATTTAATGATTTCAAGATGTTATATTTTTGCAGCTTGAAAATCAGAAAAAATTACCGAACCATTGTTATACAATACAGTCAGTTTTTTCTGTCTGATTGCAACATACTGTTTTTTTCAGAAGCATGTTTTCAGCAGCGATTTGGTATCATACCGATTCGCCATTGACCTGATACAATCTGCACCTGATCCGGAGGAGTGCAAAAATTAAGCGGAGCGGTTTTTTGCACAATCGGAACAATACTGTATCAAATCAATTGCGAATTGCTGTTATACCAAATCGCTGCTGGTTTTATACAATGCGGAATGCAAACCCGGAGGAGTGCAAAAATTAAGCGGAGCGGTTTTTTGCACAATCGGAATAATACTGTATCAAATCAATTGCGAATTGCTGTTATCAGGCAATGCCCTGCACAAAAATAGAATTCAGATTTGAGAAAAAACAGAATCCCGAATGGATGAAATTAAAATTTCATCCATTCGGTCGAGCAGTGTGGGTTAATCTGATTTAAAAAAAAAATCAGGGTAGTACATGAGCAAAAATCCCCATTTGCAAAAATGGAAAACCGGTGCTTAGGTGATTTATTAAAATAAATATACCTGTTCAGTTCACGGCACAGGCTGGAAGCTTATGCTATTTTTGTGGTATATTCTTTTCTGGAAATAGCCTTATGCCAAACCCGTCAGATTATGAAACCCCTGACGTGGTGCGCACCATAGGCCAGTCAATACGGTTCCACCAGGATTCATGATCCTTCCAGAACTGCAGTGTCCGGGTCGCTCCGTTAATCACGGCATGAACAGGGTCAGGGGCAATGGTTACATGCAGACCGGTTTCAGCGGCTATTCTCTGATCCAGACCTTTTATGCACGCGCCTCCGCCTGTAAGACAAATGCCGGATTCTGTGATTTCCGCCCCGATATGTCCCGGAAGTTTGCGCAGATGGCTTCCGATCATTTTCAGAATTGCGGAAATCACAGGCTCCATTGCCACGATAACTTCTGTCTGAATCACTTCAACACTTTCTTCCCGTCTTCTGGCAATATGTATTCCGTTTGCCTGTATCCGTTTTTGTGAGAGACTGTCCAATGGAATGGCCGTATCACTTTCCCGTGTCAGTTTTTCAATTTCCGCGGGATACAGATACACTTTATGCTGTGAAACAAGTGCTTTGCGTATGGATCTGTGGATGTCTGCGCACGCGGTCCGTATGGCTGCCGTGTGAATCAGACGCCCTTCCCGGATTACGGCCATATCTGTTACACCTTCCCCAATATCTATGATTACCTGTGCATAGGGTACGCTCACATCCATACCGGCCCCAATGGCCGCAGCCCAGGGTTCCGGTATGATGGCAACATGGGACGCGCCGGAACGGAGAAGAGCTTCTGCAAGAAGTTTCCTTTCTTTTTCCGATGTGTCGGTGGGCGCACAGGCCAGTGTGGCAGGATGGCGCAGCCCCATGCGGATTTTTCTGAACAGAGGACTGAGCAGTCTGACCGCTGTATTGATATCCGTGACCACGCCCCCGCGCAGAGGAAAGGAACATAGTTTGCTGTTCAGATACGCTATATATGCATCAGAATTCTCTGTCTGGCGGATATTGCGCACCAGGGAAGGTTCCTCGGCTATGATTCCGTCATCACACGCATAGATACGGGTGTTGGCTGTTCCCAGATCCACAGCTATATTGGGTTTTTGTGTTATACGTCTGAAAATTTTAAACATAAGTGCCTTCCTGTGCAAATTGGGCCGGAACATATGCCTGATATATGCCTGTCATCCTAATCATCCTGAAAGTTCCTGGGTTTGCAGACAATTTCCCGGATTTTCATGTCAAACAGATCTGACTGGTTCACGGGTTTGAGAATCAGGGCAGCATCCGCGCCTCTGCCGGTTCCGCCGATGGCGACAATATCGTTCCCGCTCAGTACGCCCGCATCCGCTGCCATAATGGAAATTTCCACAGCCACCTTGACGCCCTGTCCGAAAAGTCTCAGGGTGTCGGCAATGAGCAGCGCGGGATAAATTCCGGAATGTTTTTTGGCAACCGCTCTTTCCACTCCGGACAGTGCATGTGTGGCTGCCACAACCATGACCCCTTTTTTCGTCAGATCATTTCTGGTTTCCTCGGGCAGAATATTTTTAAAGGGTTCCTTGAATCCGCAGTGGTATGTAACCATTACAATTCTGAATCCGTCAAATATCTCAAGGGCTTTATAGGCTGTGTTTCCTTTTGTGGAGGCCACCACCACCTCGCTGAGTCCCAGTTCCCTTCCCCGTGCATATGCCAGACGCAGGGTCTGTTCCGTATTCTCTTTTCCCTGTTTTTCAAAATACATACAAATCTCCTTCTCTTTGCTTTCTCAGGGATTTTGTTTAAGGATACCGCTTGTCAGTAATATATCATATATGATGAAATGATGCAATATTCATTCTCATGCTCTTTTGATTTGCCATTTATTTGTGAAACTGTCTTGAGAAAAAAGCGGTTTTATGATACTGTTCATAAAATTATAATTATTTTTCAGATAAGTACTCAACTGAAAGTTTTGGTGTATTCAAAAATTGGATTTTTTGGAAAAATCCGGTTTTTCGGAAAACGCTGCACCCGAAAATTTATGCTGACTTACTTAGTCTGAAGAATTCATAAACTGCAAAGTGCGCAAAGAAGCAAAAATTCGGTAGAGGGTCAAATCCGTTGATCTGAGCCTGACACCGGTGCCGGAAAAATCCGCATGGATTGAAATTATTACAGAAAAAAATTAAAAAACAAATAATAATCCCGGAAGGGATGACATTATCAGCCGGTTTGACCCACTATCCAAAAATCATGCCAAAGAAAACCAAAATTGGATCAGTATAGGTGATTTCTGAAAATGGATGTCCCTGTTCAGTCATCTGAAAGATTTGACAACATTTTTATGGACAACTGTATGAAAAAACAGGAAAGCAATGAAAATATGAATGCCCGGAAAACAGTTTTCCGCAGCGATCAGGTATGGAAAATGCAGATGCTGCTCCTGTGCCTGCTTCTTGGCACAGTCATCATTGTTTCCACAGGCATGGGCTATATTGCCATTTCTCCGGCAAATGTGGTGCGGATTATTGCAGCAAAACTTACGGGAGCAAAATATCTGCTGACCGGCATGGATGAAATCTGGCCTGTGGTGGTTATGGAAGTGCGTCTGCCCAGGATTCTCACCGCCGCAATTGTCGGCGGAGGACTGGCCCTTTCCGGATGCGTGTTTCAGGGCATTCTGCTCAATCCGCTGGCCGATCCCTATACTCTGGGCGTATCCGCAGGCGCAGCATTTGGCGCGGCTGTGGCTCTGCTTCTCAACCTCGGAACAATCGGCTCTTTTTCCATTCCGCTCTTTGCCTTTGCAGGCGCGGCAGCAACCCTGATGTTTGTGATCTTTCTTTCCTCCACAGGCGGAGGCATTTCTTCCAACAACCTGATTTTGTCCGGCATCATTGTGGCATCGATTCTGTCTGCCGGCATCAGCTTTCTCAAATACATTGCCGATGAGCAGGTGGCGGTCATCATTTTCTGGCTTATGGGCAGTTTTGCCTCCCGCACCTGGGCAGATGTCGGACTGTCCCTGATTTCGGTCATTGCCGGATTCCTGATTTTTCTCTTCTTTGCACGGGATCTTAATCTGCTGGCAATGGGAACCCGCACAGCCTCGTCTCTGGGCGTAAACACCCGGCGCACCACTTTGATTCTGCTGATTACCGCATCCCTGCTTACTGCCGTATGTGTTTCGGTTTCCGGCATTATCGGATTTGTGGGGCTGCTGGTTCCGCACATGATGCGCTCCCTGACCGGGCCGGACAACCGGAGACTGATTCCCTGCGCACTCCCTGCCGGGGCAGTGCTGCTGCTCTGCGCGGACACCGTGACGCGGGCAGTTCTGCCCCATGAGATTCCCATCGGCGTGCTTACTGCCCTTATCGGCGGTCCCTTTTTCTGTTATATCTTCCGGCAGAAGCAGATGGGAAAGGCTTTGATGCGCACATGAGTTTTTCCCTTGACCGCATTTCTTTTTCCTATGAAAAACGGCCTGTGCTGCAGGATATTTCCCTTTGCCTTGAGCCGGGCTTTTTTTACGGCATATTAGGCCCCAACGGATGCGGCAAAAGCACCCTGATTGATCTGCTGATGGGACACCTTCGGCCTTCTGCCGGGAGCATCAGTTACAAAGCCAGGAATCTGCCGGATTATTCCCGCAGGGAACTGTCACGGGAAATTGCCTTGGTTCCCCAGAATTTTTATATTGACTTTCCCTTTACCGCGCGGGAAATCGTAATCATGGGACGCTATCCCCGGATTCCCCGGTTTTCCTCTCCTTCGGCAGAAGATTTGGCTGCTGTGGATGAAATTATGGAACGCACAGGCACTGCGGTTTTTTCCCCGCGATTTATCACGGAAATGAGCGGAGGGGAACGCCAGCGCGTGGTTTTTGCCCGTGCTTTGGCACAGGAAACACCTGTGCTGATGCTCGACGAGGCCACTTCCAATCTGGATGTAAGCCATACCCTTGCGCTGATGGATATTGTCAAACAGGATGTGGGGGAAAAAGGCTCAACAGTGATAGCCGTGATACAGGACATCAATCTGGCAGCAGCCTACTGTGACCGGCTGATTCTTATGAAAGACCTGGGCATTGCCGCTTTTGGGGAAACCTGTGATGTGCTGACCCCGGAAAACATACAGAAAATCTTTGGTGTACAGGCCCATGTCTATCATGAACCCTGGTCAGATTCCATACGGGCAAGTTTCAAAAGGATGCAGCGGATCAGACCATGAAACTTCGACTTATCCTTTTTGTCCTGTCTTTTCTGGCATTTCTCTCCACTTCCGCAGGTGGGTGGCTGTATTATTATTCACTGAAAAAAGCCGCTCTCACAGAGGCTGAGCAGCACGCGGATGTGCGCCTGAAAAACATCAGCAGACATCTTTCCTTTGTTCTTTCACAAAATGCCGGATCTGTGCGTCTGATGGCGGGACTGAAAGAAATCCGGGATGCGGTGCAGTCAGCATCTCCTGAAATTCTGTCTGAGGCAAATGCTGTTCTGGATCATTTCCGGCAGACTCTGGATGCGGATATCTGCTATCTGATCAATGAAAAAGGTTATACTGTGGCATCCAGCAACCGCAATGATCCGGACAGTTTTGTGGGAAAAATCTATTCCTTCCGTCCCTATTTTCACAAATCCATAAGAGGGGAACCCTTTGTTTACATGGCCCTGGGCGTCACTTCGGAAAAACGGGGGGCATATTGCAGTCATCCGGTGTATTATGATGAAACCGGCATGAATCCGGCCGGAGTTGCAGTGATCAAGACTTCCATAGATCTGATAGAAAGAGAATTTGCCCTGAGCCGTGATGAAATTCTGCTGGTTACAGATCCTATGGACATCATTTTCCTTTCCAGCCGTCAGGAATGGATCTGCCGGAGCACCAGAGATCTTTTACCTGAGGAAAAGGATATGATCAGTCAGTCCATGCAGTTCGGAGAAGGCCCGTGGAACAGGATTGACATGACAATAAAGGCGGAAGGATACGCTGTTGACAGCAGCGGAAACCGCTATGTCACACGGAAGACAGAACTGGAAAACCATCCGGGCTGGCAGATTATCTATCTGCAGAATATCCGCTCCATTTCCAGAAAAATTTCCGCGCCCATGATCCGCATTACCGGTGAAATCATTCTGGTGGTCTGCATTCTCATCGGACTGTCCCTTTCTGTTCTTTACCGCAAAGCCAGCAGGGAAATCCTTCGGCGCAGGGCAGCGGAAAGATCACTGAGGGAAAGTGAGGAAAGATACCGCTCCATCTATCACAATGCCCCGGCCATGCTCCATTCCGTGAACAGGGAAGCTTGTCTGGTAAGTGTCAGTGATCACTGGCTGAAAATGCTGGGATATGAACGTGACGAGGTCATTGGCAGAAAACTGGGGGAATTTCTGACCGAAGATTCTGCCTTTTACCTTGAAAATCATGTGATTCCGGAATTTTATGAAAAAGGATTCATCAATGATGTTCCCTACTGTTTTGTGAAAAAAAATGGGGAAACCATTGATGTGCTGCTTTCCGCGTTCGGAGAACGGGACAGGGAAGGCAATATCATCAGATCCCTGGCTGTTTCCATTGATATAACGCAAAGGCTGCGTGCTGAGGAAGCCCTGAAAAAGGCAAAAGAGGAACTCAGCCGTTATTCTCATGAACTGGAAATGGAAGTGCAGAAACGCACAGAAGTCATTACTGGGATTCTCAGATTCACACCCAATGTTGTATATATCAAAGACAGGGAAGGCCGTTATCTGATGATCAATTCCCGGTATGAAGAACTGTTTGGCATAAATGCGGGCGATGGATGCGGAAAAAAAGATGAGGAAATCCATCCGGAATCTGCTGCCCGGCAGCTTCAGCAGCATGATGCGGACGTAATTGCGGAAGGGCTTTCCTTTCGCACGGAAGAACATATAGAGCAGGAGGACGGGATTCACACCTATCTTTCGGTCAAATTCCCCATTTATGATCAGAGCGGAAAAGCCAGGGGAATCGGAGGGATAGCCACAGACATCACAGAACTGAAAAACGCACAGGAGCAACTGCGCAGGCTTTCCGGCAGTATTATCGCAGGTCAGGAAAAGGAACGGGCAGCTATTGCAAGAGAACTGCATGATGAACTGGGGCAGATTCTCACTGCTTTGCACATGGATGCGGTCTGGCTGTCAAAACATCTAAAAGAAAAAGACGGGAAAGCCGCACAACGTGCACTGAGCATGTGTGAACTCACAGACAAAACCATTGAGGAAGTGCGGCGGATGGCCGTGCAACTGCGGCCCGGTGTGCTGGATAATCTCGGTCTGGTGGATGCTTTGGAATGGTTTGCAGGGGAATTTGAAAAACGCACGGAAATCACATGCCTGTTTGAGCATTCTGATGTGCCGGCACTCAATGACAGCATTGCCACAAGTGCGTACCGGATAGCGCAGGAATGTCTGACCAATGTGGCCCGTCATGCACATGCAAACCGGGTGAATATCACGTTGCACGCGGAAAATGATATACTGACACTCACGGTTGCAGACAATGGTTTGGGTTTTGACACCTCAAAACTGGGGGAAGTCAAAGGGCTGGGGGTCGCGGGTATGAAAGAAAGGGCCATGCTGGTTGGCGGCACGGTGGATCTGCAATCTGTGAAAGGAAAAGGAACAAAGGTTTGTTTCAGGGTGAAAATAAATGAGTAAAACATCAGGAAAAATCAGAGTGCTGCTCGCAGATGATCACAGCATTGTCCGGGCCGGGCTTCGCCGCATTGTGGAAGACAGTGAAGACATGGAAGTGATAGCTGAAGCCTCGGACGGAAACGAGGCCATCCGCAAAGCATTGGAAAAACTGCCGGATGTGGCTGTGATTGATGTGTCCATGCCGGGCGCGGACGGGCTGGAAGTGCTGCTGCAGCTCAAATCCCGGCATCCGGACATGCGGGTAATCATACTGACCATGTATGAGGAGGAACAGTATGTAATACGGGCATTTGAAGCCGGGGCAATGGGGTATATCACAAAAAAATCCGCACCTGAGCAGCTTACGGATGCCATTCGCAGAGTCTGTTCCGGTTCCCGTTACATCACGCCGGAAATAGCGGAAATGCTGGCTCTGCGCATGGCCCGTGGAGTGGGTGACCGATCCCTGCCGGATTCCCTTTCCCGGCGGGAACTGCAGGTGCTTCGGCGTCTGGCTATGGGGCATACAAACAGGGAAATCGCAGATGCGTACCGCATCAGCATCAAAACAGTGGACACCTACCGTTTCCGGCTCCTGAAAAAACTCAATCTGCGCAACAATGCTGAACTTTCCCGCTTTGCCATACAGAACAGGCTTATTGATCCCTAAGCATCGCTCCGTAAACATATACCGATACTTAAAACATTACGGTCATTCTGCTGAGCAGATTTTTTATATTTTTAACCGCAGAGTGGTGCAGAGTTTCCAAGCAGTCGCACAATTCAGATCTGAAAAAATCAGATGTTTTTAACTTCTGCCAAATGTTTCAAGTAATGGTATAATTATCCAAACCGCAGAAGGATAATTTGCAATTATGAATGAAAATGAATTGTTAAAACGCATTGGCAGTGGGTCAAATACGTTGATCTGAATCTGACACCGGTGCTGAAAAAATCCGTAAAGATTGAAATTATTATAAAAAAAATTGAAAAAACAAACCGGAATCCCGGAAGGGATGACATTAGGTGATTTCCAGAAAAGAATATCCCTCCAAACCAGCATAAGCTTCCAGCTTGTGCCTGTGAACTGAAACGGGATATTTATTTTCAGAAATCAACTAATGTTCGGTCAAGATTAAGATGACGGGTACGAAACCCTAAGGGTCTTCAAGACCCTTAGGGTTTTAAGACAGCAGCCAAACCGTCATTCAAACCTTGACGGAACACTAAGTAGGCAACCATAAAATTTTCAGGCTTACTTATTCCTTTTTTGTTTCATCTGTTTAGGAGTTACGCAGTTGGTTTTTAACTGCCTGATTTTACACATGCCGATTTGTGCAGTGCAACATTGGCATCTATAAAAATCAATATATTAAAATTCAACTGCGTAACTCCTACTGTTATGATTTCATCAGAAACATGACTTCGGGATAATTTTTTTATAACAATAACAGAAAGTGCAAATACCAGAGTGCCAAAGAACAAAACAACAAAAAATACACTGTAATCTGATGATTGATTATGTTGCTGCCGCATATAAGCTACATGGATAACAGCGGGAACTGTCACCCGGTAAGCAGATCCGGTAATATTGATTAAATCGATTGATGCAATAATTGCCCATACTACCGGTCCCGAAAATATTTTTATAGTTTTTGTTAAAGCCTGATTTGCTGCAAAACTTAATCCTTCTCCAATTAATTCTTTTGATATCGCGTTCGCTACAATAACTGCTGTCTTATATGGAGTAAAACCGCTTCGGAGTATCCATTCACGCACGACATCGGCTCCTGTAGATGCCAAATCTGAAACATCCATTCCCATCTGTTCTGCAAGTTGTCTGATACCAAATCGCCATTGATTTTATACAATACTGGCAGTTTTTTCGCGGTTCTGTGTGTGTGCAAAAAACCGCTCCGCTTAATTTTTGCACTCCTCCGGGTTTGCATTCCGTATTGTATAAAACCAATGGAGAATCGGTATGAGGTCATTTTCACTCATATTTTTAAGGGCATTTTTCAATACAGTATTCAGCAGAGTTATCTCTATAGTTTCGGTTGAGCTTTCTGAATTATAATCAACATTCATCTCATCACAGACATCCATCAGTATTTCCCGGTACGGCACACCTTCACCCCGCGCCATATTCATAAAAGTATTTCCACCGCATAACTGAAGTTCTTCTGCTATCAAATCCCAATATTTCTGATGATCCGGATAATATTTCTTGTACCTTTCATCATAGGTCAGCAGTTCAGCCCACCGTTCATTTCCTTCTTCATCCTGTGTAATATATTTTATTAACACATCAAGATCGTCATTATCACAATATCTGAGAAATTCCAGATCCGGATCTTCCCTGTATGCTGCATGCAAAGAAACAGCAAATATCAGCATCGAAATAAACACAGAAAAAAATGAATGACATATCCTGATTTAAAATATTTTATATTTTTATTCATATACTGATCCAATTTTGGTTTTATCCGGCATGATTTTTGCCTTACGGGCTGAAAGTGAAAAATCATCCGTTTTTGGCCTGAAAAACCCTGCATACGGACTGAAAAAACTGTTTTGGCGCATACGCAATTTCCGTGCCAAAGAAAACCAAAATTGGATCAGTATAAGCTGCAATCTTTCTCTCTGTGAAAGTAAATTTTTTCTCTTATCCGACAGTTTGTATCTGGGATAATTGTATTTTCCTGTCACGACTGATAAGCGGCAGTGACAAATAAAGAGCAGTTCCTGCGATAATCCGATCCGGCATGTCAGGAACAGCAGAAAGCGGTATCCGTGATACAGAACGAACAATATCAGCAGTCAGATCAGCCAGTATGAAATTGCCTTCATCGGATAAAAGTTCTGATTCTATCTGTTTGCTGAAATAATCTGGGATACGCCCCTTTTCCTGCAAATAAAGAATTTCTATCAGACAAATTGTTGGGATATAAATAACAGCATCCCCTTTTTCACAGGATTCAAAAAAGTTGCCTGCTTCCGCTCCGAGACGGGGACTGTCTTCCAGATACCAAATCAGTGCATGTGTGTCTGTCACAGCGTTATTATACATCAAATATCTTCCCGCGGAAAATTATCCCACATTTCTTTTCTTGCCTGAAGAATCTCTTCGTCTTTTATATCAAGCCCTTTCCATAAACCGCGCAGAGGTTTTCTGGGCTTTGACATCTTCATTTTCAACTCAGATTCAACCTGTTTCGTAATTTTCTGCATCAGTTGTATTTTTTCCAAAGTTGACAGCAGATTCACGGAATCCAAAGCAGTTTTCATGTTAAGATTCACAATCCGCCTCCTTTATTTTCTCTTTGTTTTCAAAGCTTATTTTTTTAAATTGCAAATCTGCTTTACAGTTCACATATTTCCCCTTCAATGCACCCCGCATCAATGGTTCCGGATTTCCGGTAAATGCAGACAATCAGGGCAAGACCAATGGAAACCTCGGCTGCTGCAATGGCAATGATGAAAATGACCATAGCATGTCCGTCCATATGGCTGTAGCGGAGAGCGGCTCCGATAAAGGCAATGGATGCCGCGTTGAGCATAATTTCCAGTCCCAGCACCATCATTATCAGATTGCGGCGGGTGACAGTGCAGAACATGCCCATGACAAATAGAATTCCTGCCAGAAAAAGCACATGGCTGTAAGCAACGATCATATTTTTTCTCCTTTGTGTTTTTTGTCCATTCCCAAATGAAACACGCCCACCAGTGCAATCAGCAGGAGCATGGAGATTATTTCAATGGAAAGCCAGTGACTGGTGAACAGAAAATGCCCGAAAACTGCGGGTTCCGCGACTGCTGTTTTCAGGATTTCCTGTGATTCCGGCCCTGCGGAAATCAGCAGAAAAATACAGACCTGAAAAGAAACAAATCCCAGCCCCAGTGCAGGAATCCATTGTTTCAGGGGAAAAAGCCGTTCCTCAATTCCCTCCACCCGAAGCATCATAATGATAAAGAGGAAAAGAATCATGATGGCTCCTGCATAAACAATGACTTCCAATGCAGCCAGCAGGGGCGCGCCCATGAGATAAAAAAGCATGGCAGTGCCGAAGAAAGAAATGACCAGATACAGCACCGCATGAATCATATTCCGCCGGGTAATGGCAAGTCCCGTGGAAATAATAATAACAGTAGCCAGAATGTAAAAAATCAATGAATAAAGTGTCATAAGCAAATCCTTTTTCCGCAGTTAATCTGTTTTGCTGAAAATATGATGAAAATCAACAACAATGCCCTGATATTCCAATTTCTGTCCGTGATGCACCTTTTCCCCTTCTTTGCTGGTGACAAACACGGATCTGGTGTAAGGCTCCACTGTCCACACAATCTCAGCCCCTGCATTGACAAGCACAACCGCTTTTTCCAGAACCTCCTGAATATTCTGAGTTGGTGACAAAATTTCAATTGCCACAACAGGCATTTCCGGGAATCTGGCAATATCCCTGAAAAAATTGGGTTTAATTTTTTCTTTCTGATACACACAAATATCCGGTGTAAGCCCTTTTCCAATATCCAAAGTAAGTTCTGTCAACGGCTGCACAGATTCATTTTGCAGCAACTGGCGCAGAATCTGAACACAGATATAACTGTGATTCAAAGACGGCATTTTTTCACCTGATTTTTCGGAAAATTCAAAAAACAGCATTTCAGAACCTTCCTGATGTGTTACGGCAAATTGCTTCTCACATTCACCGGTTTGTTTTCATTGATATGCTCTCCCTTGCCCATATCAGAGGTGGAAATGCCCGCGTATTTGTAAAAACAGTATTCCTTATCCTTTCCGCAGTGATCCACCAGAAGATCCTCTTTTTCAAACACAAGATTGAGAATATCCCGCTGGCAGTTTTCAAAATCCGGGGTCAGTTGAATCGCGGATGTGGGACAGGCTTCTTCACACAGACCGCAGTAAATGCACCGCCCCAGATTGATGCGGAACCATTGTGCATATCTGCGTCCGTTCTGCTGCTGTGCAGACTGCATGGAAATGCAGCTCACGGGACACACAGCAGAACACAGATAACAGGCCACACAACGCTCCTTGCCGTCCGGATCACGGGTCAGGACAATCCGCGCACGGGATCGCTCCGGCAATGTGCGTTTGTATTCCGGGTATTCCTCAGTAATGGGTTTTTGAAACAAATGCCTGAATGTGGTGGCAAAACCTGTTCCAAAGGCTTTTACAGATTCATATATTTCTGACATAATATCTCCGTTTAATGATTTCGGATGCTTACTTATTCATATCTTTCTGTTCTGCATTTTTTTCAATATTTCCGTTGATTTTTAATTTTATGATTTCCATGCTTTCCAATCCGTCATTGTCCACAGCTTTGACAGCAATGCAATGGGTTCCTGCTTTGAATTTGTGAATCTGCTTTCCCTCTTTGTCTCTGAGGAT
The DNA here is from genome assembly GCA_964534335.1 of uncultured Desulfobacterales bacterium. GTDB lineage: Bacteria > Desulfobacterota > Desulfobacteria > Desulfobacterales > Desulfococcaceae > JAABRU01. The sequence goes on from CAZHPS010000025.1 coordinate 20,122, forward strand.
TTCCGGTCTGAACACTGCTTTTTGTTCCTCATAGTTCCAGTCCCATGCGTAAAATTCAATTCCGGATTCTGATTCGCCTTTTGCAATGAATTCTATTTCCCGCAGATCTTTTCTGTCTGCTCCCAAATCATTGAAACATACTGTCAGTTTCGGTTTTTTGGCAATGGGAACAATGTCATCCACTCTCACAAGTTCAATGAGAATGTTTTCCTCGTTCTTGAGTCTTGCCACTTCCTGAACTGCGCCTTTTCCAAAGGAAAAAGCAATTATGACGCCTGCGGATTCCCCTTTTGCCTTATTCTGTTCAAATCGTTTTTTGTCATATCTTTCACATGCGGATTTGAAATTGTCAATGACATTGCGGCCAATATTGTCAGAGCGTTTCACCTGAACGGGCCTGCCGTCTCCGGTTTTTCCGTCTGTGCCGAAATCACTTTTCTGCTTTGTGTTGGCAAATCCGCCGTACTGGCTGATAATCCATGTTTCAAAATCAAACGCATCTTTGTAACGCAGGGTGTCATAATCGTATTTGTGCAGTTGCACAGCAAAAGGCTTTGAAAACAGAGTGCTTTGCCGGTTAAGCCGCATTTCACTCACTTTGATGGCCGCCACAGACTGATCAATGCCTATCCATCCCCGTTCGAGTTTTTCCGCAACTGCAACGGTTGTGCCTCCGCCGACAAAAGGGTCTAAAACAATGTCTCCTTTATTGGATGCACAATTGATTATCCTTTCCAGCAGGGCTTCGGGTTTCTGTGTGGGGTAGCCGATGCGCTCTTTTGAATGTGCTTGCACATTTAAGATATCTGTCCACAAATTACCTAATAAAACGCCTTTTTGTTCTTTCAAATAGCGTTTCAAACGTGGACGTTTTGTCAGATCAAAAGAGCCATCTGATTTTGTTGGATAATATACTCTGCCCTCATTATGCAGTTTTTGCATAGTTTCTTTCTCATATCTCCAACCTTTTGATGGATAAGGAAATCCTTTCCAATCATACATCATGTTTGGACGCGGATTCGGGCTTGCCATGTTATCAAGAGCATAAAATCCTTTACCGTCTTTATCGTCATATTTATAGAAATTATCTTTATATTTATCAGAGTGATCACCGTAGCTCGGATTATATATGAATTTTTCAGATTTACTGTAATACCAGATAGTATCAGTCAGAACAGCTAATTTTTTCTTAGCATCATTGTGTGAATTATGCCGTTGCCAAACAACTTCACCACGAAAATTCTGTTCTCCGAAAATTTTATCCAGAATATACACCCTGATATGTGCGTTGGCGTGCCAGTCACAGTGCAGAAAAATGGAACCTGCTGATTTCAGAACCCTGTGCATTTCCGCAACCCGGTCTTTGAGCCATGCAATGTAATGGTCAATTCCGCCTGACCACCGATCCTGAAAACTTCTGATTTCTCCGGCATCTCCCCAGATCACTTCATAATTTCTGTTTGAAAAAAACGGCGGATCAAGATAAATCAGATCTATGCTTTCCGCATCCATCTTTTTCAGCACTTCAAGACAGTCTCCCAAAATCAGTTGGTTCATTTCCCATACCTGCGAATTTTTTTCAATAATTGCTTTCAGCTATCTTAACACAGCAAAAGGTTTTGAAAAACGGTTGCTTTGCCGTTTAAGCCGCATTTCACTCACTTTGATGGCAACCTCAGACTGATCAATGCCTATCCACCTGCGTTCCATTTTTTCCGCAACCGCAGCGGTTGTGCCTCCTCCGACAAAAGGGTCCAGCACAACATTTTTTTTATTGGAAGCACATTGAATGATTCTTTTCACCAGGGCTTCGGGTTTCTGTGTGGGATAACCAATGCGCTCTTCGGATGAAGCAGACAATGCTGAAATAGTATCCCAAACGGTTTGAACAGAAACGCCTTTCCCTTCGTCAAGATATTGTTTGCGTTGGGGAACAGTACCGGGTTTGGTCTGCACAACCATACCTTTGTCAATCAGCTCTCTCATTTTTTCCTGAGAATACCGCCAATAACGTGTTACTCCCATCACTTCATAACAGGGATTGCCTTTTGCCGCTCCTCCGGGGCCAATCATGCTTATCAGCCGGTAACATCTGTTTGTTTTTGGTTCTGTATATTTGTAAAATTTTTTGATGTATTCATCTGAATACAACTCAAACAAATGATGAAAAACAGCCTGTTCCGTTTTGCTGTAAAAAAAAATGGTGTCACTGTTTGGATCAAAACTTTTTTTTCCCTGTGCAAAATTTCCTTTTACTGTATCTGCCCGTTTCCAGATGATTTCATTTCTGAAGTTCTGTTCCCCAAAAATTTTATCCAGAATATACACCCTGATATGTGCGTTGGCGTGCCAGTCACAGTGCAGAAAAATGGAACCTGCTGATTTCAGAACCCTGTGCATTTCCGCAACCCGGTCTTTGAGCCATGCAATGTAATGGTCAATTCCGCCTGACCACCGATCCTGAAAACTTCTGATTTCTCCGGCATCTCCCCAGATCACTTCATAATTTCTGTTTGAAAAAAACGGCGGATCAAGATAAATCAGATCTATGCTTTCCGCATCCATCTTTTTCAGCACCTCAAGACAGTCTCCCAGAATCAGTTGGTTCATATTCCTATTTCATGCCTCAGTTTTTCTGTTTCCTCATTTCAATACTTCCCAGTCATCTTCTGCAACCGGATCAGTTGGATTCAGATAGGTAATCGGCTTTCCCCAAAACGGGTAGCGTTTGCTGTTTCTTTTGGGTTTTAATCGGGGAATGAGGATAACTTCAATTGTGTCACCTGCATCAAAAGGCAGATTTTCCAACAGAAGAACTCCTTTTTTTTCAACAGTATGTTCATGGCTGTATACCTGCATATTCACCTCCTGCAAGTTATTTTATCAGAGGATCTGAATCTTATATACCGATACTTAAAACATTTTGGTAATTCTGCCGGGCGGATTTTAACCGCAGAGTAACACAGAGTTTCCGCAGAGTAACACAGAGTTTTTCTGTGCGGAATTCAGATATGAATCTGAACCTCTGCAAATGTTTCAGGTAATGGTATAGCCATTCGCCATTGATTTGATGCAATATTGTCAGTTTTTCAGAGATTCCGTGTGTGCAAAAAACTGCTCCGCTTAATTTTTGCACTCCGCCCTGTCTGTATGCAAAAAACCGCTCCGCTTGATTTTTGCACTCCGCCCCTGTCTGTATGCAAAAAACCGCTCCGCTTAATTTTTGCACTCCGCACTCCAGTGAAGACACTATAGCATTTTTTTGATACAGGATCAACGCATTTAACCACTGTGTCAAAAAATTATCCCCAGCACAGCGGTTTCTTTGTCAGTCACCTGTTTTTGCAGATCATTCACCTGTGCAGACAGTTTTTGGCAAAAATCCCTGTCCTGTATGGATTCCAGATTGATTTTCACATTGCGGATCGCTCCCAGTACCGCACTTCTGAGCATCAGCATGCCCACGAGTCCGTCCGTGACTGCATTTTTGTTGCCAAGCAGAATCGCTTTTTCTGCCAGTTCCATGACTTGCACGCCGCTTTCTGCCACATCCAAAGGAATCAGTGCCGCATTTTTCAGGGCATTCTGAACAGCCTCGGCCCGCAGCAGTTTCTGCTCTTCCGTATTTTTCGGCAGTGCAAAGGCTTTCATCACCTGTTCATAGGAAGCAGAATCCCGGTCAATGTTTTCTGTCAGTTTTTTTCTCAGATCCGATGCTTTTGCCGCGATGATACGCATTTCATCCGCAGCCGATTCATATCCTTTTTTTCCAATGGTCAGGTTTGCCACCATTTCCGCAAGTGAGGCTCCCAGTGCAGCCCCAAATGCTGCAACGCTTCCTCCTCCGGGAAAAGGCGAAGATGACGCTGTTTTTTCCAAAAATTCCTTTACAGACAGATCGGCCAGCACAGACTTCCTCCTTTTTTGTCAAATACAATTTCGCCATCTTTGATTACGGTTTCCACTGTATTCACTCCCAGATGATAGGGAATAAACTGATAAGATGGATATTCCAGAATCACAATATCGCCTTTTTTTCCCGGATCAATGCTGCCTGCACTGTCCGCGCGTCCCAGTGCTGCTGCTCCGTTGATGGTAAAAGCAGTTACAGATTCCTCAATGCTCATGTCCATATGCAGAACAGCAAGGGCAAAGATCAAAGGCAGGGATTCGGTAAAGCAACTGCCCGGATTCATATCGGTTGCCAAAGCCACTGCACAGCCTGCATCAATCATGTACCGCGCTCTGGCATAAGGTTCTTTCAGACTGAAAGCAGTACCCGGCAGAAGCGTTGCCACAACACCGGACGCTGCCATATCTGCAATGCCATGATCCGAAGCCCGCAGCAGATGATCCGCTGACAGGGCTCCGAGTTCTGCTGCCAGTTCCGCGCCCCCCATTGGTGCAATTTCATCTGCATGCAGGGTTATCCGGAATCCCAGTTCCTTTGCCCGTGTCAGGTATTTTCGGGACTGATCAGGGGAAAACACATTTTTTTCGCAGAAAATATCGCAGAATTCAGCAAGTTTGCGTTCTGCAATCTCCGGCATGACCTGTTCTGTTATCCACGCAATGAAATCATCCTCTTTTCCTTTGTATTCCGGTGGAATGGCATGTGCGCCCAGAAAAGTCGGAACAATGTCAATGGGATGAGTTTCATCCAGTGTGCGCATGACTTCCAACTGCCGGATTTCGGTTTCTCTGTCCAGACCATAACCGCTTTTGCCTTCCACCGTGGTGACACCAAAGGAAAGCATGGTATCCAGCCGTTTTTTCCCCAAAAGCATCAATTCCTCAGCCGAAGCATTGCGGGTGGCTCTGACCGTGTTCATAATTCCCCCGCCCTGTTCCATAATGCGCATATAACTGTCTCCGCGCAGCCGCTGACTGAATTCCTCGGCCCGGTAGCCCGCAAAGATAAAATGGGTGTGGGAATCTGTGAAACCAGGAAGCACGGCCTTTCCGGACGCGTCCATCACAATAAAACCCTGTGTGTCAAAACCATCAAGCAGTTCCTTTGTCCGGCCTGCGGCTTTGATGCGTCCTTTTTCAATAATCACGGCTCCGTTTTCAATGATATGCAGATCAGACATTTCCCTGCCTGCTTTTGCTTTGCATCCGGAACATGTGACCACCTGCGCGGCATTGGCAATGATGATGTTGCTGTTTTCCATACTCCTCCGGTATTTCAGCACCAAGAGTCTGTTTTTTTAACCACAGAGTTTCACAGAGTTTTCCCGGAGTCACACAGAGTTTTTTTCGCGGGAAATTCAGATGCAGAAGAAAATCCGCCGTTTTGACCCAGTACCGACATTTTTATCAGTATGAAAGTCCCCTTATCCGGTTTTCTGCCGCAAAGACACAAAGTTTCACAAAGGATTAAAGCAGAATTTTTTTCTCTTTTTCCGTGAGATGCCGCCACCTGCCTTCAGGCAGATTTCCCAAATGTATGCCGGACATACGGATGCGTTTCAGTGCTGTGACATGACCGCGCATTTTGCTGACCATGCGCCGAATCTGCCGGTTCCGGCCTTCCTGCAGAATAATGCGGAAAGAGTTGGGGGAAAGCCTCCGGATTTTCGCGGGCCGGGTCATGGTTCCATCCAGAATCAGACCTTTTTCCATCTGCTCCAGAACCTCATCAGTGATGGGCCGGCCAACGCTTACTTCATATTCTTTTTCATGGTCAAACGAGGGATGGGAGAGTTTCAGATGCAGATCTCCGTCATTGGTCAAAAGCAGCAGCCCTGTGGAATCCCTGTCCAGCCTTCCCACAGGATAAACTCTTTGGGGAATATCAATCAAATCAAGCACAATTTTCTCTCCCGGCTGCTCGCATGTGCTTACATATCCCACAGGTTTGTTCAGGGCAATGTAAATCAGTTCTTTCCCAATCTGAACCGGTTTTCCGTCACACTCCACCCGGTCATTTTCCGGATCTATTTTAGTCCCCAGAACATTTATCACCTGACCGTTTACCCTGACTCTGCCGGACTGTATCCATTCCTCGCCCCGGCGCCGGGAACAGATCCCTGCTGAGGAAAGAAATTTCTGCAGGCGCATTCCATTGTCTTCTTTCATGATTTTTTCCGTCTTACCACTGACTGTCCGTGCCGACCTTTTTATAGGATGAGACCAGCGCATTCACAGATCGCTCTAGTCTAGGCCGGATCAGTTCCATATCCGATTTCAGGATCGGTTCGGTTCCTCCCCGGTGAAAAAGATACAAATCCTTGAATGTTGTGCGGATTTTATTATCCTTGACCTCTACAATAAGCATAAAACGGCATTCAAACAGATCTGAGCCCCATTTGGACACCCGTTCATAGGGAATATAGGTCTGACCCACAATCATTCCCTCATACCGGTCAGAATAGCGGATCACATCCAGATCATCAGAAAAACCGCCGGATACCCACAGTTTTGCTCCCTCATAGAGTTCTTCTTTGGAAAATCCCGGAATTTCAGATACCTGCCGGATAAGCAGATCTTCCGGACCTGCGGGTTCAGGCGGAGGCGTGTCTGCACATCCCCAGAGTATCAGCCACAAAAGCATCATGCCCAAATTTTTTTTCATTTTTCTCCTGTCCTCTGCGTTTTCAAAGGGATTTGTTTAAACAGTATCATGTCTGTCTCAGTATAATAAGTAAGTCAACATAAATTTTCCTTGTGTCCTACTTCCGTTGAACAGCCGGACAGGTGATCCATTCCCGGAGTGAC
>CAZHPS010000026.1:0-17149 GCA_964534335.1 uncultured Desulfobacterales bacterium
ATGTGCTTGGCGTGTCTTCCATGACCACAGTGGGAACTGACATCCTCCAGATTGTGTTCACAGCCGGTTACGCCAGCATTACCCAGTACGCGATTTACGGATTCATCTTTTACACACTGGCTATGGGCATGCTGCTGGGTTCTCTTATCGGCATACAGATCGGCGCAATGGTGACCAAAGTGGTCAAAGGCATCACCATCCGGGGCTTTTACGCTCTGGCCGTACTGTCCGGTTTTGTCAACCGGATTTTCGCCCTCCCCGGCAAACTCGGTGCGCTTGAAGTCATAAATATTTCCAAAGATACGGCTGCACTGCTTGATAAAATTGGCGTGTATGCCTTCTTCCTTGTCATCGGCGGTTTTGCCGTATGGGTCATCGGAACCTTTTTAACCAATATCAAAAAACTGAAAGGAGAAGCTGCATGATAGCGAACAAAGCACTTTTCACCAAGGGAGCGGTTCTGCTTGGTGCATTTTTTGCCGTACTTTTCACCATGTTCATGCCCCTCACAGAGCATGGCAATTTTCTCAACTATATGGACAATCTTTACAATATGATTTCCAAGGGATCTGCCTATTACATTCCCAAAATGAGGGATGAAAGCGCAGCCTTCAAAGGCACGCAGATCAGTGTGGAAATCACTATGGCTACAGACAAACAGGCAGCCGGAACCGCACCTCTTTTTCTCAAGGGCGGAGCCACAGTCAACCAGAACGGAACCCAGTTGAATATCAGCGGTGATTTGGCAACCATAATGGAAAACTGCCTGGCTGATGCAGATGCCATGTTTGCCAATAACGGCAAAATTGTAAAAGACAAATACGGCTACAATGAGAAAGAAGTCCTGTTCAACTGGTGGACTGCTATCAATAAAATGGACTATGCCCTGAAAAAACAGGAAAAATTCCCTGAAGCCAAACTCCTTGGCAATGTGAATCAGAGGGCAGTGGAATGCGCGTTCAACTATTATACCATAAAACCGGAGAAGATTGCGGACAAGTTCGGCATTGTGATTTTCTCCCTGGTCTTTTACGTAATCTACACGCTCTGGTTCGGTTTTGCCATCATGTTCATGTTTGAGGGATGGGGCATGAAACTTTCACATTAGACATCTGATTAGACATCTGATTAGACATCTGGCATCGGGGATATTTCCTCCCTCTTTATCCCTGCTCCCGAAGGAGATCTCATCTCCTTCGGGAGAAATTTTGCACTCGTTCCCACGCTTTGCGCGGGAATTCCATCCGGACACTTCGCATTCCGTTAATTTGCAGAACAAGACGCAAAGCGGTCCAGTCTGTCCCGGAGGGACAGAAGAGGGAATCCGGCAGCAGATTTTTCAGAGTCCCGGAGGGACAGAAGAGAATAGCCCGGCAGTTTGCTGCCGGGAATCCGGCAGCAGATTTTTCAGAGTCCCGGAGGGACAGAGCATTGTCAAAAATGAAACGTATATCCGATTTTATCAAAAATCTGCTTCCAGCCAAAGAAAAACCGCCTGAACCTGAGGATACTGAAACCCTGCGGATGACATTCAGGGAACGGTATCACAGTTTCAAACTTCTGCTGAGCGCGAACAACCGTGCATTGGAAGTCATGGCCGGTATGGAGCAGGCTCTGATGGGCATGTTTCCCTTTGACATGGCTTTTGTGCGAAGTCACTGCACAGCAGCAACTGTCAATGTTTTGCAGATGATCAAAAACATGGAACGCCTGGCTCCGGGAAAATACGGCGGACTGAATCCGCGATTTACGGCCATACGGGAAGGCATTGATCAGATGCTGGAAGCGGAAAAGCCGGAGATACCGGAAATATCTGTCATCGCGTTTGCGGATGTGGATCAGGGTCTGCGGGAACTCACAGGCGGAAAAATGGCTGGGCTGTGCGAAATCGGAAAACTCATGCGCATCAGTATTCCGGCCGGTTTTGTCATCACCTCCCATGCCTATAACCGTTTTATGAATGAAACCGGCATTCAGTCTGAAATCAACCGTCTGTTCCAGACAGCGGACACAGCGGATGCAGAACAGCTTTACCGCCTGAGTGCGGAAGCCCGGCAGTTCATCATGCGTGCAGAGGTTCCGGCTGATATTGCAGAAGAGATACGCAAAAACTGGCGCGGGATAGAAGAAAAAGCAGGGAAAAAAATCACAGCAGCTCTGCGCAGCAGCGCGCTGGGCGAAGATTCCGGAGCCAGTTCATTCGCAGGCCAGTATCATTCAGAACTGAATGTAAGTTATGAAAATGTGCTGGATGCCTACAAAACTGTGGTTGCCAGCAAATACACCCTGCAGGCCATAACATACCGGCTTACAAGGGGTTTCCGGGATGAGGACATTCCCATGCCTGTGGGATGCGTGGTCATGGTGGATGCACAGGCCGGAGGCGTGACCTATTCCCGCAATCCGGTAAACCGTGAGGATGACTGCGTGTTCATCAATGCGGCACGGGGACTGCCCAAAGCCGTTGTGGACGGCACTGCCGCGTGCGATCTGTTTGTGGTTTCCCGTGCGGAAAAAATGGAAATTGTGCGCAGGGAGATTGCCAGAAAAGACCGGAAATTCGTCTGCTATCCGGATGAAGGCATCTGCCGGCTGGAGATCAGCGGCGATGACGCGGAAAAACCTGCTCTCAGTGATGAACAGATAAAGGAACTTGCAGAATTTGCCCTGATACTGGAAGATTATTACGAAGGCCCCCAGGATGTGGAATGGGCGGTGGATCAGGACGGCAGAATCTTCATCCTCCAGTGCAGACCCCTGCAGCAGTTGCAGAAAAGTGCGGTACGGCCAGTGTATGACAGCGAAGCGGATGAAAATCTTATCGCGTCCGGCGGGGTGACAGCCAGTCCCGGCATGGCCTGCGGCGAGGTGTTTGTGGCTGCAAAAGCTGCGGATGTTCTGCGTTTTCCCCAGGGTGCGATACTGGTCATCACTCAGGCACTTCCGGAATGGGCTGCTTTGCTCAACCGGGCTGGGGCAGTGGTTTCAGAACAGGGGGGCATTGCAGGGCATCTGGCAAATGTGGCGCGGGAATTCGGCATTCCTGCCCTGTTTGGCATCTCAGGTGTGATGGAAAAACTGAAAACCGGGGATCGGATTACAGTGGATGCAGACAGTCTGTGCATATACCGGGGATTCCGGGATTTGCCGGACGGGGGAAAGAAGGAAAGCCGGAGTCTCATGGAAGGCAGCCCTGTGTTCCGTATCCTGCGCAGAGCCGGACGCCTGATCACTCCCCTGAGCCTGCTGGACCCGGATTCCCGATCTTTCACTCCGGAAAACTGCCAGACTCTTCACGACATCACCCGTTTCATTCATGAAAAATCAGTTCACGAGATGTTCAGTTTCGGAAAAGAGCATCATTTTTCCGAAAGATCCGCAAAACAACTGGTATACAAGAAAACCCTGATGCAGTGGTGGATTCTGAATCTGGATGACGGATTCCGTGCAGATACAGATGAAAAATCCGTAAATCTGGACAATATCGTATCCGTTCCCATGCTGGCTTTCTGGGAGGGATTTGTGGCGATTCCCTGGGATGGGCCGCCTGCTGCTGACGGAAAAGGGCTGATGTCAATCATGTTTCAGTCCACTGCCAACACTGCTTTGACCACAGGCGTGAAATCAGCGTATGCACAGCACAATTATTTCATGATTTCAAAAAGTTACTGTAGTCTGAGTTCCCGGCTGGGTTATCATTTTTCTACAATGGAGGCTATGGTCAGCGAGCGGGATTCAGAGAATTATATCAGTTTCCAGTTCAAGGGCGGCGCAGCAGATGACATGCGCCGTGAACGCCGCATAGAATTCATTCAGGATATTCTCGAAGATTACGGTTTCCGTGTCCGGGTGCAAAATGATCATCTTAGTTCAAGAATGGAAGGACATGAACGCAGTTTTATGGAAAACCGCATCCGCATTCTGGGTTATCTCAGCCTGCATACCCGGCAACTGGATATGATTATGGGAAACAATGCCCGGATCAGGCATTTTGACCGGAAAATCCGCAATGATATTGACATGATGATGAAATCATCGCCTTACTGTCTGATATAAGCAGGCAAACAAAAATTTTCGTGTATTCAAAAAAACGGATTTTTCCAAAAAATCCGTTTTTTTTGTATACTTCAGCTCATAAAATCAAAGTTGACAAAACAGTAGGCAGACGAAAATTTTCGTGTATACGGATCCAATTTTGGTTTTATACCAAATCGCTATTGAATTTATACAATAAAAATATTTTTTTCTGTTTAATTACAGGAATTTGTTATTTTTTAAAGCATGTCTTCACTGGCGATTCGGTATTATACGGTAGGAAAAGTTTTTTTTATTTCTCAAATCATTCCAAAGAAAATCCTTTCCGTCATTTGGCAGAAAAATTCTTATTCGTAATTTGCGTTGACAATTAAAACAGAATACAGCAGCATATCTGATTGGAAACATGTATCCCGGACACAGGCAGTATGCCTGTGCCTGAAAAAATTTTAGAGAGTAAATCTGCTGAAAAACCATGACGGTTTGAAATGATTACAGAAAAAAATGATTTCCTGTCATTCAGAACCCTGAAAGGGTAAAATTATAATGTCATCCCTTCGGGATTTTGTATGTTCCGGTATATTTTTTCTATAATAATATCAAGCATTAGAATTTCCGATTCGGTTACGGAAGGATCAGAGGATTTGATCCACTGCAAAAAAAACAATAGGAAAAGAAAACCATGTGCGTATGTGAACCTGCCAATGTGCTGGAAGAACTGCTCCGGCTGCTCAAGCTGGAGAAGATAGAGGAAAATATTTTTCGGGGCCAAAGTCAGGATCTGGGCTTTGGCAATGTGTTTGGCGGCCAGGTTCTGGGACAGTCCCTGTCTGCCGCGTCCCGTACCGTATCACCGGATCGGGCTGCCCACAGTCTGCATGCTTATTTCCTGCGGCCCGGAGATCCCACCCGTCCCATTGTGTATACAGTGGACTGCATCCGGGACGGGAAAAGTTTCACCACCCGCCGCGTTGTGGCAGTGCAGAAAGGCCGGCCTATCTTCTCCATGTCAGCGTCCTTTCACGCGGATGAACCGGGATTTGATCATCAGGATGAAATGCCGGATGTGCCGGGGCCTGAAGGACTGGAATGCGAACTGGACACAGCAAAACGCTTTGCGGATCGCATTCCTACGGGAATCCGGGAAAAACTGCTCTGTCCCAAACCCATTGAAATCCGGCATGTGAATCCGGTCAATCCCTTTGAACCGGAAAAAATGCCCCCGCAGAAATATGTCTGGTTCCGCACCAGCGGAGATATGCCGGATGACAGCGCAGCACACCGCTATCTGCTGCTATATGCTTCGGATTTCAATCTGGTGACCACTTCCCTTTATCCTCACGGTCATACTTTCTGGGAGCCGGCTATGCAGATTGCCAGTCTGGATCATGCCATGTGGTTTCACCGTGATTTCCGCATGGATGAATGGCTGCTTTATGCCATGTCCAGCCCCAGCGCGGGAAAAGCCAGGGGCATGGCTATTGGCCGGATATTCACCCGTGAGGGAAAACTGGTCGCGACTGTGTCACAGGAAGGTCTGATCCGTTATCACGGACTGAGGGAATTAAGGTGATTTCCAGAAAAGAATATCCCACCAAAGCAGCATAAGCTTCCAGCCTGTGCCTGAACTGAAATGGGATATTTTCATAAATCGCTACAGTACCGTCAGTTTTCCGCTGCCGGGCGTGTGCAAAAAACCGCTTTGCCCAATTTTTGCACTCCTCCGGATTTGCATTCCGCATTGTGTGCAAAAAACCGCTCCGCTTAATTTTTGCACTCCTCCGGATTTGCATTCCGCATTGTGTGCAAAAAACCGCTTTGCCCAATTTTTGCACTCCTCCGGATTTGCATTCTGCACTGACTTGGTAAAAAAAATCCGTCACCATCCCCTTCTGCCATATTCCAAATCCTTAGCTTTTTGCAGGGCTTTGCGTGCCTCATCCTCCTGTCCGTTTCTGCTGAGAACTGCCGCGATGATTTTCCAGTTCACGACCTGCAGGGCAGTGTCATCTGCGGCAAGAAGATTGGATTTCCGGGCCAACTGCTCTGCCTGTGCATAATTTTGTTTTTTGAACTGAATCCGGGCCATGAGATTCCACATCTTGGCATTGTCCGGATCAATGCGCACAGCCCGTTCTGCTGTGGCAAATGCCTGATCAAGATCCCCTCTTTCCATCTGCTGCTCTGCCTGTACCTCCAGGGGAGAAACAGCCAGCATCAGATGCGAATCGTCTTCTTTTCCGCTTTCTTCCCCATCTTCAACAGATCCGGCAGAACCTATGCGGGGTGCAGGACGCGATGGAGAATCCGGTTCTGTTCCGGTATCTGTCTGCTCCTGATAAATATCTTCTGCCTGGTCTTCCGCGTTTTCCTGAGCCGCAGTTGTGCTTTGTGTGTTTCCTGAAGGTGCAGGTGGAACAGTCTGGTGCCGGGAAGTGGGCGGAATCCACAGGGGCCTGCCCTGTTCATCATAAATGGGTTTGGGGCCTTTTTCCTGTACAGGCACGGGCTGATAGGCACATCCGGCCAGCATCATGCCTGCTGCCATTGCCATAAAAAAGATTCTCATGCAGGTTTTCATCAGAACATATCCTTCAAAAGGTCAAAGATGGAAGGCTGATCGCTTTTTTCCTCCTGCGGTTCAGCCGGTTTCAGATTGCCGGTTTTCCGGTCACAGAATTCCATTTCCCAGGGCTGTGAACCTTCAATAAAAGGGATGGAAATAGCACCGGGGCAGGCAGGATCAGTCTGAACCTTCCGGTAGGGAGCCACTGTCACCCATCTGACATTTTCCGGTTTGGACAGATGCAGAGGAGCATTGGCTATGTTTGCCATGAGATCTCCCCAAATCTGCATTGCACCGGAGGCTCCGGTCAGTCCGCAGGGTTTGTTGTCATCCCGTCCCACCCATACCACTGCAAGCCGGTTTCCGGTGAAGCCTGCAAACCAACTGTCCCGGAGATCGCTGCTGGTTCCGGTTTTTCCCGCAGCTCCCAGATTTTTTGGCAAAACCGCAGACAGGGATTTGGCTGTTCCCTCTGTCAGCACTGTCTGCAAAGCCTTGTTGAGCAGATACACCGCGCCCGGATCAGCATTCTGTTTTACCGTAAGCGGATAACGGCTCAGCGGAGTGCCGTCAGGTTTGAAAACACCGTGAATGGCACGGCTGGGCGTAAAAAAACCGCCTGAGGCAAAAGACTGATACATCTGCGCGACCTCCATTACAGACAGGGACATGGTTCCCAGCAAAGCGGAGGGATAGGGATCAAAATTCCTGTCCACTCCCAGTTTATGCACAGTTTCAAACACGCTGTCAAGTCCCACATCCAGTCCCAGCCGCACAGTGGCCGCGTTGTAGGAATGGGCCAGCGCGGCATAAAGCGGCACAGTGCCGTGAAATGACCGGTCATAATTCTGGGGTTTCCAGATTTTGCCGCTGTCGCGCACCTCAATCTCTGTATCTTCCAGAAGAGAAATCAGGGTATATCTTTCCGGCATCTGCAAAGCAGTGAGATAAACTGCGGGTTTGATCAGGGAACCAATGGGACGCCCGGCATTCAGCGCACGGTTGAAACCCTCAAATCCTGTTTCCCTGCCCCCCACCAAAGCCAGCACCTCATTTCCTGATGTGGAAGTGACAATCACTGATGCTTCCAGTTCTCCTTTGGAAAATTTTTTCCGGGATTCAATGGCAGACAGTCCCCTGTTTACAGCCTTTTCCGCAGCCAGTTGAATGCGCGGTTCAAAAGTGGTGAAAATCCGCAGTCCCTCTGTGCGCAGGTCTTCCTCTTTGTATTCTTTCAGCAACTGATCTCTGACCAGTTCCATAAAAGCCGGAAACAGACTGTTTCCCGAAGCCGGTTTTGCCACAATCCCAAGTTCTGCTTTGACTGCCTTTTCCGCGTGTTCCGGGCTGATGAGTTTGCGGTCTCTCATCACCTGCAGCACCGTATTGCGCCGTGTCCGCGCACTGTCCGGGTTCCTCCGGGGATCATAAATCGAAGGCCCCTTGAGCAGTCCCACCAGCATGGCAATTTCTCCGGGCTGCAGATCCTCCAAAGATCTCCGGAAGAAAAAAGATGCTGCCATGCCAAATCCGTGAATTGCGCGTTCCCCCTCCTGTCCCATATACACTTCATTGATGTATGCTTCAAAGATCTGCTCTTTTTCATAAGCCAGTTCCAGACTCAGGGCCATAACCGCCTCATCAAATTTGCGTCTGAAGGTCTGATCCCTTGTGAGAAACAGATTTTTCACCAACTGCTGGGTCAGGGTGCTGCCCCCCTGCACGGTGCGGCCTGCTTTGATATTGGCGAGCATGGCACGTGCAATTGCCATAGGCCGGACACCGTGATGCTTATAAAAATCCTGATCCTCAATGGCAAGAACAGTCTGCACCAGCAGGGGAGGTGCATCGCTGAATTTCACCCACAGGCGATCCTGATTGTGCGTGGGATAAAAACTGCCGATATGCGCGGGATCAAGCCGGGTCAGGCCCGCATATTCCCCGGTGCTGAGATCCTGTATCGCGGAGATGCGTTTTTTCTGAAATGTCACGCTCAGTTTCCGCGCGGGTTCTGAACTGTCCTCAAAGCGGAAGGAACGTGTAAAAAGCGTAAAGGTCTCACCTGTGCGGGAATAACTTCCGGCTGTGTCAATCTGATCCTTTTTGCGGTACTGCATGAGTTCCAGTTCCTCTGCAAAGGCTTCAGGATTGAGTTCCATTCCCGTGTAGAGTTCCGCAGGACGCGCATATATCCGCGCAGGAAGTTCCCATTTCTTGCTGCCGAACCTTTCCTTTGCAGACTGACTCAGATGAAAAACATACACACCCAGAACAGCCGATGCGGCCAGCACGGCAGCCAGCAGCGTCAGCCCCGTAAGTTTTAAAATTTTTTTTCTGTTCAATATCCGCTCCCTGTTCATGATTTTGTCATTTTACATAAAACAGCCATATTCGGACGCTCACAGACAAAGCATGAAAGTCTGGTTTCGGTAATTCTGAACCACAATTCCCATTTTGCATGGTATATTAAATCCAATATATTCTACCGAAATTCATTTTGTTCAAAAAGACCTGCCAGCACATCCGAAGAAATTTTTTATAATTCCAGTTTGCGGTAAATATCTTTTCTGTGAGCAAATCGTATCAGATAAATGTTTTCCGTATCAAAAGAGAAAATCATCCGATAATCTCTGAAAACCACAATGCGGTAATGCCCTTTAAAACCTGTCAGTTCTCTTACATTCAACTCCGGATGAAACACATTTTCTGCAAGTTTCACAGCAGTTTCATAGGCTTCCATCTGGACAGAATGCGGCATTTTTTTGATATCCCGTGCAAAACGTCCTGTCCGTTGTATTTTTCTTTTAACGGATGAATTCGTCAAATGTTTTTACCTCTTCATATTGTCCTGACGCAATTTCAGAATGTGCCTCCTGCATATCTGTGAGAAATTTTCCCTGGTAAAGTTCGTTTGGTGAAACAATTTTTTCAAGGAAATTCCTGATGGTGTGGTATGCCTGAAGAATTTCAACCAATTCCTGTTTGGAAATACAGATTGTCGTCATTTCGTTCATATTTCATTTACTCCCTTTTTTTATACAACACAGTCAAACCGGCAGGCAGGTTGAAATCCCCGCTGACATTTGTTGCTGTTACATGAGCAATTCAGTTTTTGGATGTTTAAACCTGCCCTCTTAAGCAGGGAATATCGTCCTGAGTCCTCTGAAATCCAAATTGATCATGTACCGGGGATATTCACATAAACTTCCGGTAATCCTCAATTTTCTGCTTCAGTCTTTGGGACAGAAACACACTGGCCTCCTTCAGTGCATCGTATATTGTGACAGATTCATTTCTGTAAACTGATATTTTTTCACAGGTCCAGTAATGGGGCGGTGCGCTGAGATTGCTGATCCGGTCTGCCATTTTCACCATCCAGATCTCACGGGGCTGTCTGCGGATTCTTTCCAGACTGTCTGCCATCCGCAGATGTTTTTCCAGATGCGGATTTTTGCTCAGGGCCAGCACTCCCGCTGTCACTGCATCCCCGAATTCTGTTTTGAGCACTGTTATGGATGTGCCGGTGTCTTCAATCACATCATGGAGCAGTGCACACGCAACAGCAAGATTGCCGTCCGCATCCTGTTCTGTATGCAGGGCAGTCATAATCTCCATGCTGACCATATTCACATGCACCAGATAGGGCAGATCTGTTCCCGGATATTTCTGGTTCTGATGAGCCAAAGCCGCAAACCGCAGTGCTTTGATGTATATTTCCTGTAACCAAAGATTTGTCAAGGCAATCTCCGTATATCAACAAGCTCACCGGCGGAAATGGAGCGCAGCGGAATTGCCGTCCGGTGAAGCGTCTTGTTGTGTTTTTTATCCCATTCATGTTCAAACCTGCTTTTTTTTCAGCCCCGGACAGGACGGCGAAGGCTGATCTTACTTCATGATTTTATCCCTTAAAGATTGGTACGAATCAATCACATCATATTTTATATCCGCATGTCCTAATGCTTCAAAATGCTTTTTTGCATAACTGATTTTTTTCTGCTCTATTTCTTTGAGCTGCAGGGTTTCCATGCTTCCTTTGGTTTCCGCTATGAAATAGACATACCTGAATTTGTCGGTATTAAATACGATTGCCCAGTCCGGGTTATAGTTGCCCAGTGGAGTAGGAATTTTAAATCCGTTCGGACCGCCGGGAAGTTTGGCATACACAAGCACTTCTTCGCATTCAAGGGCTGTCGCAAATTTTCGTTCAATATCAGAATCCGTCTTTACATAATCATGAACATGCTTCCTGACTTCCAGAATGTTCTTTGTGAGTGATCCCTTAAAATTATTGATGGTAAAAATACTGTCATCATAGGTCTTGTCTGTTTTTGAGTAGACAATATTGTTGATCAGGGTTGCGGCTTTTTCACTGTTGATGATATTGGAGACACCCTGTATAAAACTCTCCGGATTTACTCTGAAATTATGAAAAGTATCCTGCCGCAGCCCCTGTAAAATCTTCACGACTGTTTTGCGGGTCAGATTGGTCTCTTTGGCAATTTCCGCAACAATATCATACTTCAATGAACCAAGCAACGATTCAGCTCTTTCTGTGACACTTTTTTCCTTTTTCATGCTTTCGCCTGACTTGAGTGCGGCTTCATCAATTTTGTCCTGCTGTTGTCCGGAAGTAATATTTATCAGTATCTTTTTAACGGTCAGATTGCTGTCTATTGCCTTAACGCATTTCTCTGCAAGCTCCCGGCTGTCAAAATCTACTTCATAGACTGTTTTGACCTTTATTTTTTTCCACAGATCCTGAAACTCTTTTTTGGCAAAATTCTCGTTGGGTTTAAGAACTGCCTCATTGATATTATTGTCGTTTTCGTTTTCTGCTGCCTTAAAGTTTGCTGTTGTGCAGATACCGGTCATAATCTCCGCTAAACAAGATTCAAAACCTTTCAGTTTTTCAGGTACGGTATATGTTTTATTTTCAACATCTTTGATAAGGGTTTCAGTGATATGATAATTTGCATCCAGATAGCCCCTGGTTTTCATGTCGAAAATCAAATCCATTGAAGAGTGGCTGTCAAAGACAAATTTTTTGCCCTGTTCATTATGAATAGAACGGTTGTTCAGGACTTCAATCGTAAGGCTAACCGGGCGATCCGAAAGTGATTCGACAATTTCATTCTGCAATGCTTTGGCAAAGGAATCATAAGATTCACTGGCTACCACAGTGAGTTTGTTCACATCAAAGAAATCTCTGTCCAATACAGAGACATCCATTCGTTCGCCCTGGGAATTGACACAGATACGAAGACCGCGTCCAATTTCCTGCCGCCTGCTGATTTCAGACTGGCTGTGTTTCAGGGTGCAAATCTGAAACACATTGGGATTATCCCATCCTTCACGGAGCGCAGAATGGGAAAAGATAAAGCGGGTCGGCTCTTTTAAATCAAGCAGATTTTCCTTGTTTTTCATAATCAGGTCATAGGCACTTTCATCATCGCTGCCGCCTTCGCCCCGTTTTTCTTTGGAATCTGCAAACCGGCCTTTTTTATCTATGGAGAAGTATCCTTTGTGAATATCTTCCGCTGAATGTTTCCCCAGATATTGGTTGTACTCCGGTTCAAAAAGACTCTGTTCGCTGATTGCCTGCCGGTATTCCTCTTCAAATACTTTGGCGTAAATGCCTTTCTGGTCTGGACTGCTGTAATCCCGGTATTTCACTACCCCATCAATAAAAAACAGCGATAAGACTTTGATTCCCCTTTGAAACATGATCCGTTCTTTTTCAATATGGGATTTGACTGTTTCACGGATTTGTATGCGGCGTACATGTTCCTCGTCCACATCACCGGAGGTTTGCCCAACAGAAAGGGAAACACCGTTGGTAAAAGATACGGTATTGGTAAGACCGTTGATCTCTTTTACCACAAAGCCTTTGTACTGCTTCAGTTCACTGGAAAAAACATAGAGGTCATCTTTCTCTTTGATCTGTCTGATTTTCTTCTGGATACCATTTGCCTGTTTTACTTCCAGCTCAATATAGGCAACCGGATATTTGTTGGTGCTGATTTGGATTTTATCCAGAAACAGATAGCTGTTGGTTCCGCTGTTTCCGACTGCTTCGATTCCTTTCACACTGATTTTTTTCACCAGTTTCTGGTTATAGGCATCAATGGCATCCAACCGGTATATTTTATTGAAGTCCTTTTTGTGGGTAGCCGAATAACGCAGAGTACAAAGCTGATTGAATTCTCTGTTGATAAATATCTTTTCTGCCTTATCCCCGAACCGCTGCGGCTCATCAATAATGAGAATGGGACGGGCTCTTTTGATAATATCAATAGGCCGTTCGCTTTGCAGTGTATCCAGTTTCTGATAAATCTTTCTGGATTCCTGGCTGGTGGTGGCAAATGCCTGATAATTCATAATGATCACTTCTATATTGGAAGTATTTGCAAAGCTCTTGATGTTGATCAGGTTGGATTTGTTTTTGGTGTTGTAAATCGAAAAGCGGATTTTTTTACCGTAAATCTCCTGAAAATGGTCTGCAGTTATTTCCAGGGATTTATGCACACCTTCACGGATAGCCACTGACGGCACCATGATAATGAACTTGTTCCAGCCGTAATGCCTGTTAAGTTCATACATGGTTTTGGTATACACATAGGTTTTTCCGGTTCCGGTTTCCATTTCAATGGTAAAGTTGAGTCCATCCAGTTTGGAAACGGTTTTTAATCCCTGCTCTTTCTGCAGGGTCTGCACATTCTTTAAAATATCGCTTTCGGTAATTTCCAGTTTTTTGTTGGAAAATATCTCTTCTGCTTTAACTTCTGTGCCGAATAACCCGTGATCAAGAGTTTCTCTGCCAATAACTTCTTTTCTGAAACCTTTGCTTTGTCCCTCAAAACAGCGGACTGCGGCCATGGTGGCATCGGTCTGGTAGGGTTGCTGTTTGAATATCAGTTTCATATATTTAATTGTAAATTATGAATGGTGAATTATGAATGTAAAATTCAACCATATTTAATCTACTTCTCCTTTTTTTTCTCATTTATAATTATTAATTCATAATTCATCATTCTTTTTATTTCCCTGTCAAAGTCTGATTCAAAAAGCCGATCTTGTATGGGACGGTATTTTTCAAATTCACTTTCTGCAAATGATTTAGCTATTTCAGCGGTTACTTTCCCTGCATTTGCCAGAATCTCTGCATCGTTAAATTTTAAAAATGCGTTTAATTTTTCTGACCAGTCGCTCATGGTCATGGGAATGCCCCGTTCCGCCTGATTTTCTGCATAATCAAGGTACATGGTGACAATTCTGTTTAAAAACTTAATCTCTTTTTCATTCAGATAATTTTTAGCGATGACAACATCTGATTTTAATATTTTACCATCGGGTGCTTTTTTCCATGCAGTCAGTCCCATATAATCTTTTCGATGATCTGCACGATTCACAATAAGTTCTGCGGCAGTTTGCCTATGGGTCGCATAGTGCATTTTGTTCTGGACTGTGGCAAAAAATGTTTTAGTTGTAGGAGACTGCAAATCGTAATCAACAGCCGTTGCGTAAATATCCGTAATCTGCTGATAGAAATTCCTTTCGCTTTCCCGAATATCCCTTATTTCAAGAATCAAATCCCTGAAATATTGTTTGCTAAGATATGCCCCGTTTTTTAACCTGACATCATCAAGTACATAGCCGCGAAGGGTGAAATCTTTTAATACCTGTGTTGCCCAGCGGCGGAAATTTGTGGCTCTTTCTGAATTTATTCTATACCCAAGTGCAATAATTGCCTCCAAATTGTAATGCTTCGTATTGTATTGTTTGCCATCACCGGCAGTTATTAGGAAATTCCTAATAACTGAATCTGCCTGTAATTCATTGGTAGAAAAGATGTTTTTCAGATGTTCGTTAATGGTTGGGATTTTAACATCAAATAATCTGGCAATCAGCTTTTGCGTAAGCCAGACATTTTCATCTTCTACCCGAACTTCAATCCCGTCTTCTCCCGCCTGGCTGGTAAATACCAAAAACTCCGCAGTCGAGTTCCTTATCGTTAATCTTTTGTCTTTCATTTATAAAATCCTCTTTTTAGCCACGAAATACACGAAAGAGCACGAAAGTTGTTATGAATTTTATTTTTCGTGTGTTTTCGTGATTTTCGTGGCTCATTCTTTATTTCCCTGTCAGAGTCTGATTCAGAAAGTCTGTCCTGAATCGGACGGTATTTCTCAAATTCTGTTATTTCTGATTTCACCATTCATAATTCACCATTCACCATTCATAATTCATAATTCATAATTCACCATTAAATCACCGTCACCTTTGTTTCCGGCGAAAACCGTTTAAAGCGTTCTTCCACATTGATACGGTCTTTGTCGTCTTTAAAGCTGGCATCTTTAAATACAACTTTTAGGGGCTTCAGATCGGATATGGTGTCAACGATCTTGAAGTTAATATCTTTGTCAAAACAGGCAACTAAGGCATTGGTTTGGACGATGAACACTGTGTTGCCGAGTATCTTTTTTGTTTCAATGGGGAGTGTGAGTTCCAGCCCAAGATCGAGAATAACCTGAGTGAGCAAGTCTTCGGCTGTGCGGTCTTCTTTGATGTTGCTTTCAAGGAAAGACAACTGATCCTGTTTGAGTTCGCTGGGGTGATAAAAAACATCTTTCATGTTGGTGGAGTCGGTTTTGTAGACTCTAAAACCAATATCAAGATTTTTGTCCACGGAAGACACGGAAGGCACGGAAGAAGAATCAAAAAGAGAACTTTCCGTGTTGTTCTGTGCTTTCCGTGGTTCCAATTCTTCCAGTATTTTCTTCCCGGCACGGCGGATGCGTTCTTTGCCGATTTCGGCAATGGTTTTGTATCCGGCTTTGTAGGCTTCACTGTTTTCGTCACAGGGTTCGGGGAGTTGAACCATGATGAATTTGCGGGAACCTTTTTTGTCCACGGAAGACACGGAAGGCACGGAAGAAAAATCTTTATTATTTCCGTATTTTTCTGTGCTTTCTGTGGTTAATAATTCTTCGGCGTTGAGCTGCATGACTGCATGGGCAGTGGTGGCGGAGCCGGAGAAGAAGTCAAGTGCAACCGATTCAGTATCAGTTGATATAGTTAGTAGCCGCTTTAAAAGATCGACAGGCTTGGGAAAATCGAAATATTTTTTATTCTCAAAAAGTGATTTTGTTTCAAGTGTGCCTCTATCAGTTTTTATAGCCTTATCATTCCATATTGTATTTAGTGTATATGTAGTGGAGCGATACTTTTTTACTACTTGATACCCAGTTGCATTCTTTGATTCTTTAGCAAAGAGAATACTGTTTAAATTTCTTGCTGCCTTATCCTTACCCCACCGCCATACAGTTTTAACGCCTTGTGATTCTTGCGGATATACTTCGACCCACCCCTGTTTTTTATCTAAAGATATTTCATACAGCTTGTTCTCATCTGCATTACTTGGATTAACATAAAATGGGTAATAAAGGTTTGGTCGGTTATCGATGTTGAAGGCAATATTTCGATTCCTTAATTCATATAGGTCGAAGCCACCTTCCTCATCTGTTTCATTAAACTCTTTATCGGGGTCTTCTAATACTTCATACACAAATTTATCACTTTTAGAGTAGGCAAGAATGTATTCATGTGTTGTAGCTACAGACCCGTATGGTCTTGCTCTAGAATCGTTTTCTAAACAAATTTGGTTCAAAAAAGCATTGTCGCCAAAAATCTCATCACAAATCTTTTTTAGGTTATGAATTTCATTATCATCAATACTGATAAAAATAACCCCGTCATTTTTGAGCAGATCCCTCGCAACTATCAGCCGTTCATACATCATACTCAGCCAATCAGAATGAAACCGTCCGTTGCTGTCGGTATTTCGGAACAGCTTACCTCCCTCTTCATCGGTGGTTCCCAATTCTTCTTCGTACTCGTCTTTGCTCTTGGCAAAATTATCTTTGTAGATAAAATCATTGCCTGTATTATACGGCGGATCAATGTAGATCATCTTGATTTTACCCAAATAACTCTCCTGCAAAATCTTCAGCACTTCAAAGTTATCGCCTTCAATATACAGGTTTTCAGTGGTATCAAAATGAACCGATTCTTCCCGGCAGGGGCGCAGCGTTTTGGTAATGGGTGTATTGGCTTTTAAAAGCGAAGCCTTTTTCCCGGGCCAGTCCAGGCGATAGCGTTCATCAGCCCCTTCCACCAGATTTTTGGACAGCATCTGCCGTAACAAATCAAAATCTACCACTTTCTTAAATTTCTTCTTTCCGTGTCCTTCTGTGCTTTCCGTGGTTAATTCTTCCACCTCAGTAATCACATTAGGAAACAACTCGGCAATTTTTTTAATGCTTTCATCTGTCAAATCCGGTGTACTCATTTTCAGTTTGTCCATTACAATAACTCCTTATTTTTGTCCACGGAATACACGGAAATTCACGGAAATTTTTTCTTTTTCCGTGTCCTTCTGTGCTTTTCGTGGATCAATTGTTTATCCTTTTTTTTCCACGGAATACACGGAAATTTTTTCTTTTTCCGTGTCCTTCTGTGCTTTTCGTGGATCAATTGTTTATCCTTTTT
>CAZHPS010000026.1:17249-26601 GCA_964534335.1 uncultured Desulfobacterales bacterium
TTTTTCTTTTTCCGTGCCCTTCTGTGCTTTCCGTGGATCAATTGTTTATCCTTTTTTTTCCACGGAATACACGGAAATTCACGGAAATTTTTCTTTTTCCGTGCCCTTCTGTGCTTTCCGTGGATCAATTGTTTATCCTTTTTCTTCCACGGAATACACGGAAATTTTTTCTTTTTCCGTGCCCTTCTGTGTTTTCCGTGGTTTATTCTTTTATTCTCTTCAGCATTGCTTTCTTCTCCAGCAAAACCTTGTTTATCTCAACCTTGCGGTTAAACTGTTTTTCCTTGCTTATCTTACTTTCCAATGCGGCAATCTCCGCTTCCAGTGTTTTAATCTTTTTATCAACATTAATAATCTCACTAAAACTGCCTTTGTTTTGGGCTTCGTCCCGAACAAAGGCTTTCACTAATTTCTGATACACCTTTTCCAAATCAATGCCGGTAAAATCAAAAGCTATATCCGCATTCCAGTCTGAAAAATAGTAGTTTTCCACACTGGTATTCTCTTTTAATGTTATCCCGTATGCAACATTTTCATCATACACAAACCGGTACAAAATCTGATAGGGAATACTTTTGTCAATGACCTTTAAAACATTCTTTGGAATGATCTGTTCTTTCAGCTCAATTTCAAAAATCTGTATCTCGGTAACGGCTTCTGTTTTGGCTATACCGACAGTGCTTTCAGCCAGCTTGTACTTCCAGGTGATCTTTTGAATCTTATGGGCAAACTCCTTCTGCAATTTTGAGTTCAGACCGGCTTTTTCATAAAACTTGGTTTTGGCAACAAACTTGTTTACAAAAGTTTCTTTTGGCAGTTTCAACTCATTCATAAATAACCTTTATTGTCCACGGAATACACGGAAATGCACGGAATTTAAAGAGCATAGCGTTCAATCTGAACTTTAGGATGGCTTCCGAAGTTAATCAATAAACCGAGTTTCATGCCGGTTGCTTTCAAATAATTCAACAACTGAGCTTTATGTGCACCGCATATTTCAGATACAGCTTTTAATTCCAGAACAATTCCTCCATAGCATATAAAATCCGGTTTAAATGTATGTTCAAGTTCTTCTCCTTTATAAAACAATTTTATAACTGCTTGTTCAACAAAAGGAATATTCCGCTTTACAAATTCCTTTTTTAAACATTCCTGATATACAGACTCAAGAAATCCGCATCCCATTTCTTTATAAACTTCAAAAACAGCACCTCGGACAGTGTATGTTTCTTTTTCAAAAATTAAATTCATTTTCCGTGTCCTTCCGTGCATTCCGTGGTTAATCTCTTACAGCACCTCGGACAATGTATGTTTCTTTTTCAAAAATTAAATTCATTTTCCGTGTCCTTCCGTGCATTCCGTGGTTAATCTCTTCTTTCATTTTACCACAACAAAGGCAAGCAGTTCAAAGTCTTCCAGTCCTTTAATGCTGTTCATAAATGCCGTCGTGCCACCCGCAGAGAAGAGGCTGTCCACATCGCTTTCATCCTTCACATTGAGAATCGCCTCAATGGACTTATTCAAAAGTTCAGAATACAGCTTCATATTTTTGCCGTCATCGGTTTCCTCATTAAACGGTTCATACACCTCTTTTAACGGCTCATTTTTACCCTTGCAGAGGGTGCGGAGAATATCCAGCGTGTTTTTCACATTGAGATGATTGGAGAGGACTGATCCATCTGCTTTGATATACACCAGATAAAATGGGTGCAGTTGATTGGTCTTATCGATATTGACACCATTGCTGAGATTCTTTAAAACAAAGACAACCCCTTCTTCTATGCCTCTTTCTGTGTCCTTTTTACAAACAGTGTGCATACCGTTGGCAACCGTTTCCAGCGAGCCGTTTTCTTTGATGTAGTTCACCAGATCCATGCGGAAGTCGTTCAGCCCAAGATCAGTGACAGAAACCCCGGAACCCATATCTTCAATATCCACAACTTCTTCCTGCAGTTTTTCCAACTGTTTTTTGCGGAAAAGCAGGTCTGATGATTTATTGGTAAGCACATTATCTTCGCCGGAGGCGGTGGCATCCACCATGAACATTTTACATTCAACCCTGTTTTTCAGATTGATATAGTCATCCAAAGAAAGTTGTGGCCAGAAATTGATCAGTTGAATATCCTTATTGATGGACCCGATACGGTCAATTCGGCCAAATCTCTGGATAATGCGTACCGGATTCCAGTGGATATCATAATTGATCAGGGTATCACAGTCCTGCAGGTTCTGGCCTTCTGAAATACAGTCTGAGGCAATCAATATGTCAATTTCCGGTGCATCTTTATTCCGGCGTTCTTTGGAGCGGGGCGAAAAATTAATCAGCAGGTTGTTAAAACTGCTGTCAATTTTTAGAGTGCATTTGTTATTGTCGGAACCGGTAATCTTTGCACTTGCAAGATTGTGTCTTTTTTTAAAGTAATCGGCAATGTTCTCGTAGAGATAATTGACCGTATCGGCAAAGGCACTGAACACCAGCACCTTTTTATTGCCGGGGTTAATGGGATTATCCAGCTTGTTTTTGATGAATTTTTTCAGGTCCCTCAGTTTTGTATCGTGTTCAGGTGTCACCATTGCCATCTCTTTGAAAATGGCTTTTGCCACAAGAATGTCGGCTTCCAGATCCTGTTTCCATCCGCTGGTGTTCATGTCGGCAAGTTTAACCCGTACCTTGCCGCCCACACTCATTTCATCATTCTGCCAGTCATCACTGTCAGCATCTAAATCTATATCATTTAATTGCGTGGCTTCTGCAAACCCATCCCCGCCATTTTGTTCAAAAACAGTTATCTGCCCGATAGTGAGTTCATTCGCTTTGATAAATTTATTTAATGTAATACGGAAAGAATCCACAGAGCTTTCAAGGCGTTTAAGCAGATTAACCCGCATCAGTGTCTGCAGGCTTTTTTCCCGATGAGACTGTTTAAAGCTTACTTTTTCGCTGATATTGGTATCATATAAATCGCTGTAAAATTGTCTTTTGTTATCCAGAATATATTCTGTTGGGGAATAGATAGCCAGATTCAGTCTGGAAAGTTCTTTGTACAGATCTGAAATTTCGATAAAGCCTTCAAGATCTGTAATATCCGCATGATGGGTAATTGGTTTCAGGCGGTTGGGGAACCTGCCGATTTTGTTTATATCGTAGTACTTCTCGATATGTTTCCTGCTTCTGGCAATGGTAACACTATCGAGCAGTTTAAAAAAATCAAAATTACTGTTGAGGGTTGAAAGTAAGGCCTGGCTGGTTCGCTCTTCAACAGGCAGTTTGGCCCAGTCGTTAAAGATTTTTTGAGCATTTGCAAGAATTTTCTCAACAGATTTTTCTGTTCCCATCCTTTCATCGGCAATGCCTGTTTCACCTTCGCAGGCAAGGGCGATCTGATTTTTTAAATCAGTAAAACGATTGTTTACAGGAGTTGCAGAAAGCATAAGCACTTTGGTTTTGACACCTTTGCGCATGACATCATTTAGCAGTTTTTGATACCGGGTTACCCTGTCTTTTCGGGGATCATTGTTTCTGAAATTATGGGATTCATCTATTACCACCAGATCATAGTTGCCCCAGTTGATTCGTGACAAATCTATTCCGTTTGATTCGCCTTTCTCTCTTGATAAATCAGTATGATAAAGCACATCATAGTTAAGGCGGTCTTTAATCAGGGGATTGTCTTCATAATTGTTCAGAAATGTCTGCCAGTTGTCGCCCAGCTTTTTGGGACAGAGAACCAGGATTGAGCGGTTTCGTTCCTGATAGTACTTAATAACACCCAAAGCAGAAAAAGTTTTACCAAGTCCGACACTGTCGGCAAGAATACAGCCGTTGTGCCGTTCCAGTTTGTTGATAATACCAAGTACTGCATCCCTCTGAAAATCATAGAGCCTGTTCCAGATAAGCGATTCTTTAAAACCGGTTCTTTCGTTCGCCAGTTCATCTTCGGAAATATCTTCCAGAAACTCATCAAAAATATTGTACAGTATCAGATAGTAAATAAACTCCGGCGGGTTTTCTTTATAAAGATTCGAAATACAGTCTGTCACCTCATTTGTTACATCCTTCAATACCTTTTCGTCGTTCCATATTTCATTGAAGTTCTGTATGTATTGTTTGGTTGTTTCAAAATCATCTGTCTTGATTATCTGATGAAGGATGGAATTATCCTTTTCATAACCAAACCCGGCACTGGTGAATTCGTTTATTCCCATGTACACAAAACTGTTCTCTTTATTGATCAAAGTAACATGGGGCTGTATGTATTTATTGCCGGCATTGGTTTTAAATTTTACTTTCTGTTCAATCCATTTCCTGCATTCTTTTGCTATTGCCCTGCCTTTAAGTTCGTTTTTCAGATTAATTTCAAATTCTGACCCGCTGATTGCCTTCTGTCGCAAATTGGAGTTAATCTGAAACTGTCTCTGCTCTCTGTTTTTTTTATCAAGTTCGATAAATGTAGGATCGGTAAATATAAAATTCAATGAATCAATTTTTTTCAATTCAGATTTCAGTGCTTCAAAACCGTAAATAGAAAAAATACCGGCAGCAACCTGAAACCTGCTTTCTTTACCAATGTTTTTCTTAAAATCATCGCCGACTTTATCGGTTCTGTTGTTAAAGCTTTGTATCATCGTGTTATTTCCAATTTACTTTTATAAAGCATTTATCTTTGCCCGCCATGGACGGCGGGCATTCTTAATGGCAGGTTTTGATCGGTTTTATAAACATAACAGTGGTTAGGATTGGGAATCAGTAGGCATGTGTCAGGATGTCTGATGTCAGGCAAGCCCCAGTCCCCATTCCCCGCTATTTGCTGTATTTGTCAATGATCTGCTGATATTCACCCGACTCTTTTATTTTCCGGAGTGCGGCATTGAATTTTTCAATCAGATCTTTTCTGTTTTGCTTTTTGGCAATGGCAAAATAGGAGTTTTCTGTCAGAATGGGACGTTCCAGAACAGTAAAATCATCAGGTTTCATATCCGGAGTTTTGTCACAGAGCATTTTCACTGCCGCAGTGCCGGGATTGAAAACTCCTCCGTCAATCACACCCGCGAGGATCTTTTTTAATCTCTGGGGATTGCTGAAATCCTCATCCACAGTGAAAACCGCTTTGTCAACTGCCTTCTGCCATTCGGCTCCGTAACTGGTTCCTCCGTAAATGCCGATTTTTTTGTCTTTCAGATCTTCCAGACTTTCAAATTTGAATTCCATGCCTTTTTTTACAGCGATAACGACCTTTTCCTCCAGCACCGGATCAGAGAGGTCAAAAACACTGTTGCGCTCCTCATTGTAAAACATGCCCATCATGGCATTCTTTCCTTCCACACCTCCCTTGTATGCTCTTTTCCAGGGGAGCAGGGAGATCTGAAAATCAATATCCGGCATTTCCTTATCAATGGCTTTCAGAATGTCAATCCAGATGCCTTTGTACTGTCCGGTTTCATCCTCCCACTGTTTGGGAGGTTTGTCAGCATTGCCGCAGACCATAATGGTTTCTGCAAAAACATGTGCATGGGAAAATGTGAAAACAGCGGCAAGAAAAACACACATCACAAGTCTTTTCATTTTTTGCCTCCTTTTGCAGGTAGTGCTTCATTTCATCTAAAATTGCAGGTCGGATTAGCGTCAGCGTAATCCGACACACGGTATTCATCAGAGATGATACCCATAAATTAAAATGAAATGAAGCAGTAGATGAGAAAATTTTTCCCGGTTTCTGTTGATTCAGATAATTGTACAGAAGATTGGTATCTGCGTCAACCCAAAGTCCGGATGATAAGCAGGAAGCCTGTCTGCTTATCGGCTTTGCAGTTCTGATGCCTCAACCACTCCCATAATATTGGAATAATGCGCTGCTCCCTGGGCATTCAGAGATTCGATCAGTGTGAAAAAAGAAGAACCGGCCAGCGCGGAGGCAGATATTTGTCTCTGTATTCCCATGTCTTTGGATTCAATGGGATCAGGATTCGGATACGGAGCATGATACAGACGGCAGTATGCAGCATCCGGTGCAGGAGTCCAGGAAATGTCTGCAGCCCCATCTTCTGTGCGCATGGTCATAGAAGAAGAATCAGATCCGTCAACAAACATGAAAAAGAGGATATTGGACAAGTTGCCGGAAACATTTCCGTTATATGCCTTTATTGCCGCATAGTAGGCCGAACCCGGAGGCAAAGGGCCGGAAATGGATGTTGCAAGACCCATATCAGCCTCTGTCATGGGTTCAATATCGGGCCAGGGAGAAAAGCACAGACGGTATCCGTCCGCGCCGCTTACAGGTTCCCATGAAAGGGAAATATCTGTCCCTGAAGTCGTCAAAGTGAAGGCCGGTGCTGCCGGAAAACTGCGTATGCCTGTGCGGGAAGAAATAAAATCAGTGAATTCAGATACACGGGTATAGACACCATACAGTCCGGGTTCTCCGCAATAAAATCCCTCACCCCAACTGACCAGACCTGCCACTTTCCATATGCCCTCATCCTGAACAATCAGGGGACCGCCGCTGTCGCCATAACAGGAATCCTTTCCGCCATTGATGTCACCTGCACACAGCATGGAACTGTCAATGGTATAGTCTGTGTCGATATATCCTTCTTCTGCAAAAGCTCTTTTGCATTCCTCATTGGAAACAGCCGGGACTGTCACCTGCCGGAGAATCCATGGATCCATAACCCTGGGCAGATTTCCCCATCCCCTTGTGCTTCCCCATCCTATGACAATGCTTTCTTTTCCTGCCAGTGTATCAGAACCGGTATATACCGGAATTGTGGGATAACCCTCAGCCGGTGTTTCCAGTTCCAGCAGAGCGATGTCCGAGTCAGGAGTTGAATAATTGCCATCTCCGTAAAGGGGATGGACAAGGATCTGTTTTACAGCAAAATGCTGTCCCGGTCCGGATTTCAGATCATGGGTTCCCAAAACTGCTTCAATATTACGGACATCTGTAATCAATCCATCATCATCTTTAACGCAATGGGCAGCAGTCAGAATCCACCGGGGATGAATCAGCGAACCGCCGCAGTACTGATTGAGATAATCTGAACCCCATCCCGGCTCAATCAGCGCAGCCATCCAGGGCCAGGCATCTGCATCTGCTTTGTCGCCTCCAACAATCCTTCTGGATATGCCCGAAGAATTCTCCTGAACCGGCTCATCTGCTGAACGGATTTGTGCAGAAGCCGGTTTCAGACCTTCCCCTGCGGAAAAAAAACACACAAACATAAGTATGGCAATCAAACCTGTTTTCATTTTCACCTCCCTGCCGATATTCTGTCTGTTATAAACGGACAGAAAGATGTTCACAGCAAAGCATCAAAAAATATCGTGACAACTGATCCCATAAAACTTTATTCATATAATTTTTTGCATTTGAAAATATACTTAATTTTCCAATATTCGTTTTTCCCATTCTGTTTGTCAACAGATTCCTGTGTTTTTTTAAGTAAGGTTCCATAAATTTTCGGGCATAAAATTTTCAGAGTTTTCCCCCCGGATCGTTCAGGACAGCTATATATTCTGAAAACAGAGTGTTGTAATCTGTCTTTTTTGTTTTTTTACGGAAAATGAAAAAAACAGTTTTCATTGCAGAGGAATCATATTACACTGACCGCAGACAGTGAAACCCATTTGTATTTTTTTAATCTGCCTGAATTCGGAAAAAAATAAAATATTCCTGTAATACAGGAGGATACATGAAAGTAACATGCGACAGATGCCGGGCCGCTTTCAGAGTGAATGAACAGCGTATCAAAAAAGGCGGCAGCAAAGCCCGATGCCTGGAATGCGGCCATCTGATCAGCGTTTATCCTCCGGAATCTGAGGTAAAGAAATATCCCGGAACTTCGCCCGGTTATTCCGGAAAAGCAGAAGCAGACAGGCCCGGTATGCCGATGAAAGCAGTTCCCGAACCCGGCTCTGTAAAACCGGCAGTTCTGAAATCTGCCACTGTACCTGAACGTAATCAAAAAACAAAGCAGGAAAAAGCCGGTCTGAAAAGCAGGGATGCGGAAAAAGACAGGAAAAAAACATCGGCCCCAGACCCTGCTCTCAGGCTGCCCCCTGTATTTCGTATTGTGGGAGGAAAAAACTGCCCCCTTTATGCTGTGGGGGATGAATTCCAACTGGCCGGAAACATATTTTCCGTACCTTCGAACAAGGCCCCATGCATGACCCTGGCAAAAGATATTGTCAACCTGCTCAAAGGCAATATTTTTTTCTCAGAGCCCCAGTCTGTGCAGGTGTACCGGTGCAGCGGATGCAGAGGAATGATCCGTTTTTCCCAAAAACACTCCCCCCATATTTCTGATGAGGACAAGGAAAGACCGGATGATGATTATGTGGAAGTGGTTACGCAGGGCCTGAGCGGATTTCCGATTTTTCAGTCCCTGGATGACCATGTTTCCCGTGAGTTTGCGTCCAATCTCCGTTTTGATGAATACGGAGCCGGGGAGCTTATCATCAAAAAAGGGGACCCTGGCCGGAACCTGTATATCATTATCACGGGCCGGGTGGAAGTGCTGGGCGATGATGAAATGCGCATAGCAGAAATGGGAAAAGGCGAGGTTTTCGGAGAGATGAGCCTGCTCAGCGGCAATACGGTGGGAGCTACGGTCAAGGCTGTGGAACCTTCCACAGTGCTGTATATTACTGCCAGAAATCTGAAAACCATTCTCAGCAATTCCCCGTCCCTGCAGATGTATTTCACCCGGCTGCTGGCCGGACGCATGGCAGAAATCAATCAGGCCAGGTACGAGGAGTTTGCATCGGGTGTCACGGGCAAAATTTCAGAGATGATCCCCTCAGAGCTTTTCCAGATCTTTCATATGAACCAGAAGACCGGCATTCTGACCCTGCAGTCCTCGGAAAGCAGGGCTTCGGTATCATTCCGGGATGGCGAGGTTGTCAAGGTTCATTTTGACGGAAAGGAAGGACAGGACGCGTTTTTTGAACTGCTCAAACTCAAGCGGGGCAGGTTCCGGTTCAGTCCCGGTCTTTCCCTTGATGAAATGGAACTCCGGGGACTGGGGAATTTTATGCCAATGCTCATGGAAGGGCTGCGCAGGATTGATGAGGATGAAAAAACATTTCTGCGCCTGGTTATTCCCAAAATCATATGATTTTTTTAAACTCTCAGACATCCGGTTTTCTCTTATCCTGCTTTCCTTTTAATTTTTGCAATCCTCCATCCGGTTTGCATAGGACAAAAGTTATAAGTAATATTCCATAAATTTTCGGGCATAAAGTTTTCAGGACTGTGTTTATGCAGGCACAGGCCGGAAACTTATGCTGCTTTTATACCAATTCTCCATTGAAAGTATACTTATGATTCGGTTTCCCACAGAGGACACAGAGAGA